>NZ_SMYJ01000036.1:0-161053 GCF_009720285.1 Bradyrhizobium sp. BR2003
CTTTTTCGTTGTAGAGCTTGAAGTCGACGAGCGTGCCGAGCATCTGCAAATAGGCGATCAGCGCGTCGAGCTCGGTCGGACTGCCGGCCTTGCCGTCGAAGTTGCGAAGCACCGCCTTCGGATAGCGCTTCTGGAACGCATCGGAGCCAGGGCTGTCGGGATCGACTTGCGCCTTGAGATCGGCGGCCGCGTTGGCGATCTGCTCATCGGTATAGGGCACCCCGACGGCGCGGCTGGTCCGCAGATGAGCGGCAGCGTCGGACGGATCGAGTTCCGTCTTCGCGAGCGATGGGTACCCGGGCATCACCGACTGCGGAACGATCGAGCGCGGATTGATCAGGTGCGTGACGTGCCAGTCGTCGGAGTACTTGCCGCCGACCCGAGCAAGATCCGGTCCCGTGCGCTTGGAGCCCCACTGGAATGGATGATCGTACATGCTCTCGGCCGCGAGCGAATAGTGGCCATAGCGCTCGACCTCGTCGCGCAGCGGGCGGATCATCTGCGAATGACAGAGATAGCAGCCCTCGCGGACATAGATGTTGCGGCCGGCGAGTTCGAGCGGCGTATAGGGCCGCACGCCGTCGACCGCCTCGATTGTGCTCTTCAGATAGAACAGCGGCGTGATCTCGACCAGCCCGCCGATCGCAATGACGACAAGAATGCCGATCATCAGGATGATCGAGTTCTTCTCAAAGATCTTGTGTCGATTCCAGAGAGACATGTCGTGACCTATTCGGCAAGCTGGAGAGCACTTGCGCCCTCAGTTTCGCTGGCTCGGCCGGCATTGACCGTCATCCAGAGATTGAAGGCCATGATCAGAGCGCCGACCAGGAACAGCGCGCCGCCGGCCGCGCGGATGATGTAGAAGGGATGCATGGCCTCGACGGACTCGATGAAGGAGTATTCGAGGAATCCGAGCGAGGTGTAGGCGCGCCACATCAGGCCCTGCAGGATTCCCGATACCCACATTGCGGAGATGTAGAGCACGATGCCGATGGTCGAGATCCAGAAGTGCCAGTTGACCAGCTTCAGGCTGTAAAGCTGGCGATTCCAGAGCCATGGGACGAGGCAGTACAGCGCGCCGAACGACACGAAGCCGACCCAGCCCAATGCGCCGGAATGCACATGGCCGATGGTCCAGTCGGTGTAGTGGCTCAGCGAATTGACCACCTTGATCGACATCATCGGACCTTCGAAGGTCGACATGCCGTAAAACGCGACCGACACCACCATCATGCGCAGCACGGGATCGGTGCGCAGCTTGTCCCAGGCGCCCGACAGCGTCATCAAGCCGTTGATCATGCCGCCCCAGGACGGCATCCAGAGCATGATCGAGAATGTCATGCCGAGCGTCTGCGCCCAGTCGGGCAGCGCCGTGTAGTGCAGATGATGCGGGCCGGCCCAGATGTAGAGGAAGATCAGCGCCCAGAAATGGATGATCGAAAGCCGGTATGAATAGACCGGACGCTCCGCCCGCTTCGGAATGAAATAGTACATGATCGCCAGGAAGCCGGCGGTCAGGAAGAACCCGACCGCGTTGTGGCCGTACCACCACTGGAACATCGCATCCTGCACACCGCCCCAGGCGATGTAGGACTTCGAGCCGAGGAAGGATACCGGCAGCGCGGGATTGTTGCCGAGATGCAGCACCGCGATCGTGATGATGAACGCCAGGTAGAACCAGTTGGCGACGAAGATATGCGGCTCCTTGCGCTTCACCAGCGTCATCAGGAACACGAGCAGATACGTCACCCAGACGATCGTCAGCCAGAAGTCGGCGTACCATTCCGGCTCGGCGTATTCCTTCGACTGGGTCACACCGAGCAGGTAGCCAGTGCCGGCGATCAGGATGAAGAAATTGTAGCCGACCACGACGAACCAGGGCGACAGGTCGCCTGCAAGGCGAGTGCGGCAGGTCTTTTGCACGACATAGAACGATGTTGCGATCAGGACGTTGCCGCCGAACGCGAAGATCACGGCCGACGTATGCAGCGGCCGCAGGCGGCCGAATGTCGTCCAGGGCAGATCGAAATTAAGTGTCGGCCAGGCCAGCTGCATGGCGATGATCAGGCCCACAGTGAAACCCGCGATGCCCCAGAACATCGCCATGGCGGACGCGAACTTGATCGGGCCTAGGTTGTAATTGGGACGCCCGCCGACCTCCGCTGGAGGCAGTTGGGCCGGACGGTCAAGGTAGCGATTGCCGATCATGACCACGGAGATCAGGCTGGCTGCGCAAGCAAGCGACGCATGAAAACTGAACGCCGCATCGTGCCCCATCGCCGCACCCAGAAAGCTAACGAAGGCAAAAACTGCGAGTGCCGACACCAAGCCGGCTTCGCCCATCGTCATCGACTTTGAAGCGGAGGATGAACCTGTCATGTGGAGGCTTTCTTTGAGTGCGATGACGTCAAGGAAATCACAGTCTCGCTGCCAGCTGCTTGATCGGTATCAATTCCGGTGCCATGCCGCGCGCCGCTAGCGCCGCGGCTCAGCGCGGTCAGGGTCATTTCGTTCGGACAATATTTTGCCGGGCTGGCTCGCCGCTCCCGCGCGAGATCCTCGGCGCAACGTGCCTTCTCACGACATAGACCGCACACTCGCTGCAGATCACGCAACACATCGCAATGGGAAGAAGCTAGCATCTGCTCGGACAAGCCTGCATGTTCGAGACGCTTGCTGAGCAGCTCCGGCAAGCCTTGCTCGCGGGCAAGCGCACGAAGGTCCGGCGTCGAGAGATTGAGATCGTGAGCGATCTCGTCGACCTCCCTGGCGGTCAACAGATCGAACTCGTGTCGACGCGCAAGAAAGACCCGCAAGCGGGCGAGAAGACTCTCGAATTGCGGCGAGCTGTTGCCTTCTGATCGGTCGGTCATTTCTTCTAGCCCCATCTTGGCTCTCGACCTCTAGCGGAAGGACCCGATCTCCGATTTGATCTTGGTCAAACGCGCGATGTCTCGGCAATCGATCGCGACCGCCGCGCAAGATCATTAGCCACCCCAGGCTGATGGCAATGGCGGCGGCGTTCGAAGCTCCATGGAGTCGGCAAAGATCGTCCAGTCGCGGACACCCTTCTGTCTGCAAAAGTCGGCTTCGGCCAGCTGTGCGGCCGCAGAAAGTGAGACAGCGTCGACCTTGAACGCTGCCTGGCAGGCGCGATGTTCATGGCCGGTATCGTCGCAAACGGTTTTGATGAAACGAACGTCAAATGATGTCATGGCACCCTCGCATGGGCTGATTCCTTGCTCATGCTGCCATTGGTGCGAGACGCCCGTATTGATCTGTCGCAACGGCATGCTCCGAGGGGCGGCTGTCTTGTTGCGGAGGATACCCGGGGCGGCCAACCCCTTGGACGACCGCGACCGCAACCACGGGTGACGCGTTTCCCGCGACGTCCGGGTCTCATCATCCGGAACTGAGACCAGATCGGACGAGGTGCTACTTGCGGTGAGATGTCCAGTCCGGGGATGACGGCCGGACCGCCGGTATTGACGTCGCCTTGCCGCGGACGGTCCATCCGGCGGCGATCGCAAAGCCCACGATCGCACAGATCACCAGCAGCGTTGCGCTAAATCCGACGACTTCGGCGCTGACCACCGCGGTCGCCAGCAACGGGATCAGAATGATTGCGGGGCGAACGATCATCCTGCCGTCTCCTTTGCTGCTTTCCCTTCAGCTGCCCGTTCGTCTTCGGCGGATTGGATATAGTAGCCGGAATAAGTATCTACGTAGCACAGATGATCGTGCACTTCCTTTACGCCGGCGACATTCTCCGCGGCGACAATTGCCGCCTGCCTAGCCCGCTCGTCCATGATGATCCCCCGGAGGTGCACCACGCCGTTGCGCACCGAGACTTGCAGCCCGAGCGGACACCAATTTGCACCGTCGATTGCCCGCACGATGCGATTGTGGATGTGCTCGTCATCCGCCGTGGGATCCGGAACCTGGTGCGCGATGGACGCGACCGCCCGCAGCAGATCCGCGCGCGTCACGAGGCCAACGAGCCGCCCCTCGCGCATCACAGGCAGCCGTTTGACGCCGGTCTTCTCCATGAGATCGACCAGATCAGGCAGGGGCGCTTCTTCCGTCACGGTAACGGGATCACACGACATGATCTCCCCGACCTTCCGCCCGCGCTCGTGGACAAAGTCCGCGGCTGCATAACCGGAGCCGAGAAGGAACTGAAGCCAGCGGCCACGCCGGCGTTGCGTGCCGATCTCGCTTCGCCGCAAGAAGTCGCTCTCCGACAGGATGCCGACCAGTCTTCCAGACGGATCGACCACCGGCAGGCCGCTGATATGGTGATCCATCATCAGCTTGGCGGCATCGAGAATGGAGGTCTCGGTTCCAACAGTGACGACATGTCTCGCCATGATCTGATGCGCGCGCATCGCCATTCTCCTTTTCAGGACTCACCGCAAGCTCACACAAGATCGGCCCATTCGTCTTGATCTCCCTCAATGCCTCCTTTGACGGGAATCAAGGCGCCACGCCCGATGATCGAAGACGTTGGCAGTTAGTCGGGAGAACAAGCTCATGTTGCAGAACCTGCTCGCCTCGATCGGAGCGCTCGCGATCGCTGTCGTGGCCATCGTCCGGATGATCTTGCAGGCAAAGCGGCCTTCGCTTAGCCAACAGGCCAAGCCAAGCCCTGTCCAGTTCCATCGCCGCCGCCCGTTCTAGGCTGTCGGCGCCGCCTCGACCGTTCACCCGGAATTTTGACGTACGTCAATGCGGCACGACGCGTGCCGCAGGATGATGTTGTTCCGTCAGGATTGTGCAAATGGCAGACCGAAGGGCTTGGCGCCCCATTATCTTTTCATGCCCGACTACCGGTAATCGCGTCCAAACTCTGCTTCCCGGTGAGGCGTCCGAATCTCAGGCTGACGATCTGCATTCGATCCGCTGCGCAGCCTGTGATGGCGTCCACTTCATCAACCTGCGAACCGACGCAGTCGTCGATCCCAAGCGCAGCTAGGTTGGTCGCTAGGACCGGCGCGGGCCGGAAGCTGTCGAGTTGACGCATATCAACACGCAAGCGACGCCCATATGGGAAGCAAGGGCCTCCCCCAACGAAGGATTTTGAGCATGACAGAGCGAAACGAAGTCCGACCCGTCTCCGATGCCATTCAGAGCTACGCGAAGCGGGCGATGGCCGTCCAGTCGGAATTCTCGGAAAAACTGATCGAGGCGAATCAGCACTGGTTCGAGCAGATCCAGATCGAATCGAACGAGGCTTGGGAGCTCTTCCGCAGGTTCAATTCCACCGCCTCGGTCGCCGAGAAGATCACGGCTCTGCAGGACTGGGCCAAGGGCGTTACCGCGCGCAGCGCGAACGACGCGACGTACGCCATCGAGACCGCGCGTTCGCTGGGCACGATCGAGCTGAACCTCTTTGCACGAAAGACCAGCGGTGTCGACGAGGCTACTCAGAAGGCGGCCTGACGTGCCAACACGCGACACTCCAGAGCGCCCAGATGCCGGCGTCAGCGAGACATGGGAGGGGGTCGCGACGGCCCCCTTCAATCGGGACCTCGAACTCGCCGTGATCGAGGGTAACGCGATTCATAAGCTCGTTTTTCCGTGTCGCCGCATTCATGGCGGCTGGGCGAAGGCGGGGACCGCCGAACGCATCTTGGTGCAGCCCACACATTGGCGCGCTTGGGCCAAATAGGCCTGTCCTCGCCGCCTCAACCGGCCCATACCGAGCGGCCGTTGGCTTCAACCGTCCGAACGTTGTAGTATGGAACAAATTGAGGACTTTGCCGGGGGAATATGTCCGACCGCATCTGGTACCGCTATGGCACTGCCGCGGCAGCGGCCGCGCTCGTGTTCGCGGTGCGCGCCGGGCTTGATAACTATTTCGAGGACCGGACTTTCACGATCATCTTTGTCCCGGCCGTGCTGTTTGCCGCGTTCGCCGGCGGTCGTGGTCCGGCGATCGTCACCACAGTGCTCTGCCTTGTCATCAGCGCCAAGTTCCTCGGCAGGAGCCTGGTCACTGAACCTGCGAATTTGATCGATATCGCTTGCTTCGCTGTTCTCGGACCGATCCTTGGCTTTATGGGCGACCGGCTACTGAAAGAGAGCGATCAGGCACGTAATCGCCAGGCCCATCTGCAATCGATCCTCGACACGGTCCCTGATGCCATGATCGTGATCGACGACCACGGTATCATTCGCTCCTTCAGTGCGGCAGCCGAGCGCCTGTTTGGCTGGAAAGCGGACCAGGTCGTCGGAAAGAACGTTTCGGGCCTGATGCCCCAGCCGTACCGCGGCGAGCACGACCGGTATCTCGAGCGTTACCTTACGACCGGCGAGCGCCGCATCATCGGCATCGGCCGCATCGTTGTCGGAGAACGAAGCGATGGCTCGACGTTTCCAATGGAACTCGCCGTCGGCGAAGCCAAGGTACGCGGAGAGCGCTTCTTCACCGGCTTTATCCGCGATCTCACCGAGCGCCGTGCGCAGGAACGGCGGCTCCAGGAGCTGCAATCCGAACTGGTCCACGTCTCGCGATTGACCGCCATGGGTGAGATGGCGTCCTCAATCGCGCATGAGATCAACCAGCCGCTGTCAGCCATCACCAACTACATGCGCGGCGCGAGGGCGCTGCTGGCGTCGGGCACACCGGATGCCACCCGCATTCAGGATGCACTCGAGCGGGCCGGCCAGCAAGCGCTCCGTGCCGGCGACATAATCAAGCGTCTGCGCGAATTTGTCGCCAAGGGCGAGACCCAACACTCGCTGGAGAGCCCGGCCACCCTGCTCGAAGAAGCCGTCGCACTAGCACTGCTTGGCGCCAAGGAGCAAGGCGTCCGGGTAGCGATCCGCAGCGACCGGGACATGCCCCCGATCATCGTCGACAAAATCCAGATTCAGCAGGTCGTGCTCAACCTGGTTCGCAACGCGATCGAGGCGATGGCCTCGGGCCCGCGCCGCGAATTGACCGTCGGCGTCACCAAGACTAACGGTGTTGCGACGTTCACTATCGCCGATACTGGCCCGGGCATCAGCCCCGATATCGCCGATCGCTTATTTCAGCCCTTTATCACGACCAAGGAGCATGGCATGGGCGTCGGCCTTTCGATCTGCCGGACCATCATTGAATCCCATGGCGGACGCATCGATGTGATACCAAACGCTGGCGGCGGCACCGTTTTTCAGTTCATCCTCCCGTTCGCGGAGGACGGAGAGGAAGCATGACAACGCGACGTACAATTCTCGTGATCGACGATGACCCAGCGATGCGGGACTCGTTGGCTTTCCTGCTCGACGTCAACGGCTTTGCCGTAACCACCTATGAGACGGCAACCGATTTTCTCGATCAGCTCAAGAGCAGCACGGTCGACTGCATTGTATCTGATATCCGTATGCCCGGCATGAGCGGCCTCGAATTGGTCCGCAAACTCAAGGACGACGCGGTCGCATGCCCGGTCATTCTGATGACTGGCCATGGAGACGTCGCACTCGCGGTCGAGGCGATGAAGGCAGGCGCGGTTGACTTCATCGAAAAACCGTTCGAGGACGAGGCGCTCTTGCGTGCAATCAGCGAAGCCTTGCAAACACAGTCGGCGGCCCCCGCCGACGGTACGGTCAAGCGCGAGGCCGAGGCTCGCCTGGTGGATCTCTCGCCGCGCGAACGTGACGTTCTGCGAGGGCTCGTGGCGGGCAAGATCAACAAGGTGATCGCCCACGACCTTGGCATCAGCCCACGAACAGTCGAGGTCTACCGGGCTAACTTGATGGCCAAGACCAATGTGCGCAGCATGTCGGAATTGATGCGGATCGCGATCGCTGCCGGGCTCTAGCCTCAAGCTGCTGCCGAGCGCGCACGCTCGCTCGAGAGCACCGAAACCAACTCTTGCTCGATTTCCGCCGACGGATTCAGGTTGATCAACACCGAGCCGCGATCCATACACCTCACGACACCGCCAAGCCGGAATGAGAGCCCATCAATCGTCAGTTCGACGAGTTCGCCTACCGCTGCATACTCGACCGACTGCCTCCATCGACACATCGCGGGTCTCGATACGCTTGGTCTCCCCGCGCCAGACCAAGGTGCCGGATCGTCGAAGCGCGACGCGCGACGAACGCCGGCGATCGACATCGCGCAGCTCGGCCACATTCTCCGCGATTGCCGTCGATCCGTCGTGCATTTCCGACGCCCGTCGGCCAGTTTCAACCGCTTCGGCCGATACCAGCTTCGTCCTGGCCTTTCCGGCCGGACATACCTCAACCAGACCGCCGATCTGAAGCAGTTGCCAGTTCGAGCATCAACAGCACTTGGCGGATGGAATGGCGAATATCCACCCCTGACACCAACCTGTTCGTGGTCAGCCCGACGCGATGCCGGAAAGTGCACGAGGTTTCCCATCACCATGAGCAGTCATATTCGAGCGAAGGAAGCTCAAATTGCGAGCAAACTCCCTTTCGAGCCAATCAACAGCAACGAAATGCGCCATTCCGCCTTGATCCGGATCAAGCGAAATGGGCCGAGGGAGATCAAGATAGCCTTCCGAACCATCATTTTCTGGGTGAAGTCGACCGAACGAGAAAGGGCCATCGATGGACGAGATCGCGCACTTCATTGCCCTGCCGTACGACCGGACCGGTGGCGAACTCGTCCCGGGCCAGCAGGCCAAATGCGCCAGCCCAGCCGCGGCGATTGAGCACGCCAAGCACTTATGGAAGACGTTCGGCCACGCTGGTGCTGCGGCAGTCGTCCGTACCGGCCATCCGGGGACGAGAACGACCGTGCTGAGGACATATGGCATGGTACCAAACGACTTGGAGCAGGAACCGTCGTCCTGATTCTCGGTAAGGACGACTCTGCGATTCACTGCGCTAGCTCAAATCGTCGCCCGGCGCGGCATGGTTCAATGTAACCATTCTCCCTGAGGTTGTCTTGATATCCAATGCTCGGCTTTTGCCGGGCATCTTTTGTCTCGCCGCATGACGCTAAGAAGTTGGCCGGACAGCCGGGAGACAACGCGTATTGCTCACGGGCGCGCGACGTCACTCCGGGTCAACGCGCGGCCTCCAGAGATGGCCCTGAGATAACCGCCGCCGGAACTCCTGGGAGCGCGAGCAAGCCTTGCCTCGAAGGAGCCGGTTCCACTTTCGAACCTTCCTTCCCTGGACGCCAGGATTGGATAGACGTTGGCAGCAACGTTGCCGTTTCGGCTTGAATTGGAGTGCATCTTTGAGCTGGCTCAAGCCATTCCCGTCATATTCGCCCTCTAACGTGGAACCGATAGCGGCGTCCGAGGTCATCTTTGAATCCCGGGAGAGCGACATATGCAATCTGCGACCACTCCAAACGAGCAAGCGCGGGCGGACGATCTTGTGCTGCTCGACCGCTATTGGCGAGCCGCCAATTATCTTTCCGTCGGACAAATCTACCTGCTCGCGAATCCGCTTCTGAGAGAGCCACTGAAGCCGGAGCACATCAAGCCGCGCCTGCTCGGGCATTGGGGCACCACGCCGGGGCTCAACTTCATCTATGCCCACCTCAATCGTGCAATCCGCACTTCCGATCTCAACGTCATCTATATCTGCGGTCCCGGCCATGGCGGCCCCGGCATGGTCGCGAACACCTATCTCGAAGGCACCTACACGGAGCTCTATCCGGAGGTGACGCGCGACTTGGACGGCTTGCGCAAGCTGTTCCGTCAATTCTCCTTCCCCGGCGGCATTCCAAGCCACGCCGCGCCGGAAACACCCGGCTCGATCCACGAAGGCGGTGAACTCGGCTATGCGCTGGTTCACGCATATGGCGCGGCGTTCGACAACCCCGATTTGATCGCCGTTTGCGTCGTCGGCGACGGCGAGGCGGAGACCGGCCCGCTCGCGGCCTCCTGGCATTCCAACAAGTTCTTGAACCCGAAGCATGACGGCGCAGTGCTGCCAATCCTGCACCTCAATGGCTACAAGATTGCCAATCCCACCGTGCTGGGGCGAATGGATGACGAGGAAGTCCGTAGCCTCTTCGCTGGCTACGGCTACGAGCCGCTATTCGTCGAAGGCGACGATCCGCACGCCATGCATCGCTTGATGGCCGACACGCTCGACACCGCGCTCGGCAGCATCCGCTCTATCCAGCAGGCTGCGCGCCAGCAGACCGGCGGCCTCAAGCGGCCGCGATGGCCGATGATCGTGCTGCGCAGCCCGAAGGGCTGGACGGGACCGAAGGAAGTCGACGGGTTGAAGGTCGAAGGCTTCTGGCGCGCGCATCAGGTGCCGATCGCCAACCCCCGCGGCAACGCCGAGCATCTGAAATTGCTCGAGCATTGGATGAGGAGCTACGAGCCAGAAAGCCTGTTCGATGCAAACGGGCGGCTCGTAGCTGAATTGCAAACCCTTGCGCCCGCAGGCGCCCGTCGTATGGGTGCCAACCCGCACGCGAATGGCGGCCTCCTGAAGCGTGAGCTGAAGCTGCCGGATTTCCGTGCGTATGCGGTCGAGGTCGGCGCTCCGGGCAACACCGTCGCCGAAGCGACGCGAGAACTCGGCAAGTTCTTGCGCGAGGTCGTGGAGCTGAATGCGGAGGCCCGCATTTTCCGCATCATGGGTCCGGACGAAACCGCGTCCAACCGGCTCGACGCGGTATTCGAGGCTACCGACCGGGTCTGGATGGAAGGCATCGAGCCTTACGACGTCCACCTCGCCCATGACGGCCGCGTGATGGAAGTCCTGAGCGAGCATCTTTGCCAGGGCTGGCTCGAAGGCTACTTGCTCACGGGCCGGCACGGCTTCTTTTCCTGCTATGAAGCCTTCATCCACATCGTGGATTCAATGTTCAACCAGCACGCCAAATGGCTGAAGGTCTCGCGTGCGCTGCCCTGGCGGCGACCGATCGCGTCGCTGAACTATCTCCTCACCTCGCATGTGTGGCGTCAGGACCACAACGGATTCAGTCATCAGGATCCCGGCTTCGTCGATCTCGTCACTAACAAGAAGGCCGACATCGTCCGCGTCTACTTTCCGCCCGATGCCAACACCCTGCTCTGGGTCGGCGATCACTGCTTGCGTACCTATGATCGCATCAATGTGATCGTGGCGGGAAAGCAGCCTGCCCCGCAATGGCTTTCGATGCGTGCGGCAATCACCCATTGCGAAGCCGGCATCGGGATATGGGATTGGGCGGGCACCGAGCCCCCCAACGCTGAGCCGGACGTGGTGATGGCCTGCGCCGGCGACGTTCCGACGCTGGAGACGCTCGCCGCCGTCGACCTGCTCCGCAAGGCGCTGCCGGAACTGAAGATCCGCGTCGTCAACGTGGTTGACCTGATGACGCTGCAGCCGATGGAGCAGCATCCGCACGGCCTGTCCGACCGCGACTTCGACAGCCTGTTCACGCGCGACAAGCCTGTCGTCTTCGCCTATCACGGCTATCCCTATCTGATCCATCGCCTGACCTACCGCCGCACCAATCACGACGGAATGCACGTGCGGGGCTTCGCGGAGGAGGGCACCACCACGACCCCGTTTGACATGGTGGTGTTGAATGGCCTCGACCGCTTCCATCTCGCCATCGAGGCAATCGAGCGCGTGCCGGGGCTCGACATCGCGGCAGCCCACGTCAAGCAGCGATTCCGTGACGCGCTGACCGAGCACACCCGCTACGTGCGCGAGCATGGCGAGGACATGCCACAGATCCGTGACTGGGTCTGGCCCCTACGGTACGACAGACCACAAATCCGTTGACTGAGGCAGCGAACGCGCGAGAGAGACGGTCTATGCCCGACAGCGTCCTGGTGCTCAACGCCGGTTCGTCCAGCGTCAAGTTCGGCCTGTTCGACATAACGCCAGCCGAGCCAAAGCTGCAATGCAGGGGCTTGCTCGATGAGCAGGAGAAAGTCCCGCGCATCGTGGTAAGCGATGCCTCAGGCAGGCAGCTGTTCGAGAAGCGTCGCACGAGCGGCACGCCGGAGGACAACGGTCTGTTCAACGACGTATTTGCCTGGATCGAGGACTATCTCGCCGGCGGCGGGCTCGCCGCCGTCGGCCATCGTATCGTCCATGGCGGGCGTGCTTTCTATCGGCCGGTCGTCATCACTGGGCAGACTATCGCCGCGCTGGAGGCGCTGACGCCGCTTGCGCCGCTGCACCAGCCGCGCTGCCTGGCGCCGGTCCGCGTCGTGCTGGCGCTGCGGCCGGAGCTGACACAGATCGCCTGCTTCGACACGGCCTTCCATCACGGCCTGGCGCCGCCGGCCAGCCGCTTTGCCATCCCGCGGCAGTTTGAGGAGCGCGGCATCCGCCGCTACGGCTTCCACGGCCTCTCCTTCGAATACGTCGCGAGCCAACTCGCCGCGATCGCGCCGCAATGGGCGGACAAGCGCGTCGTCGTGGCGCATCTCGGCAACGGCGCGAGTCTCTGTGCCTTGCAGAAGGGCAACAGCGTCGACACCACCATGGGATTGACCCCGCTCGACGGTCTCGTCATGGGGACTCGCTGTGGAACGATAGATCCCGGCGTGCTGCTTTATCTCATGCAGGAAGAAAAGATGTCGGTCGATGACGTACAACATTTGCTGTACGAAGGTTCGGGTCTGCTCGGCGTTTCAGGGGTGTCAGCCGACATGCGCGCCCTGCTGGCGAGCCACGAGCCTGCGGCCCGTGAAGCCGTCGATCTCTTCACATTTCGTGTTGCCGCAGAAGTCGCCGTGATGGCAAATACCCTTGCCGGCCTCGACGGCCTGGTGTTCACCGGCGGCATTGGCGAGCATGCCGCGGACGTCCGACAACGCGTTTGCGATCGCCTCTCCTGGCTCGGCGTCAGCATCGATACGACAGCAAATGTGCAAGGCGAACAACGCATTGCCGCGAAGGGCAGCCCGGTCGACGTACTGGTCATTCCGACCAATGAGGAAGTCAGTATTGCGCGACACTGCCGCAGCCTGCTGCGCAAGGGTCGCTAGTCCGTTGCCGAAACCCACATCACGAGCTCTCTTGCGAGATTGCCGAAAGCCCGATCGAATGCGGCTGCCGCCTCCGACGGTGTGAGCGAGTTAACTCCTTCGGATCCCTCGAGAAGCTTTGCGGCCTTTACCTGACCATTTCGATCCACGATCTTCGCGGAGAAGGAGATCGTGGCGCGCGGTTGGGCTCCCTGCACAATTTCGAACCGACGCAGGTCGATCAGCAGGCGCGGCGTACCCTCTACACCACTGTCGGCTCGCAGTGGCGCATGGTCGACGTCGTAATTCTCGAAGCTCTGCAGCAACCGCGCCTGCACCAGCACTGGGAGACTATCGCTCCATTGCGCACCTTCGAATCCCTGAGTTTCCTCATCCGGAGTGAACAGGAAGCGCTGGGTCTGCAAGCGTGCGATCGCGGTCGGCTCCGCCATGACCAGCTGCTCGGGCAGATTCGCATGGCGTCGCGCGCCGAAGCTGTCCACCGCATGAAGGTCGTACGCCACCTTGCGCGGTGCGGGCGCGCCGCCGCCGGTCATGCGTTCGAGTCCGGCCACGATTCCATCGAGCTTCGGCGTGTTGCGCGCGAGCCCGTCGGCGAACGTGCTGAGATTGTCGATCGTGCTGTGTAGCGGCGCGGCATTCTCGGACAGGACGGCATCGACCCGACGTAGTGCATCGCGGGCGGCCTGCGTCATGCTCCGCCCGGCGCCCTTTTCGGCCACCAGCGGTTCGCGCGCCGGCGGCGCCTGGGGATCATCGCCGCCTTCGAGCGCGATCACCGGAACACCGGTCAGTCCCTGGAAATCGAGGCCGACGCGCGTATCGCTATGCACCGGCGTACGTTCGGCGACTGCGATCGTGGCGTGAACCTCGCGCGGACGGTCCGCAACCAGTTCAAGCGCGGTCACTTCGCCGACGCGGATGCCATTGAAAAGGACGCCCGCCCCGACCAGCAACCCGGGCACCGGATCGGCGAAAACCAGCTGATATGTCTGCCGTTTCCCAATCCCCCCGACATTGTTCAGCCAGTAGACGAAGCCGAACACGGCGACGATCGCCGATAACACGAATGCACCAACGACGATATAGGGCGCGCGGATTTCCATATGCGTCTCTTTCTGCCTAGTTGCCGAGGCCCAGCTTCTGCGCCCGGGCGCCATGAAAGTAGGCCTGGACCCAAGGGTGATCGGACTTGAGCACCGATGACAGCCGGCCGATTGCGGCGATCCGGCCGTCGGCAAGCGCGGCGACGCGGTCGCAGATGGCCTGCAGACTGTTCAGGTCGTGCGTCACCATGAACACGGTAAAGCGCAGCGTCCGGTGTAGCGTTCGAATCAGGGCATCGAATTCGCCCGCAGCGATGGGATCGAGACCGGACGTTGGCTCATCGAGAAACAAGAGCGAGGGATCAAGTGCCAGTGCCCGCGCCAGCGCCACACGCTTGGTCATGCCGCCCGAAAGCTCGGACGGAAACTTGTCGCCGTCTTCGCGCGTCAAGCCAACCATCTCGAGCTTCGCATCCGCGACTTCGTCCAGCAGCCTTGGTGAAAGCCGCGCCTGCTCGCGCAACGGAAACTGAATGTTCTGCCGAGCCGTCAAGGCCGAGAACAGCGCTCCCTGCTGGAACAGGACACCCCGGTGGCGTTCGTTATCGCTGGCGCCCGCGAAATCGATCTCCCCGCTCCGCTTCGGCAGCAGGCCGACCAATGTCCGCATCAGTACCGACTTTCCGCCCCCGGACGCACCCACGAGGCCGAGAATTTCGCCGTCGTTCACGTCGAGGTCGAGGTGGTCGAGGACGATCTTCTGACCGAATCCGACCACGAGGTCGCGGATATGGATCGCTGGCGTGTCGGCCATGGTTACATCCCGATCGAGGCGAAGAAGACCGCGAACAACCCGTCGAGCACGATCACCAGGAAGATCGATTTCACGACGGACGCCGTCGTCTGCTGTCCGAGCGACTCCGCACTGCCCTTCACGCTCAATCCCTCCACGGCCGCTACCAGCCCGATCACGAGCGCCATGAATGGCGCCTTGATGATGCCGACCTCGAAATGAGTGACTGAAACCGCGTCGTGGAGGCGGGCGATGAAGATCGCCGGGCTCATGCCGCCATAGAGCCATGCGACGAGGCCACCGCCATAGAGCGCCGCGAGCGAGCCGAGAAAGGCAAGGATCGGCAGCGCCACCACCAGCGCCAGGATTCGCGGCAGGATCAGGACTGCGACGGGATCGAGCCCCATGGTGCTGAGCGCATCGATCTCCTCGCGCATCTTCATTGCACCGATCTCGGCCGTATAGGCGCTGCCGGATCGTCCGGCCACCATGATGGCCACGATCAGCACGCCAATCTCGCGCAGCACGAGGATGCCAACCATGTCCACGACATAGGATTCCGCGCCAAAGCGGCGGAAATGGAAGATGCCTTGCTGAGCAATAATGGCGCCGATCAGGAACGTGATCAGCACCATGATAGGCACCGCCTGCCAGCCCACCCGGCCGAGCTGATAGACGGTCGACGTCAATCGGAACGATCGCGGATGCCTGGAAATGCCAAGCAGCGCTGCGCTGAAGGCGCCTAGCATATGCAGGAATGCCGCCGAATCGGACGCCAGCCGCCTGCTGCCGCGGCCAAGCTGATCAAGCCTCTGCAGCACGGGGTTGACCGATCTGCGTTCGACGGGGCCGGAGCGGTTTAGCCCCCGCACCTCTTCCAGCAGGTCGCCGTACGGACCGTCGGCGCCGGTGAGCACTGCCCTGATTGCGCCGCCGCGGGCCAGCCTTTCAAGCAGCCAGGCGCCGACGGTGTCGAGCGCGGTGACACGCCGTACATCGATCGAGCCTATGTCGGCACGCGCAGCGTGCGCGCACAGCCGCTCCAGCGCCTCGACATTGGCAACGTTCCAGTCCCCACATGCGGTGAGCACGCGCGGATCAGCCGCATTCGCTGTCAGGGCCGGGGCATTGAGCAAGATTCTGACTCCAATTTGCAGCTCACCTTAGGGGCGCTTGAGCTGGCTGTGTTTGACCCAGCGCAATCGGCCTCACCGTGCCCCGGAATGCGCTTGACCGAGATCAACGGCTTGGCAAGCGACGGCCTTATGATTTCACAAATTGCCCGGCAGCCTCGGGTGTCCTTAAGGAGATTTCAGATGAATCGCGCCGCCTTCAAACCTTTGCAAAACACCGCGTTGCCGCACTCGTTCAGGCAGGTCCGGCTCGAGCGCGCCCGCGAGCACGATCACCCCGAGGGCACGTCCGCGATCGGCTATGTCATCGTCGCCCCGCTCGATATGGCATCGCGGATCGATGTCGAGACCTGGAGAGCCCATCGCGACGCGTGCCGCGTCGTCCGCCAGCGGCCGGGCGAAGACGATCAGCTCGGCCACCTCGTGCACGGACCGGCCGACAGCTGGCGCTTTCACTATGACGTTGCCGGCGCCACCGCCGATGAAGCCGGGTTTCATTTCGGCAGTGAGCCCTTTCGGGTCGGCGAATATGTCTCCGTCCATGAGGCGGACGGCATGCATCCTTACCGGGTCGTCGCCGTCACGCCGCTCTGACTGCACTGGGCCGGATCAGGATGTCGACGCCCAAGGCATCCACCACCGGAAGGGAGAGGTCGAGAACGACATTGACGATCCTGTGGTCGGTCGGCGCTGTGGCCGCCGTGAATCCGATCTCATGGCACATGCTCAACATGGTGCTGTTCTCGGCCAGCACTTCGCCAGACAGCCGCTTCAGCCCTTCGGACTTCGCATAACGGATCAGGAGCTGCATCAGCGCCCATCCAAGCCCTTTGCCCTTGAGATCAGACTGCAACAGGATAGCGTACTCGGCATTCTCATAGAGCGAGTCGGAATGAAGCTGGACCGCTCCAACCATGGCACCCGTAATTGGATCCAGCGCCGCAAAGGCCATCGCACGCGCGTAGTCGAGTTGGGTCAGCCGCGCAATGAACGTGTGCGAGAAGTTCTTCATTGCCTGAAAGAAGCGAAGCCTGAGATCCTCGGCGGTCACTCGCTTGAAGAAGCTCTCGACCATGGGCTCATCTTCCGGCCGCAACGGCCGCACCACGACCCGCGAGCCATCCCTTAGGGCAAGCTCGCCCTCCCACTGCGACGGGTAGGGCCGTACTGCGAGACGAGTCTGGCCGGCAAACAACCGCGCGGGCTTGCGGATTGCCACCCGCGCGTCGAGCGCCAGCACGCCGGTTTCGTCCGCCAGCAGCGGATTGATATCGAGCTCCGCAACTTCCGGAATATCGGCCGACATCTGCGCCAGCTTGACGAGGGTGAGCGCGACGACATCTTCCGGAACGGCGGGTACGTCGCGGTAGGCGGCAAGCAGCCGCGAGACCCGCGTGCGCCCGACGAGGTCGCGCGCCAGGTTCATGTCGAGGGGTGGCAGCGCCAACGCCTTGTCGTCGATCACCTCGACCGCGGTCCCGCCGCGGCCAAACACGATCACCGGACCGAAGGTCGGATCGTCGGCAATGCCAAGGATCAGCTCACGTGCCGCCCGCCGCTCGATCATCGGCTGGATCGTCACACCTTGCAGGGTGGCATCCGGACGCGCGGCACGAGCGCGCGCCAGCACTGTCCTGGCCGCCTGTAGGACGCTTTCGCAAGTACGCAGGCCGAGAATGACACCGCCGATATCCGACTTGTGCCTGATGTCGCGCGAGAGCAGCTTCACCGCCACGGCAAGCCCTCGCGCCAGGAAGGGCGATGCCTTGTCCACGGCATCGTCGGCATCACGGGCTACGACGGTTGGAACGATCGGAATATCGTAAGCCTCAAACAGCGCGACGATCTCGACCGGGTCGAGCCATTCCCGCCCCTCGGACATCGCGTTCGCGATCACGCGCCGCGCCGCCGGCGTCTGCGGCGTAAACGTCGAGGCGCTGCTGGGCGGCGTTGCGGCCAGCGCGATGGAGGCATCGCGGTATCTGACCAGATACATGAAGGCGCGCACGGCATCATCCTCGGTCGGGAAATGCGGAACTCGCGCCCGCTCGAAGGTCGCCGCGGTGCGAGCGTCGGCACCATCCCACGAGGCAAGCACCAGTGCGGCTACCTCGCTGTTCCTGGCTCGGCGGTCGCCAACACACCGCGTCACCGCTTCGGCGATCGCTTCGGTCGGCGCAACAGCCGTTTCCACGTTCATGACCAGCACGGCGTCGCTGTTGACATCCTCAAGCAGCGCACCGAGTGCGGCCACGTAGCGGGCAGCGTCGGCATCGCCGGAGATATCGACGGGGTTGGCGCGAGACCAGCCTTGCGGCAGAACCCGATCGAGCGCAGCAATCGTCTCCGTCGTCAGGCTTGCAGGAACGCCGCCGAGCTCAACGAGCCGGTCGGTCGCTAGGATGCCGAGCCCGCCGCCATTGGTCAGGATCGACAGACGGTTGCCGCGCGGAACGAAGCCGCGGCCAAGCAACTCGGCGCAGTCGAACAATTCCCGAAGATCATACACACGCAGCATGCCGGCCCGGCGGAACGCGGCATCATAAACGGCGTCCGAACCGGCAAGCGCTCCCGTATGGGTGGCTGCGGCCTTGGCACCTTGCGCCACCCGCCCCGCTTTCACGACAATCAGGGGCTTGAGCCGTGCCGCGGCGCGCGCGGCCGACATGAACTTGCGCGCATCCATGATGGCCTCGACGTAGAGCAGGATCGCGTTGGTGTGCTCGTCCTGCGCGAAATAGTCGAGCAGATCGGCGACATCGACGTCGAGTTGGTCTCCGATCGACACGATGCCCGAGAAGCCGAGCCGCCGCTCTGCCGCCCATTCGATCATCGCGGCAGCGACGGCCCCGGACTGCGAGATCAGGGCAAGACGCCCTTCGGCGGGCTGATGCGCGGCAAAGCTCGCATTGAGCTTCGCGCGCGGCACCATCACGCCGAGACAGTTCGGGCCGATCAGGCGCATGCCATGCCGGCGCGCCGTCTGCGCGACCGTCTCGGCTAGCGAGCCGGCGCCATGCCCGAGGCCGGCGGACAGGATCACCGCACCGGCGACACCGACCGCGGCAGCGTCCGAGATGATTCCGGGAATCGCGACCGCAGGCGCCGTGATCGCAACGAGGTCCGGAACGAATGGAAGTGACTTGATATTCGGGGACGCAATCTCGCCGTCGATCGCGGT
Source organism: Bradyrhizobium sp. BR2003 (assembly GCF_009720285.1). Lineage (NCBI taxonomy): Bacteria > Pseudomonadati > Pseudomonadota > Alphaproteobacteria > Hyphomicrobiales > Nitrobacteraceae > Bradyrhizobium > Bradyrhizobium sp. BR2003. The sequence goes on from NZ_SMYJ01000036.1 coordinate 19,080, forward strand.
GTAGTTCGGATTGACCACGGCGATGCGGCCGGAAAAACCACATGCCTTGAGGTTCATGAGCACCGCCAGGCCGAGCGACGACGGACGCGAGCTGCCGCCGACCAGCGCGACCGATCGAGGCGAAAGAACCCGATCTAAACCAAACGTAGACATCGGGCGGCCTCGCAAGGAACGAGCGGAGGCGCCTGCCGCTTCGTGCAGCGCGCCAAGGCCCGCATGACATCCTCGCGAGCGATAATCCCGACCAAGTGGTGATACTTGTCGATCACGGGCAGGCTCTTGAGCCGATGCGCGACCATCAGCTGCAGGACGCGCTGCAGATTTGTATCCGGCTCGACCGCGATCACATCGGACGACATGATCTCATCGACCGTCGTTCCCATGCGATCGTCGTAACGTGGCAGCATGTGGTCTATCGGACAGGCGAACACCTTCAGGGCGTCCAGCTTCGTGACGAACCCGACCACGACATCGTCGCGGAGCACGGGATAGGCGTCATAGTCGTCTTTCGCGAACAACCGGTACAAGTCGCCGACGGTCATTTCGGGAGCGACGCTTCGTACCGATCTCGTCATGTTGCTCGCAACGGTCTGCTGAAGAAACTCGTACATGGCTGATCCCCTCTGGATGGATGGTTATTTCGGGGACGCATCGCTGCCTGACGGGCGACGCGCCCCGCAAGGCGGCTACGCCGCCGTCTTGATATCGATCTGCCTGCTCTGCTTGGGAGCCGGCTTCTTGACGGTGACCTTGAGCACGCCCTTGGCGATCTCGGCGCTGACGTCTTCCGCCTTGACGCCTTCGGGCAGCGCAGTGGACCGCGAGAATGCGCCGAAGCTGCGCTCGATCAGGTGATAGTCCTTGTCCTGCTCCTCGCGCTCGCTCTTCTTCTCGCCGCGGATCGTGAGCGTGTTGTCGGCGAGATTGAGCTGAATGTCCTTGGCCTCGAGGCCGGGCAGTTCGGCGGAGATCTCGACAGTCTTATCGGTCTCGCTGACATCCATGCGCGGCATCATCGCCTGCGGCGAGGCGAATGCCGGAAAATTGCGACCGAATCCGTCGAACAGCCGGTCGATCTCCTGCTGCAGAAACGTGAATGGATTGGTTTCCCGCCGCGCCAAGGCGCGCTGGGCTCCAACGGGAATCATGCCCTTGGCCATCGGTACCTCCTGGTTGAATGTCGCTCGTGAAGCAAAAGCTAGTCAGGAACAGCCACCCGGCCGTTGACCAGGATCAAAACCGGACCAATGTGATGTGATCAAAGGAGAGGCGCAAACCCAGGCGAGTTCCGTCATGCACGCCATGATTCTGCCCGCGCGCGGCGCGCGGCTGCAATATACCGAGCGGCCCGATCCGGTTCCCGGCCCGGGCGAGGTGCGCGTCAAGATCAATGCGTGTGGCGTTTGCCGCACCGACCTGCATGTCGTCGACGGAGAACTGCCCGGCATCGCCTATCCGATCGTTCCCGGCCATGAGGTGGTTGGCCGTATCGACGCGATCGGTGAAAGCGTGGATGACCTGCATCTCGGTGCACGCGTCGGCATTCCTTGGCTCGGAACGACCTGCGGGCATTGTCCCTACTGCCGGGAGGGCAAGGAAAACCTCTGCGACGCCCCCCTGTTCACCGGCTACACGCGGGACGGTGGCTTTGCCACGCACTTGGTGGCCGACGCGCGTTACTGCTTTCCGCTCGGCGGAGACGGCGAGGATGCGGAGCTGGCGCCCTTGCTGTGCGCCGGCCTGATCGGCTGGCGCTCCCTGGTGATGGCTGGCGACGGCCGCAAGCTTGGCATCTACGGTTTTGGCGCGGCGGGACATATCGTCGCGCAAGTGGCGCGCTGGCAAGGGCGGGATGTGTACGCTTTCACCCGCGCAGGCGACACCGAAGCCCAGAGCTTGGCATTATCGCTCGGCGCATGCTGGACCGGTGCTTCAGAAGATCGGCCCCCGGCAGAACTTGATGCCGCGATCATCTATGCGCCGATTGGACCGCTCGTCCCGCTTGCACTGCGCACGCTGCGCAAGGGCGGACGCGTGGTCTGCGCCGGCATTCACATGACGGATATCCCGAGCTTTCCCTACGAAATTCTTTGGGGTGAGCGGCAGATCGTCTCCGTTGCCAACCTGACGCGACAAGACGGCGTCGACTTTCTCAAGACAGCGGCAAGGGCTGGAATCCGGACGCACGTCACCGTCTTTCCCCTGGACCAGGCGAATGAAGCACTCGCGCGCTTGCGGGACGGCAAGCTCGTCGGCGCAGCAGTCTTGAAGCCATGATGACGCCGGCATCATCAACCGAGACTGCCACAGGCGAGACCGGCCAGGCCGCCGTATTATCGTTCCTGGCCAGCTCTGGCGAGCCGAACGCCCCGGTCAAGCGGATCGATACCCATTGTTCGATCGTCTTTCTCGAACCTTCGCGCGTCCTGAAGATCAAGCGAGCGGTCAAGCTGCCCTATCTCGACTTCTCGACATTGGAGAAGCGGCGGCGCGCTTGCGAGGATGAGATTGCCGTCAGCAAGCGCCACGCCCCCGCGATCTATCGCAGGGTGGTTCCGATCACGCGCGGGCGCGATGGACTTGCGGTCGGCGGGACCGGACCAGTCGTCGAATGGGCCGTCGAAATGGCCCGCTTCGACGAAAACAAGACACTCGATCATCTCGCCGAGCAGGATGCAATCCGGCCGGAGCTGGGCGAGAGCCTGGCCGCCATCCTGCTCAAATCCCATCGAGAACTTGTTGGGAGCGATGGATCGCACTGGCTTACGTCACTCCCCGTCATCATCGATCGCAACACCGAGCAGTTTCGCACCGAGTCAGCTCATTCCTGCAGGAAGATCGATGAACTGCACGAGTTGAGCCATCGATCGCTCGCTCGGAATCTTGAGCTCCTGCGCCTCCGCGCCGCAGCTGGGCAGGTCCGGCATTGTCACGGCGATGCACATCTCGGCAACATCGTCCTGCTCGACGGCGAGCCCGTTCTGTTCGATGCGATCGAGTTCGATCCCGATATCGCGACGACCGACGTTCTCTACGACTTCGCATTCCCACTGATGGACCTGCTGTACTTCAGACGGGACACCGTGGCCAACAGGCTGTTCAATGGCTACATGCAGACCGCCTGGGACACGCAATCGGGGGCGTTGTGTTTGCTGCCACTGTTCCTATCAATGCGCGCAGCGATCCGGGCCAATGTGCTCTTCACCAAGGTACGGCAACACCAGCTCGATCAAGCGATCGCCGCCCAAGCGAGGCGCTATTTCGAGCTTGCACGCCGGCTGATTGAACCGGAGCCGCCCCGCCTGGTTGCAGTTGGCGGGAAGTCCGGTACCGGCAAGAGCGTGCTGGCGCGCGACATGGCGCATCTGATCGCGCCGCCCCCGGGCGCCCTGGTTCTGCGATCGGATGTCATTCGCAAGCAGCTCTCTCACGTCGCCGAGCACGCCACGTTACCGCCGGAGACCTACACTCCCGAAGCATCAGACCGCGTCTACCAAGCCATGCTCGATCGTGCCGGGCAAGCATTAGGCCAGGGAGTTTCGGTAATACTCGATGCGGCCTTCCTGAAACCAGGGGAGCGTGATGCCGCAGAAGCCGTTGCTCGCGACGCAAAGGTTGACTTTCGCGGCATTTTCCTGACCGCCGCGCGCGCCACGCGGCTGCACCGCGTGGCATCGCGGCAAAACGATGCGTCGGACGCGACGTCCGATGTGGTCCTGATCCAAGACAGCATTGAAACCGGCATGATCGATTGGGATATTGTAGACGCATCCGGCACGCCCTCCACCACGGTTGAACGCAGTACTTCCCGCCTGCTGGCGTCCCCGACGGACCGGGCGAGCGGTCCATCGCCTAAGGGAAACTCCTGAATTGGTCGAAGCCCTCAGGTCTGGCAACATTCTCCCATAGACAGGAGGAGTTCCATGAAACGGCGATTAACCTTCGTCTTTGTCGGTAGTGCGATCCTCGCGGTCGCGCTCGCTCTGTTCTGCAATTGGTACTTTCCTGACGTGGTACCGCTTGCCTCGACCGAGCCGGCACCCACAAGCTGGCGGCTTGACGCCGCCTTTGCCGTCTCCACCCTCAGATGGACCGCGGCGTTTGTTGCTGCCGCATCTGCAATAGCCCTGATGTTCATGAACATCACCAAGGGTTCTACCGAGCTCGAAGGACGATAGACGTTTCCATTCCGGACGCGTTGACGACCTCCGCCATCTGCTTTCCGAGGGCCGGCCTGAACAGCCGGCCATCACCCCGTGGCGCTAGCATTCCGAACTGGGCCGAAACGGTCTGCGCCAACATCCCCTCCGATTAGAATCCGACGCCGCGGCTCAGTCGTGTCAAGCTCGGCTGCATCACCGATTCAGCGCGTATGTGAAGTACAATAGCAAATATTACGGGCGAATGGCGCCGATACCGGCGAACCATAAGGGGCGCTCCAATCCCACGGCCATCGACCGAGCTCGAGCTGTCACGTTCGCCGCCACAGACTCCAGATGCTGCCGGCCAACAGGAGCGCGATCACAAGCAGGATCGCCACGAACATTTGCATGACGTCAAAGTTCAGAGAATCGCGCGCGACGAACAGCGCGGTGATCGATCCCGCAAGTATGAAGAAAACGCGAAGGATCAGACTCATGGCTTCCTCGCTGCAATCTCGTGCATCGCTTTTAATCCTAGCGGCTGCGGTCGGAGAGGATTTGCGACAGATCAAGCCGGCGCGACGTTCAATGCTGGAGGACATACCGTCCCGGCGCGTCCCCAAGCGGCGATCCACCCTCGGGTGCGTGAAGCACCGACCGCGCCGGCACCCAGTCACCGGAGCGCGCCGTGAGGAAACGAACCCACTCCAGCCACCAGGATCCGTCGCGATTCACCGCCACGCGCAGCCACTCGTCGGGGCCGACATAAGGTTGATCCGCCGTTTTCTCCAACAACTGATAGCTGTGCCCCTCCTCCGACGGCGGAGCAACGATGCCCGCGTTGTGACCGCCACTCGCCAGCACGAAGGCGATATCGGCATCAGCCAACAGGTGAATCTTGTGAACCGACCGCCAGGGCGCGACGTGATCGCGGACGGTGCCGACCACGAACATGGGGGCGCGAAGGTCGGAAAGTGCCACCGGCTGCCCGTCCGCCAGATAGCGGCCCTCGGCAAGGTCGTTGTTCAGAAAGAGCTTGCGCAGATAGTCCGAATGCATCCGATAGGGCATGCGGGTCGCGTCCGCGTTCCATGACATCAGATCGCTCGGTGCGGCACGCTCGCCCATGAGATAGTCGCGGATCAGGCGCGACCAGATCATGTCGTTCGACCGCAGCAACTGGAACGCACCGGCCATCTGCGCCGTCTCGAGCACGCCGCGCTGCCGCATCATATCCTCCAGGAACGCAACCTGGCTCTCGTTGATGAAGAGCGTCAGCTCGCCTGCATCGGTGAAATCGACTTGGGCTGCCAGCAGTGTCACCGAGCGCAGGCAGCCGGGCCGCTCCTTCTGCAGACGAGCAGCTGCAATTGCGAGCAGCGTGCCGCCGAGGCAATAGCCGGCCGCGTGGATTGCGCGTTCCGGCACGAGTTGATTTATCGCGTCGATCGCAGCGTCGACCCCAAGCTTGCGATAGTCTTCGAAGCCAAGGTCGCGATCGGCTGGCCCCGGATTTCGCCACGAGATCATGAACACGGTGAAGCCGCGCTCGACCAGGAATCGGACGAGCGAATTCTGCGGCGAGAGATCGAGGATGTAATACTTCATGATCCAAGCCGGCACGATCAGCACCGGCTCCGGGCAGACGTCGGCTGTTGCGGGCGCGTACTGGATGAGCTCTATCAGCTCATTCCGGTAGACAACCTTGCCCTTGGTCACGGCGACGTCCTTCCCGACCACAAACGGTGCAGGTCGGGGTTGTTTGGGACTCAGCAGGTCCCTGCAATCCTCCAGCCAGTTATGCCAGCCCGACACGAAGTTGCCGCCACCCGACTCCATTGCCTCGCGCAGCACCTCGGGGTTGCTGAACGCAAAGTTGGACGGCGCAACGACGTCGAGGCATTGCCGGACGGTGAAATCCACGATCGCTGCATTTGCTTTCGAGACGCCGTGCAGGCCGCTGGTCGCCGAATGCCACCATTGCTCCGCCAGCAGGAACGCCTGCGCCATGACGTTGAATGCCGGCAATGTCCAGTCCTGACCGGCAAACCGGTTGTCACCCGGCTGAGGCTTGACCATGAACCAGGGTTGCCAAGCCGCATGCGGCGTCGACACCATGCGCGCGAAGCGCGAGCCGTCAGCAACTGCGTTCAGTGCCAGTTGAAGGCGTCTACCGGGGGACGCCGCAAGATGGAGTTGCCAATCGGCGAAGGCGAGCGCGAGGCTCGCCGGTGAAAGCCCGCCGGTCCATCGCGCCATCGCCGCGTGAAGGAGCTGGTCGAGCGATTCCGTACCCGTCAATGGCTCCTTCTCGGGCTGCGCCGATGCAGGCGTTGCGACACCCGTCACATCGTCGTTGGCAGGAGATCTGGGCTGGTGGAGGACTGCCTGGACTGTCATCGCTCGTCTCCGAGGTGGAACCGCTTCCGACCCAGCGCCACGATCTCCGCGTCAGTCGGATGATCACTCGGCTCGACATGCAAGTTGAGGTCGGGCCGCTCCGCCCTGAGATACTGCGTCAGCTCCACCTTCTCGATACCCGGACCGATGACGAGCAGATCGCTGCAACCGCTCACGGCTTCCCCCACCCTCGCGAAAAACGTCGCGTCGGCCTGGACGCGACCATCGCCGATCGTATTTGTCTTGTGATGCAGATGCTGCGACGCCAAATGCGCATGGACGGCCGTCGTGCTGATGCCTGTCAACCCAATGCCGAAGACCTTCGCAACAAGGTGATCGATCCAAACGATGGCGTGCGCATGTGACTGCAGGGCCGTCTCGCTCATGATGTAACTCCGGTGCTTGCTTTCTCTGCTTCTCTCAATTGGCGCGCCAATGCCGCAAGTAGTTCCCTGCGACTGACAATACCAACGACGGTTCTGGCGCAGAGCACCGGAATCTGGGCGACGTTGTAGACATCCATCTGCGCCACGACGTCCTCAATCGATGCTTCGATATCGACGGTGATCGGCGAACCGCTCATAAGCGAGCCGACCTGCAGCGTACGCATGCGTTCGCGTTCAGGTGTATTCTCCACAATGCCAAGCAGAGATTCCAGCCAGTTTCCGGACGGCGGGCTGATGTCCAGCTCATCGCGGTGAAGGAAGTCGCCCTCCGAAACCATGCCGACGAGTTCGCCGGCGTCGTCGATCACCGGCAGGCCGCGCTGATCGGTTTCAAGCATCAGTTCGACGGCATTGAGCACTGTGGCAGTCGGCTTGATCGTCGCGAACGAACTGCGCATCACATCGGTTGCGAGCATAGTCATCGCTCTCCTTCAGCACATGTGTTGACCGCCATTGATCGACAGCGTCGATCCGGTGATGAACCCTGCTTCGTCGGCGGCAAGAAACGCGACGGCACGGGCGATCTCCTCCGGCTGCCCCAGCCGCCCGACCGGAATCTGCGGTAGAATGGAGTTTTGCATGACATCGGTCGGCACCGCGGCCAGCATCTCGGTGTTGATGTAACCGGGACAGATCGCATTGACCGTGATTCCGAACCGCGCGCTTTCGAGCGCGAGCGCACGGGTGAAGCCGAGCTCGGCGGCCTTCGCCGCTGCATAGTTCGTCTGGCCGATCTGGCCCTTCTGGCCATTGATCGACGAGATGTTGATGATCCGTCCGAACTTGCGCGCCCGCATGCCCTCAATGAGGGGTCGGCACATGTTGAACAGCGAATCGAGATCAGTTCGGATCACCGCGTCCCATTGCGGCTTGGTCATTCGATGCAGTGTAGCGTCGCGCACGATACCGGCGTTGTTGACCAGGATGTCGATTGGGCCCAGCGCTGCCTCCACCTCGCGGATGCCGGCTGCACAGGCCTGGAAGTTCGCGACATCCCATTGGAACACGGGAATTCCGGTCTGATCCTGAAACGACCAAGCGGCCCCGGCATTTCCGGCATAGCAGGCCGCAACCCGGCATCCGGCAGCAGCGAGGGCGCGCGAAATCGCTGCGCCAATTCCTCTGCTTCCACCCGTAACCAATGCGACGCGCGCCATACCGGCTCCTCCAAGCTGGGCACAACATTTGCGCGAAGTAGACGCTCGATGAATTGATCTCGCTCAATCTGAATCCACGACCGCGCATGAGGCAGATCAAATTGGCCCGCCTCGATCCGTGCTTTGGTGGCTCTTGCTCTTTCACCTCTTTGGAGAACGGCCATGTTCAAGAACATCCTGGTCCACATCCCGACGGAGCTGTCGCCACGTCCCGCGGTCGATGGATCGGTTTCGCTCGCGCTCGGCACCGGCGCGCACCTCGACGCAATGGCGATCGGCTACGAGACCGCCAGCGTACCGTTCGTCGTTGAAGGCAGCGCGGCGGTCGCCTCGCTGTTCGAGGCTGAACATGAGCAGGCCCTCGAACGCGCCGAGGTTGCGCTGCGTGTCTTCAATATCGAGGCACGGAGTGCGGGGATATCCTACGCGACCCGCGCCGTGGGCGCGCTCCCCATCGATGCTCGGGAGATGATCTGCGCGAGCGCGCGACTGCATGACCTGACCGTGGTGGTGCAGCCGCTGGGCGAATACAACAGCTACGACAACGTGATCCCGCGGGAGCTCTTGTTCCAGGCCGGCGGACCCGTCCTGTTCATGCCCTACACGTTCCATGGCGCGTTCTCGGCGAAGCGAATCGGGATCTGCTGGGACGGCAGCCGGCTCGCCGCCCGCGCTCTCCACGACGCAATGCCGCTGCTGCGAGCAGCCGATGCTCTCGCCGTCATCACCATTGATGGCGTTGATCCGATCCCCGCAGAATGCTCCACCGACCATCTGGTGCGCTATCTTGCAAAGGAGGGGCTTCCGGCCAAGATCACGTCGTTGCCGGCGTCCAAGTCCGAGGTTCAGTCGATCCTGCTGTCGATCGCGGCGGATGAGAGCCTCGACCTTCTGGTGATGGGCGGATACGGCCATTCCCGCCTGCAGGAAACCCTGCTCGGCGGCGTTACGCGCGACATGCTGCGTGCGATGACGGTCCCGGTCCTGATGTCCCACTAAGCGCGAGCCGAACTGTGAAGCATCCAGCCGGGACATTTCAGGGCCATATCGCTCGTGGCTTCGTGATCATCAGCGCGATCTGCGCCGTTCTGACTCCTGCCGCCGCCGACCAGGAACAAGGTCGTCGTCTTGCGCAGCTCTACTGCGCCCGCTGCCATTCAATCGACCGGGTAAGCCCGAGCCCGCTGAAAATAGCACCGCCGTTCCGGACATTGCACGAACGCTATCCGGTCGAGATGCTGCAGGAAGCGTTGGCGGAAGGGATCGTTACCGGCCATCCGACCATGCCCCAGTTCAGCTTCGAGCCGGACCAGGTGGGCGACTTCATGCTGTTCTTGAAATCTCTGGAGCGCGGTCAAGCAGACCGTTGAGCCAGGTCAATGTGCAGCGTGCAGGGAGAGCTTTATTCTTTGTTTTTCAATACGGAGGTCCGACATGCGCGCGCATCAGATTATGACCAAGCATATCATCGCTGTCAGTCCGCACACGAAGATTCTGGATGCGGCCAACATCATGCTGCGATGCCACCTCAGCGGTCTGCCGGTGATGGACGAAGACGGCACGCTCAGGGGCATGGTGTCCGAGGGAGATTTCCTGGAACGCAGCGAGATCGGCACAGGACACAAGCGCTCGGCGTGGCTGGAACTGTTCACCGGTGTGGGCCGCGCCGCGACCGATTTCGTACACGAGCGCGGTCGCAAGGTCGAGGATGTCATGACAGCGAACCCGATCACCGTCGGTGAGCAGACGCCGCTCGACGAAATCGTGCACCTGATGCACAAGCATGGCGTGAAGCGGGTGCCGGTCGTGAACGGCAAGACCATGGTCGGGATCGTCACCCGGGCGGACATCCTGCAGGCCGTCGCATCGCTGGCGCGCGAGGTTCCCGATCCGACCGCCGACGACGGCCATATCCGTGAACGGATCCTGCGCGAAATCGACGCCACCGGCTGGCGTCCCGCCGGCTTCCAGGTCTGGGTGCGCAACGGCGCAGTGCATCTGCACGGCCTGATCTTCGATGAACGAGCTCGCCAGGCTGCAATCGTGCTCGCCGAGAATACCTCGGGCGTCAGGGAAGTTCGCGATCATCTATGCTTCGTCGACGGCTACTCCGGCTACTACGTGCAATCGCCGGAAGACGTCAAGGCGGCCGGCTGATCAGCTCGAGGAGCGCAACATGGCAATGAGTACGCTGCTTGTCGTCACGGCCGTCTGTCTCATCTTCGGGATCTTTGCGCTCGTGCTCGCCTTGACCGATCACAGCACAACGCGCTGGCGTCAGGAACAGGACCAAGCCAGCACACGTGCTGCCTATCCCGAGAAGCACGGCACCTAGCCTCGCTTTTTGCCTCGCGCGCCGAGACACTGATGTGTCTCGCGCGCGGCGACCGTTTACCGCTCTGCCTTCCCCGGAGCTACGTATGAATACGTAAGTGGCTTCTACTTAGGGGAAATATCCAAATTTCCCGATCCAGGAGATGCGATCAATCTGCCTCCATCGATCTTGCCATCATGGAGCGTCGCCATGCAGACCCAGAACGCCATTTCACTCGAGAACAGCCGTCACCCGACTAGCATCCTCAGCCGGCAGGCGCGCGTTGAAGGGCCTTTTGGCACGATTGGGACGCCGATGCGATTCGCCCGCAACAGCGAAATTTACGGCGAGGACGAGGCCGCGGAATACCTCTACCAGGTCGTTTCCGGCGCCGTCCGAACCTACAAAATCCTGGAAGACGGACGTCGCCAGATCGGCGCATTCTATCTGCCCGGCGATATCTTCGGGTTCGAGGCTGGCGAGACCCATATCTCCTCGGCAGAGGCCGTCTCCGAGACGCGGGTCATCGTGGTCAAGCGCGCCGCGCTCATGATCCGTGCGACACACGAAAAGGATCTGGCACGCCAGCTCTGGGATGCGGCGGCCCAGGAACTGCGTCGCTTCCAGGGACATCTGATGCTGCTGATCTGCAGCGCCGAAGATCGTGTCGTCGGCTTCCTCCACGACATGGCCCACCGGACCGTCAAGAATGCCGCCATCGAGCTTCCGATGTCCCGGCAGGATATCGCCGACTATCTCGGTCTGACGATCGAGACGGTGTCACGCACCTTTACCCAGCTCGAGCAGAACGGCGTGATCTCGCTTCCGACCTCGCGACGGGTGGAACTGCGCAACCGCGCGATGTCGAACCGGATGGTTGCGGCGTGAGCGAAGGGCGCGCCAGGCTCCGATAATCGGCCGCTAATGAGAGGCGAGGAATAGGATGCGCTCGAACCTGGCGATCACCTACGGGCAGGACAGACTGCCGCGCTACACCAGCTACCCCACGGCTCCGCATTTTTCTGCGTCGGTCGGCGAGGTTGATTACGTGGCATGGCTCAAGTCGGTTCCAGCTCGGCGGCCGGCCTCGATCTACCTGCATGTGCCGTTTTGCCGGTCGATGTGCTGGTATTGCGGGTGCCACACCTCCATCGCCAGGCGCGACGGACCGATCGCCATTTACGCCGCCGGCCTTCGCACCGAAGCGCATCTCGTTGCTGAAGCAGTCGGTCAGCGATTGCCCGTTTCCCACATCCATTTCGGTGGCGGCACTCCGACGATCATGACGCCCGAAACCTTTGCCGACCTCGTCAGCGCGCTACGCTACTCGTTCTTCGTGCAGCCCGACGCCGAGATCGCCGTCGAGATCGATCCTCGCAGCCTGACCGAGCCGATGGCGGAAGCATTGGGCTACAGCGGCGTCAACCGCGCGAGCCTCGGCGTCCAGAGCTTCGATCCTGTCGTCCAGCACGCCATCAATCGGTCGCAGAGCCTTGAGCAGACCGCGGAAGCGGTCGAGCGGCTGCGCCGTGCCGGCGTCGGCCGCATCAACTTCGACCTGCTCTACGGCCTGCCCGCTCAGACTGTTGCTTCCTGCCTGGATACTGTCGACAGATGCGTCGCGCTGCGGCCCGATCGGTTTTCCGTGTTCGGATACGCCCATATTCCTTCCTTCAAGAAGCACCAGCGCATGATCGACGAGGCGTCGCTGCCGGATAGCCTCGAGCGGCATCGTCAGTCCGAGGCAGTCGCGCAAGCGCTGACCGATGCCGGATACATGCGCATCGGCCTCGACCATTTCGCGCTCCCCGGCGACAATCTGGCCTTGGCAAAGCGCGAGGGCCGGCTGCGGCGTAACTTCCAGGGCTATACGGACGATTCCGCCGAGACCCTGATTGGTCTCGGCGCCAGCGCAATCGGCCGCGTGCCGCAGGGCTTCGTGCAGAATGCAGTCGCGACACGCGACTACCTTGCGCGCATTGCCGAGGACCGGCTTGCCACCGTCAAGGGCTACATGCTGACGGCGGAGGACCGCTTCAGAGCCGACATCATCGAGCGCATCATGTGCGACATGGCCGTCGACCTGCCGGGAATGTGCCGGCGGCACCGCTGGGATCCTGGTTCGGCTGTCGTCGATCGCTCCCGGCTCGACAGGCTGATCGCGGACGGCGCGGTGACGATGAGAGGTGACCGGCTCCTGATCAACGATGATGCGGAGTTCCTGGTCCGAAGCGTCGCCTCGGCGTTCGACGCTCATCTTGGTCGCGCCACGACCCGGCATAGCCGAGCGGTCTAGATTGCGACCGGCTGAACCGATCCGCCGTCTACAGCAGTTACGGATGTTGGTTACTTCGTTTGCCGATCCAGGCCAGGCATGTCGCAAACAAAACGATCGCCGCGATCCCTGCGGCGCTCGTCACAAACTCCGCCGTAATGCTGTCGGACACTTCGATGAGATACAAACTCGCCAACAGGGAGAGCACGACGGCTAGGTTTCGAGCGAACGCTCACCAATCCTAGCCGCGCACACGCTGGCCAGCAAGCAGCGGCTGTGGCTCGACCCGGCCCCGCCTGCCTTGGAGCGAGAATTTCCTCGCTTTGCCCGAGACTTACCTCACCAGGGAGACGGGTCGCACACCGCCCCGAGTCGCTTGAGCCGCATCAACCTCGCACCTGCGAGGCTGCGGTATGATTTGCCGTCGATTCTTTCCAGCAGCGCGAGATTCTCATGCCGCTCAAGCCGCCCGCGTATGGGCCAGCCGCTGATGCGTTCTGGCGCGAGCCAACCGATTCGCTCTTGCAAAGGCTCGACACTCAGCGGTGCGGTCTGCGCCAACAGGAGGCCGAAAAGCGGCTTGCCCGGATCGGCCCGAACCTCGCAGAGCCATCGCGGACGCGATCGATCCTGCAGAAGATCGTGCATCGGCTGGTCAATCCGCTGATCGCCATCCTGATCGTCGCAGCGGCCGTGTCGGGGTTCAGCGGTGACCTCGCGAGCTTTGTGATCATTGCGCTAGTGGTGGGCCTGTCGCTAACGCTGGATATCCTGCAGGAACATCGCGCGGAAGTCGCTGCCGATGCCTTGCGGCGCTCAGTTGCGATCCAGGCCGATGTCATTCGCGATGGTGCAATTGTGGCGCTACCAATTAGCGAGCTCGTGCCTGGAGACGTCGTGGAGCTGCGGACCGGTGACCTCGTGCCGGCGGACGGGGTCGCGCTCACGGCGCGCGATTTCCAGCTGAACGAGGCCCTCATGACCGGTGAACCGTTTCCGGCAACCAAGGCGACCGAGCCATGCGCTGCGAGTCTGCCCGCGGAAGCGAGCAATGCCCTGTTCGCCGGCACCAGCGTCGTCGGCGGCAGCGGGGTGATGCTTGTCGTCGAGACCGGGCGTCGTACGCGCTTCGGCATGATCAGCGCCGAGCTGTTGGCGAACGATCCCCCAAGTGCCCTCGAGCAGGGCGTCCAGAAGCTTGGCCTGCTCATTCTCAAGCTGACGCTTTTTTTGACGCTGTTCGTGCTGCTCGCCCATCTCGTGGCGCATCGGCCGGCCATGGAATCATTCCTCTTTGCTGTCGCGCTCGCCGTCGGCCTGACACCCGAGCTCTTGCCGATGGTGATGACGGTGACATTAGCGCGCGGAGCGCAGCGCATGGCGAAGCGGCAGGTGATCGTCAAGAGGCTGTCTGCCATCCACGATCTCGGTGCGATGGACACGCTATGCGTCGACAAGACGGGCACGCTGACAGAAGCCAGGATCACGCTCGCGGCACATCTCGATCCTGCGGGACGCCCCAGCGATCGGGTGCTCGAGCTGGCCCGATTGAACAGCGCTTTCCAGACCGGCATCCACAGCCCGCTCGATGAGGCGTTACTTGCCGCAAACAGCCCGCCGGGAAGCAGCGCCTGGATCCGGCTCGCCGAGATCCCCTTTGACTTCGAGCGGCGCTGCCTCTCGGTCCTTGCGGCACGAGACAGCGAGCGATTTCTGATCGTCAAGGGCGCGCCAGAAGCGATCATGGCTCGCGCGGTCGCGGTCGAGGTCGATGGCTTGGCTCGACCGCTGGAGGACGGTCATCGTGCCCAGCTCGTTCGCCTGCAGGACGACTATGCCCGGCAGGGCTTTCGGCTGCTCGGCGTCGCCATCCGAGCCATGGCGCCGAATTTGGTCGCCGTCACGCCCGAGGACGAAGCTGTCCTGACGGTGGTCGGTTTCTGCGCCTTTGCGGACCCTCCCAAGCGAGATGCGGCCGACTCGGTCCGGGATCTCAGAGCACGCGGCGTCGGCATCAAGGTGCTCTCCGGAGACCACGCTGCGGTGGTCGCGCATGTCGCTGATGCCGTCGGTCTTCCCTCCGGTCGCATCCTGACCGGCGGCGAGATCGCCAATCTGAGCGATCAGGCGCTCGCCGCGCAGATCGCGGATGTCGACCTGTTCGCCAGGATTGACCCCGAGCAGAAGAGACGGATCATTCGAGCCTTGCGTCGGCGAGGCCACGTCGTCGGATTCATGGGCGACGGCGTCAATGACGCTCCGGCGATTCACGCCGCCCATGTCGGAATCTCCGTAGCCGGCGCGACCGAAGTAGCGCGCGCCGCCGCAGACATGATCCTGCTGGCCCCTGACCTCTCGGTGCTGGGTGCGGGCGTGATCGAAGGACGACGAACATTCGCAAACATCCTGAAATATGTCCGGATGGGAACCAGCTCGAATTTCGGCAACATGCTATCGATGGCGCTGGCATCCATTGCCTTGCCGTTCCTGCCGCTATTGCCGCTGCAGATTCTGCTGAACAACCTGCTCTACGATCTCTCCGAGATCGGCATTCCGTTTGACGAGATCGACGAGGAGGATGCCGAGAGACCCCAATCATGGAATATGGCGGATATCCTGCGGTTCACGTTCGTCATGGGCTCGATTTCATCGCTGTTTGACGTCGCAACTTTCACCATTCTCCTGAAGGTCTTCCACACCGACGCGGCCGCGTTCCAAACTGGCTGGTTCCTGGAATCGATCGCTACGCAGATCCTCGTGATCTTCCTGATCCGCTCGCGGAGACCGCCGTGGCGCGCCAGCCGCCCGCACCGCATCCTGGCCTTGGGCTCGCTCGGGGCACTTGCTTCAGGCATCTTTCTGGCGCTGGGACCGTTCGGTTTCTTGTTCGGTTTCATGGACCTGCCGCTTGTGCTCCTGGGTGCGATAACTTTGATCACGATCGGCTACCTCGTCATGGCGGAGGCCGGAAAGCACCTTGCGCTTCCAGCCCCTACTCGTGGTGAGCCAAATCACGCTGCGTTGAGGCAAGAACATCCTGCGCGCGATGCCGCACTAAATTGATGATCCATAAGCGCTACACATTCGGCGGGACCGCCGGACCAGAGTTGATGCTCATCAAGACCGTTTCGTCGTCATTAATGCGATGCTTGCGTTTGGCATGATGCGTGGCTCGATGACAGATGAATAGATCGCGGCAACGGAACGAGCAGCGGGTTCAGGATGCGAGAGATAGCAATACTCGCGCCGTTGCAACGTCAGCGCGGATGCCAACCGTCGGCCAACCGGTCCGGCGCCGGTATCGTCGGAGCAGTCCGACCGTCTCATGGTACGGCCGTGTGCTCATCGTTGGGACATTGCTGGTCGCCGCCGGCTGGGAGATCTTCCAGCTGCTTCTGACCATCATCACTCTCGACTGAAGGTTTCGTTGAGCGGATTTCGGGTTCAGCTGGAAATTGAGGGCGCGTCTTGCACCAGCTCGGCTGAACCATACGCGTCGGGGCTCGACTTTCGGAAGTACACCGAACCTTCGCCCGGAACGCTCACGCAATGATGTTTCCTGGCAAACTGTGCGGCCCTGGCGGCAGCGACCTCGTTGATCCCAAATAACCGCTCATAATCATGATCGGCAATTCTCAAGACAGCGCCCGCGCCGAGACGATCGAGTCGCGACCGCAACTCGGCAAGAGTGAGGTGTTCATCCATTATTGTTATCAGATCTTTAGACCGAGCTGGACTTCTGCCGAGTGTTGATTGCCAAAAACGTATACAGCGGACAGTACGAGAGGAATGCCGTCGCAATCAGGACAACTCCGAGAGTCCCTGCGACCAGCCAGCCCGCTCCAAGCGAGCCGTCCTTCAGGGTATATGCGATCAGAGCCAGACCGATGATGATCCGGACGTACTGATCAATAAGTCCGACGTTGCGCGTCATGGCAATGTGCCTCCTTTTCTGCAAGTCTATTTTGAACGCTCTCCGGCCCAAAGCCCTTGATCATGATCAATTCATGCGGTGCAGATCGCCAACCAGCATGACATTGGCCAAAGCCCGCTTCACCAGGCTGGATAATTGCCTATTGTCGCGCGCGGCTCGGCCAACGTCAGGCCAGGTCAGGCCTGCCTCGATCCCCTGGGCTCTTCGCTAGTCACCTGCCTGACCTTGATCCCGCCCGACGCTGCGGGCCGAGCGCGCGAGTGCCTCATATCCGGCCGCGATCTTCATGAAGTGATCGCGAGGCGTCATTCTGAGGCTTTGCGGCACGCGGCTTCTTCTGCGCGACCTCATCGGCATCCGTTGTCGCTTGACGCGGCGGCTACGCTTACGTCCTGTGTTGCTGCGACGGCCGCTGCTTGGTATCTCCAGAGCACATCACACCAACCTCCCGCAGACCGAAGGATGACAGCTCCGGTCGCTTCCAGCAGCTTGCCAGCCGCCTCGCGGCGCGTGGAGTTGATCGGATTAGTCCATCGCCGGCTCGGAAACCACCGCGCGCTCCTGAAACTGGTCGTAAGCTTCCAGCGCGTCGGCGGAATACATCAAGGATGGTCCGCCGCCCATGTAGACCGCCAATCCGAGCGTCTCCTCGACCTCCTTGCGGCTGACCCCAAGCTTGACCAGGGCCTCGGCGTGGAAGCCGATGCAGCCGTCGCAGCGCGCGGCAACGCCCAGCGCGAGTGCGATCAATTCCTTCGTCCGGGCATCAAGCGCGCCATTTCTGGTGGCCGCCTGCGCCATGGCCGAGAACGCTCGCATGGTTTCCGGAATGCCCTTGCGCAGCTGACCCAGATTACTGGAGATGTGCTTGCAGACGTCGGCATAGTCCTTTTGCATGCGACCCTCGGTCTTCGCTATTGGAACGGCCCAGGTGAAGGGCGGCTCCGCCGACGGGGATGCAACGGCGAACGCCGCCCTTCATCCAACGCAGCCCGGCAACACGATCGGGCCTCTCTGAAGGACGTGCGTGTTCGGCCTGCAAGGACCCGCACTTTGTAACGCATCGATCTCTAGTGATATTTGCGCCAGATCAAACTGAGCGCAACAAGGTCAAGTCAGCGATAGCATTCCATGATGGTAAGGTGCGGAGTTGAGCCTACTTTCTCGCCCCTGGTACGCTCGACCAGAAGCGCGCTCGGACCGTTCGCACGCTCCCCACAATTGCCTGCCGCAGTCTTCCGCATCAATCGCCCTCGGATCGCGCGAGTATTCGCTCAAGCGCTAGGAGCAGCTGCGCACGGCCAACGATGCCAACAACCCGCGTGTCTCGAAGGACCATGACCTGCGAGATCTGATGCTTGTCCATTTCGGCAACGATTTCGTCCACAGTCGCGCATTCGTCGACGCAAACGGGCTTGCGGCTCATCACAGCATCGACGCTCAGGGCCCGGGTCCGCTCGCGGACCAGCCGCCCCTCCTCTCTGCTCAGCAGCCATTCGAGCCAAAAGCCCTCTGGCCAATGCACGCCGAGTTCGCGACGGTGAAGGAAATCGCCCTCGGAGATAATACCGACCAGTGCCCCCGAACCATCGAGCACAGGCAAGCCGCGCTGACCAGTTTCCAGCAATAGACGAACGGCATCGAGCAATGGCGCGCCGGGTTTGATCGTCGAGAACGACGTGCTCATGACATCCAAAGCCAACATGGTAGGCTCCCCAGAGCTCCGTGTACGCGATGATCTGCCAGCATCGATCAAGAATGGAAGGCCAAGCTGATCTGGATCAATAAGCCGTGCGCTTTTGTCAGCGCTGGTTTTCGCCGCGGGATCATGCGGCGAGTTGTCTGCTCGTTTGGGAACCACGCTCGAGGATCGAGCCGTCGCCCTGATTGCCCACGTCGAAAGCTACGCGCAGAAGCTCGCGGCCGTTGCGCCCCTCCCGCCGGTTGCGGCCATCTCAGCTCGAAATCGTGGCTGCCTCCACCCCGCTCTACGAAGCGCTTCGCTGGGGTGGAACGCTCTACCTGCTTTGGCTTGCCTGGCAAGGATGGCGTGATGCACCACAAGAGATGACAAAGCCAGTCGAAGCGACGGCGCATACCAAGTTCTTCCTCAGGGGCTTGATCACCAATCTGCTCAATCCCAAGGCCGGTGTTTTCTATCTATCGATTTTTCCGAGCTTCATCGATGAGGCACGTCCACTGCTTCTGCAGATAGCGATTTTGCTGACGGCGTACGTCACGATAGCGACCGCTAGTACGGCCGTCGTCGTTTCAGCAAACGCCATCCAGCCAGGCATCGAAAAGCGGGCAAATACAATGCTGATCAGGCGGATAATGTCAGCGTTGCCGGCCGTTGTCGCGATCTGGCTGTTCTATACGACCACGGACCTACTCCTGAACGCGCTCTTGAGGCACTGTCGGCCGCACGGTGCCTATCGTGTGAGCGCCGTCGCCTTTGCACTCCGGACAATCGCCTTTGCAGCCCGTGCAACCCGCTTTGCGAACCGATACTCCTCGAGCTCGTGCCAGTTCGTCGGTTCGACGGCTCCGCGCTGACCAGAGACGATCCCATTTTCGAAGTGTCCCGCACGGTCCGTGCGTTGCGCTTTCGCGGCGCGCTACTTTTGTTGAATGCGGTTCAGATAGTCGATAACGGCAAGGATTCGTGTTCGCACGACGACCTCCCGCAAATCTCGGGAAGGATCGAGCGCGTCGTAGGCCGGATCGACAATGTGAGGCAAGCTCTTGACGGGGTTGAACCGCTCTCCCCAAATCGGCATTTCATGAGTGCCGTGCGCGGAAATTGTTCTACGCCCGTCTATAGCTTCGTAGACGGCGGTAATAGGAAAAACCCCGTTGTTGTTCTTGGCCAAAGCCGTCAAATCGGCAGGCGGCACTTTCAGCTGCCCAGCAACAGGTCCTTTGCCCTTTCCATCCACGCCATGACAGCTTGCGCACGAAGCTTGAAATTCCGCCCTGCCAACATCGGCATCCTCAGCGTGAGCGGCCGCGGCGAAACCAGCGGTCAGACCGGCAATCATGAAAGACTTCAGGCCACAGATAATCATACCATGCCCCAGTTTTTCGGATAAGCGCTTTTAGCAGTATTGGGTCGCCCCGGGCCAGACTAAACAGACATAGACTCGTCGCCACTATCCCCACGCTGAGCTGGAAGCGGCAAGATAGCTTCGATATGGTGGAGGCGTCGGGTTTGAGCTCGGACCTTGGCTACCCGCTAACTCTCGCTCTCTCAAGCATCGAGCGCTTCCAACAGCGAGCTCGCTACCTTGTCAATCGATTGCAGACCATTGATGCTCTTCAGAAGTCCTTGCTCGCGGTAATAGTCGGCAAGCGGTCTGGTTTGTCCGCGATACTCCGCTAGGCGCACTCTCAGCGCAGCTTCGGTGTCATCCGCGCGTGCGTAGCCGTTGGATCTTGCTTCGTTCGCACGGTTGAGGATGCGGCTCAGCAGGGCAGCTTCGTCGACGTCCAATTCCAGTACGTGGTCAATTCGAAGATTGGCCGCCCGCAAAATATCGTCGAGCGCTGCCGCCTGAGCAATGGTCCGGGGAAAGCCGTCCAAGATAAACCCGGATTTGGCATCAGGCTGCGATATGCGCTCGGCAACGATGGTCACGACAAGATCATCGGGAACAAGTTCGCCGCGCTCCATTGTCGCCTTTACCTTTCTCCCGATTGGCGTTCCTTCGGATACGGCTGCTCGCAACATATCTCCGGTCGACAATTGAGGAATGTCCAGGCGCTTGGCAAGACGGGCCGCCTGCGTCCCTTTCCCGGATCCAGGGGCCCCCAACAGAACTAATCTCACAGCATTGTCTCCACAGGTTCAAGCATTGGGCGTGCCGTTGGTACGACACGGTCGCTTTGTTAAGCCGGTGCGCCCTTTTTGTTCTGGCGGTTCTGCACGAGGTCGTCGACCACGGCCGGATCGGCCAGGGTCGAGGTGTCGCCGAGACTCGACGGCTCGTCCTCGGCGATCTTGCGCAGGATGCGGCGCATGATCTTGCCGGAGCGCGTCTTGGGCAGGCCGGGCGCGAACTGGATCAGGTCCGGCGAGGCGATCGGGCCGATGTCCTTGCGGACCCAGGCGACCAGCTCCTTGCGCAGCGCCTCGGTCGGCTCGGTGCCCTTCATCAGCGTCACATAGGCATAGATGCCCTGGCCCTTGATGTCGTGCGGGTAGCCGACGACGGCGGCTTCCGACACCGCCTCATGCGCGACCAGCGAACTCTCGACCTCGGCGGTGCCCATGCGGTGGCCGGAGACGTTGATGACGTCGTCGACGCGGCCGGTGATCCAGTAGTAGCCGTCGGCATCGCGCCGGCAGCCGTCGCCGGTGAAATACTTGTTCTTGTAGGTCGAGAAATAGGTCTGCTCGAACCGCGCATGATCGCCATAGACCGTGCGCATCTGGCCCGGCCATGATTTGGTCAGGCAGAGATTGCCGGATGTCTCGCCTTCCAAGGTCTTGCCGTCGGCATCGACGATCTCCGGCACCACGCCGAAGAACGGCCGCGTCGCCGAACCAGGCTTCAGCCTCGTCGCGCCGGGCAGCGGCGTGATCAAAATGCCGCCGGTCTCGGTCTGCCACCAGGTGTCGACGATCGGGCAGCTGCTGTCGCCGACCACGCGGTAGTACCACTCCCAGGCTTCCGGATTGATCGGCTCGCCGACCGAACCGAGCAGGCGCAGCGACTTGCGCGAGGTCTTCTTCACCGGCTCGTCGCCGCCCTGCATCAGCGCGCGGATCGCGGTCGGCGCGGTGTAGAAGATGTTGACCTTGTGCTTGTCGACCACGTTCCAGAAGCGCGAATTGTCCGGATAGTTCGGCACGCCCTCGAACATCAGCGTGGTCGCGCCGTTACAGAGCGGCCCGTAGAGGATGTAGCTGTGGCCGGTGACCCAGCCGACGTCGGCGGTGCACCAGTAGATGTCGCCGTCGTGATAGTCGAACACGTATTGATGCGTCATCGACGCGAACACGAGATAGCCGGCCGAGGTGTGCAGTACGCCCTTCGGCGTGCCGGTCGAGCCCGAGGTGTAGAGGATGAACAGCGGGTCTTCGGCGTGCATATGCTCGGCCGGGCATTCCGTCGTCACCATGGCGGCGGCCTCGTGATACCAGAGGTCGCGCGTCGGGTTCATGTCGATCTTGCCGCCGGTGCGCTTCACCACCACGACCCAATCGACGCCGCCGGTTTTTGCGATGGCGGCATCGACTTGGCCTTCAGCGGCACCTTCCTGCCGCCGCGCAGGCCCTCGTCGGCGGTGATGACCACCTTCGAGTCGCAATCCTTGATGCGCTGGGCGAGGCTGTCCGGCGAAAAGCCGCCGAACACCACCGAGTGGATCGCGCCGATCCGCGCGCAGGCCAGCATGGCGTAGGCCGCTTCCGGAATCATCGGCAGATAGATCGTGACGCGATCGCCCTTCTTGACGTTCCGCGTGCGCAGGATGTTGGCCATCTTGCAGACTTCGTCGTGCAGCTGGCGGTAGGTGATGTGCCTGGACTCGGAAGGATCGTCGCCCTCCCAGATGATCGCGGTCTGGTCGCCGCGCTTCTCCAGATGGCGGTCGATGCAGTTCCAGGCGACGTTCAGCACGCCATCCTCGAACCATTTGATCGAGATATTGCCGGGTGCAAAGGAGACGTTCTCGACCTTGGTGAAGGGCTTGATCCAGTCGATCCGCTTGCCGTGCTCGGCCCAGAAGCCGTTGGGGTCCTTGACCGAGTGCGCGTACATCTCGCGATATTTGGCGTCATCGATATAGGCGCGCTTGGCCCAGTCGGCCGACACGTCGTAGATCTTCTCGGACATTATTTTCCTCCACTCATTGCCGATCGCGAACGACGCGACGGCAAGCCGTCTTGATCATTGCCGCGATTATGCGTTGCCGCATTCCGGCCCGGCAAGGAAAAAGGACTGTCACTTTCGTCGCGTCGAAGCCGTCGGATAGTCCGCCGGCTTCCGCTTTTGACAAGACGGCTTACCGCAACGCGTCGACGAGAGAAACCTATGCGCCATCGCTTGCTCGGGGTCACTGGTCTCTTGGTCGTAGTGGTGTGGTCCTCTGCGCCGTTCGCCACCACCGCAGCAGCGTCGCGTGCGATGACGATACGCTGACGCCGATTTTGATGGAGGGCCTCAGGCACAAATGAATGAATTTCGGACGCCGCGGCGAGGAGCTGCGTCAATCACGTTCGTGACCGCGTAATCCTTGGTTGCGGCCAGCGATTGGACCGGCCCGTGGCTGCCGAACGCGAGCCGCGCCCCGGCGGCGCAGCGCGCGAAAGGGCAGGGTTGCTGACCCGACCTGGGGGGACCGCGGTGGACCGAGGGCGGCGTTCAAACGCCGGTTTCCGGTACCGCGCTCGCGTCAGTTTGTCCGATCCCGGGCAGCCCAAAATCAACGTTAGCGGGCGAATGGCACCCATGAAAGGTAATTTGGCACCGTCAATAACCGATTCGCGACTCGCAATGTCGGCTCCGACGCCCTAAATCGCCAAACCGAGGCCGGATGGCCCACCGGAACGAAGCCCGAAGCAACGGCATTACCGGGAGAACAGCGGAACAAGGCGTCTTGCGAGAATGATGGATCAGCAGAATATCGCGGCTGTGCGGCCCGTTTCCGCCGATCCCGCCGTCGCCCTGGCAAAGGCACTGGGCCAGTGGCCGTCCAAGCCGCGGGCCAAGCTGCAGCCGCCGGCAAAGCTCAAGCTCGACGCGCCCGCCGCCATCAGAACAACCGTCGAAGAACTGGCGCGCGATCTGGGCCTGCGGCTCGGCGACCAGAACGAGCTGACCATCCGCCGCATCAAGCGCGGCAAGACCTATTCATTCGTCCGTGCCAATGGCTCTCGGATCCGCGATGCGCGCACGATCCGCCGGCTGCACGCGATGGCGGTTCCGCCGGCCTATCGCCAAGTGCGCTATTCCAGCGATCCGAGCTCGCATCTGCAGGCGGTCGGCCGCGATGCCGCGGGCCGGCTGCAATATCGCTATCACGCCGACTGGGAGAAGGTCCGCGAGCAGCGCAAGGCGCATCGCCTGGCCAAGCTGGTGGCCGCGCTGCCGAAGATCCGGCGCAAGGTCTCGGCGTTTCTGTCCGGAGACGAGCCGACGCGCGAGTTCGCGCTGTCGGCGGTGATCGAGCTGATCGCGCGCACCGCGATCCGGCCCGGCAACGAATCCTATGCGCGCCTCAACGGCACCCGCGGCGCCACCACGCTTTTGAAGTCCAACGTCACGCTGGAAGACGACTCCCTGGTGCTGACCTTCAAGGCCAAGGGCGGCAAGGCCGTGCGCAAGGAATGCGACGCGGCCAAGCTGGTGCGTGCGATCGGCATCCTGCGCGGCGTCCCGGGCAAGCGCATGTTTCAGTATTACGACCGCTCCGGCGTGGTGCGGGCCGCCTCGACCACGGCGGTGAACGCGTTCCTGCGCGAGATCGCCGGCATCAAGATCTCGCTGAAGGATTTCCGCACCCTGATGGCGTCGGCCGTCGTCGTGGAATCGCTGTCGCGGATCACGCCGGCCACCAGCCAGCGTGGCCGCAAGCGCCAGGTGCTGGATGCGATCCGCGCCGCCGCCGACCAGCTGTCCAACACGCCGGCGATCTGCCGCAAGAGCTATGTCCACGACACCATCGTCACCGCATTCGAGGACGGCATCCTCGAACGCTTCGCCGCGACGATGGGAGGCTATCGCACCCAGTCCAAGCGCGAGCAATTGCTGGCGCAGGTGGTGATGGCGGCGGGAGCGTAGGTCCCGCAGCGGCCACAGCCCTGCGCGACATGAGAGAGATGTGGTTATGGGTCCCTGCTTTCGCAGGGACGACAGCAGAGTTCGTGGAACGCTACAGCCCGCCCATCTTGCAGACGTACTTCCATTCCTCTGATGTCACCGGCTGCACCGAAAGCCGCGAATATTTCACCAGCGCCATGTCGGCGAGCTTCTTGTCCGCCTTGATCGCGGCCATCGTCACCGGCGTCTTCAGCGGCTTGTCGGCCTTGATGTCGACGCAGACGAACTTGCCGGTCTTGTCGGTCGGGTCGGGATAGGCTTCCTTGATGATCTCGGCGATGCCGACGATCTCCTTGCCCTCGTTGGAATGATAGAAGAACGCCTTGTCGCCCTTCTTCATGTTGACGAGATTCTGCCGTGCCGTGAAGTTGCGCACGCCGGTCCAGGCTTCGCCCTTGGCGCCTTTGGCGACCTGATGGTCCCATGACCAGACCGACGGTTCGGATTTCACCAGCCAGTAATTCATCGCCACTCACCCCGTTCGATTGCGCTGCAATCTACAGCGACGCGGCTGCCCGCGACAAGCGCGGGCATCCGATCCAGACGTTTTCGCGCGCGAAGTGGATGCCGGTTCGCGTGAAGAAAACGCGTCAAATGAAGAAGCGTGGCACCTACTGTTTCAAATATCGATCGAAGAACTTGGCGATGTCGGTGAACGCCTCCTTCGTCTCGGGCGCGTCGACGTTGAACTGGTATTGGGCGTGCGACTGCCCCTCATAGACATTGAGATCGGCGATCACGCCGGCGCGGCGCAATTTGCGATGCGTGCGGACCGTGTTGCTGAGAAACAGGTCGCGCGTTCCCGAGGTCAGGATGGTCGGCGGAAAGCCCTTGAAGTCACCATAGATCGGCGAAATGTAGGGATTCTTCAGGCTGGCGCCGTTGGCGTAGAGCTTGGCCGCGCGGCCGAGCCAGCCGTCCCAGGTCACCAGCACGTTGTCGACCCACTCGTTGCTCGCGTAGCTGTCGCCGATCTTGTCGATGTCGGACCAGGGCGTGCCCGGCGCGATGGCGGCGGGCAGCGGCAGCTTCTCATCCTTCGCCCGCAACACCATCGCAAGCGTCATCGCCCCGCCCGTCGAGGTGCCGAAGATCGCCAGCCGGCGGTGTTCGTGCGATTTCAGAACTTCCTTCCAGACCGCCATCGCGTCGTCCATTGCGGCCGGATAGGGGAAGTCCGGCGGCATCCGGTAGTCGACCGAGAGGACCTTGAAGCCGCCAAAGCCGGCCATCATGATGGCTTCCGGCAACGCGGCTTCGCCGGGACCGAACACGTAACCACCGCCATGGACGTGGATCAGCAGGCGTCGCCGGTTCTCGAGCGCGATCTTGTTCGGGGTCACGATGTAGCAGTGCACGCCGGCAAGCCTGGTTTCCTCGACCTTGACGCCGAGCTTCGCCTTCAGCGCCGGAATACCCGCGATGGCTTGCTTGGCGCGGCGGTCGA
The DNA here is from genome assembly GCF_009720285.1 of Bradyrhizobium sp. BR2003. NCBI lineage: Bacteria > Pseudomonadati > Pseudomonadota > Alphaproteobacteria > Hyphomicrobiales > Nitrobacteraceae > Bradyrhizobium > Bradyrhizobium sp. BR2003. The sequence continues at coordinate 45,021 of NZ_SMYJ01000036.1, forward strand.
TCAACTCCTTCCACTCCGCTGATGTCTTCGGGTCGGCGTTGAAATGCGGCGGATAGGGCCCGCCGATCATGGCCTGCATTTCGGGAGACACGTCGGCGGTCGGATTGCCGATCGATTTGAGCGGCGCGACCCGCTTGCCGTTGTCGGCATTGGCGGCCGCCTCGCTCTTGGCAAGGTCGTCGTAGGTGGCGGCCGTTTGGGCGTGGGCTATGGCAGATGAGGCGGTGAGGGCGACGGCGAGGCTGATCGAAAGGATGGCGCGATGCGGTCGGCGCATGGGTTTTCCCTTTGTTTATCCCTTGGGATCCGCTTTTCGATTTGTTGGACCGGGATCCGACGGTTCGCCGCCACGCTATTACGATGCGCGCGGATCGTGAAGCTCCGCGCCGCGCGCCCGTGATGTGCGTTATTCCGCCTTGAAGGGCCGCGTCAGCAGGCCTTCGATCGCGGCATCGATCGTCAGCCGGTCGCTCAGGATCGCTGCGACCGCGTTTGACACCGGCATGTCGACCTGCTGCGCGGCGGCGAGCTCGCACAGCACCGGTGCGGTGAACGCGCCTTCGGCAAGCTTGCCGACCGGTGCGGCTTCGCCGCGCCCGAGCGCGAGGCCGAGCGCGAAGTTGCGCGATTGCGCGGTCGAGCAGCTGAGCAGGAGATCGCCCAATCCCGACAGGCCTGAGAGGGTTTCGGCGCGGGCGCCGCAGGCGCGGCCCAATCTTGCGAGCTCGCTGAAGCCGCGCGTGGTCAGCGCGGCGAGCGCGGAGGCGCCGAGATTCTTGCCGACCACGATGCCGGCGGCGATCGCCAGCACGTTCTTGGCCGCGCCGCCGATCTCGACGCCGCGCACGTCGGTGGTGTGATAGGGCCGGAAGGTCGCCGAGCCGAGCGCCTGGACGAGCGCGCGTGCCAGCGCTTCGTCCCTGGTGGCGAGCGTCACGGCGGTCGGCAATCCGCGTGCGACGTCGTCGGCAAAGCTCGGCCCCGACAGGATCGCGGGCACGGCGCGCGGCGCGGCTTCCGCGATCACCTCGGTCATGAATTTGTGCGTGCCGTGCTCGATGCCCTTGGCGCAGGCGATGACAGGCGTGTCGGGTTTGAGATGCGGCGCAAGATGCCCAACCGCCGCGCGCAAATGCTGCGCCGGCGTCGCGGCCAGGATGACGTCGGCCTGTGCCGCGGCGGCGATATGCGACGTCACGGCGATGCCGGGATGCAGCTGGACACCGGCCAGCCGCGGATTGATCCGCGTCGCCTGGATTTGCGCGGCATGCTCGGCATTGCGCGCATACAGCGTCACCTTGCGCCCGGCGCGCGCCGCGACATCGGCCAATGCCGTGCCCCAGGCGCCGGCACCGATCACGCTGACTGACATATGCGCGGGCATTCTAACCCCAGCTCAGTTGCGCTCCCTCGCCCCGCTCTTGCGGGGAGAGGGTTGGGTGAGGGGCTGCATCCGCAGGCACCGGACGTGCGGAGAGCCCCCCTCGCCCGGATTGCTGCGCAATCCGACCTCTGCCCGCAAGCGGGGCGAGGTAAGAGGCATCTGCGGCGCCATCGAACGGTCATTGTTCAATATCCGGCGCGGCTGTTGGCGTAGCCGGCCGGCGCCTTGGCGTTGGCATCGAGCAGCCAGCGCGCCCGCGGCGGCGCCTCCATCGTGTCGGTGAGGCCGAGCGCCATCCGCTCGGCACCGGCCCAGGCGATCATCGCGCCATTGTCGGTGCAGAGCGCCGGCGGCGGGATGATCAGCGTGGTCTGCGCCGTCGCCGCAACCTCCTGCAGCGCGCTGCGGATGGCGTGGTTGGCGGCGACGCCCCCGGCCGCGACCAGCGCGCGCGGCGTGCCGAACCGCTCCTCAAACAGTTTTAGGCCGACGCTCAAGCGGTCCGCGGTCGATTCCAGCACCGCGGCCTGGAAACTCGCGCAGAGATCGCTGACGTCCTGCGGCTCGAGCGGCTCCAGCCGGCTGGCTTCATTGCGCACCGCGGTCTTCAGTCCCGACAGCGAGAAATTCGCATCGGGGCGGCCGAGCATCGGGCGTGGAAAGGCAAACCGCGTCGGGTCGCCGCCGGCCGCCGCGCGCTCGACCTCCGGTCCGCCGGGATAGGGCAGCGACAGCATCTTCGCCACCTTGTCGAACGCCTCGCCCATCGCGTCGTCGACCGTGGTGCCGAGCCGGACATATTCACCGACGCCGACCACGGCGACGATCTGGGTGTGTCCGCCCGAGGCCAGGAACAGGCAGTAGGGAAACGCCAGCGCGCAGGTCAGCCGCGGCGTCAGCGCGTGCGCCTCGAGATGGTTCACCGCGATCAGCGGCGTATCGTGCACCATCGCGATCGCCTTCGCGGTGGTGAGACCGACGATCACGCCGCCGATCAGGCCGGGGCCCGCGGCGGCCGCGACCGCCGACAATTGTCGGTAGCCGACGCCGGCCTCCTTCATGGCGGAGGCGACGATGCCGTCGAGCAGGTCGACATGGGCGCGCGCCGCGATCTCCGGCACCACGCCGCCGAAGCGGGCGTGCTCGTCGGTCTGCGAGCGCACCACGTTGGAGAGGATTTTCGCCTGCCCGTCAGCCTGGCGCTCGACCACCGCGGCCGCGGTTTCATCGCAGGTGGTTTCGATCCCCAGCACCAGCATCGGCGGTTCGTGTCCCAATTTCGGTCCTTGTGCTACGAGCATGATCCGGACGGGCCGGAACCGGTTTCCGGCAAGATGATGTTCATCAAAACGTCCGCTCCGGGGTAGCATTGCGAGGTCCAAAAGTGCAATCGGTCGCCAACGTCCAATTTATACGGCTGGAGGCCTAAAACCCTGACCATCCTTGTCACACGACCGCATCCGGACAATGACGCGACGCTCGCGACGCTGCGCCAGCGCGGCTTTGACGCCCTGTCGGCGCCGGTGCTGCGCTTCGAGCCGCTGCCGTTCCGCGGCGACGACGATGCGGATTATGATGCCGTCATCCTGACCAGCGCCAATGCGCTGCGTGCGGTCGACCTCGCTGCCAGCCGCTTGCTGCGGCTGCCGCTGTTTGCGGTCGGGGCGCACACCGCCGATGCGGCGCGCGCCGCGGGCTTCGACGAGGTGATCGTGGCGAAGGGCGATGCGGTCTCGCTGCGCGATCTCGTGCTCGCACGGGTCGAGGCCGGCGAACTGCCGGCATCGGCGACGCTGCTCTATCTCGCCGGCGCCGACCTGTCGCGCGATCTCGCGGGCGAGCTCGGCGAGCGCGGGCTCAGCGTCGTCACCCATACCACCTACCGGATGGCGCCGGTGGCCGGCTTCCCGAGGGAAGTCAGCGACGCCTTCATGGCGAACCGGATCACCGCGGTGCTGCACTATTCCCGCCGCAGCGCCCAAGCCTTCCTGGACACGGTACGCGCCGACGGAATCGAGATTTCGGCGCTCGCCTTGCCGCAATGCTGCATCTCGGCGGCGGTCGCCGCGGTGCTCCATGACGCCGGTGCGACCAAGGTGGTGGTGGCGGCGCGGCCGGACGAAAATGCCCTGCTGGAGGCGCTCAGCCGCGCCCTGCGGCCGTGACCGGAATAATTCTTTCGTCGGACCATGATGTTAGGCAATGCTCGGTAACCCGGATCGTGCTCTAAGAACCTGCGCCGATTCTGCTACAATATGCGGCCAGTAGTTTTGAGGACCCCCGCGATGGCTGAAGAAAGGCCGGACGACCCAGGATCTTCGCCGGATTCCCGGCCCAAGCGCGCGCCGCCGACAATCGATCTTCAGGCGACCGAAATCTCCAGCGAACCGTCGAAGACGGAGGCGGCCGAGGAAGCCGCCAAGGAGGCTGAGCGGGATGCTGGCCAGGATGCCGGCAAAGATCCTGGCAAGGCGTCCGCGGACGCGGCGACGCCTGGGGCCGGGCCCCAAGGCGACGCCGCACCGCAAGCGGAGCCGCAGCCCGAGGCCGCCTCCGCGGGGCCGGACGCCGAACCGGCGCGGCCGGTGTCGCCCTGGGTGGTGGCGCCGGTGTCGGGTGCGGTCGCCGCGGCGCTGGTGATCGGGGTTGGCTGGCTGCTCGGCTGGCCCGTCGTGCAGCCGGTCCCGGCGCCGCAACCCAATGCCGCCATCGACCAACTCGGCACGCGCCTGAGTGCGCTGGAATCGAAAGCCGGCAGGCCGGTCGCGGCGGCCGCCGATCCCGCGGCGGCGGCGCGGCTGGAGGCGCTCGACAAATCGATCGCCGCACTGCGCACCGAGCTCGCCGCGACCCGGGCGCAATCCGACAAGCTTGCGGCGGCCGTCAATGACGCGAAAGCCGCGCCGCGCGATGGCGCGGCTGTGCCCGATATCTCCGGCATCATGGCGCGCATCGACAAGATCGAAGGCGCGGTGAAGGCGCAGGGTGCCGCGATCGCCAGGCAGGACGGCAAGATCGCCGACACCAAGGCCGAGGCGAAGGCCGACGATGTGCCGCTGCGCCGCGTCGTCGCGGCATCGCTGCTCGACGTCGCGGTGCGTCACGGCGATCCCTATGCCTCCGCGCTCGAGGCTGCGAAAGCGCTGTCTGACGATGCCGACGTGCTGAAGCCGCTCGCGACGTTTGCGACGTCGGGCGTGCCGAATCCGAACGCGCTGTGCCGCGAGCTGATCGAGATCGTGCCGAAACTTGCGCCGCCTCCGCCTGAAGCTGCGACGGCGAATGCCGGGCTGGTCGATCGTCTGAAGGCGGGGGCTTCCACGCTGATCCAGATCGAGCGGACCGACGGCACGGGGACCGATCGCGGCAGCATCGTCGCGCGCGTGACATCGGCCGCCCTGCATAATGACCTCGCATTGACCGAGCGTGAATTGAAGTCGCTGCCGCCGGCGGATCGCACGGCGGCGCAAGCCTGGCTCGCCAAGGTGGGCGCGCGCCACGCCGCGCTCGACGCGTCGCGTAAATTTGCCGACAACGCCATGGCGGCGCTCGCCGCGGTCAACCAGTAAGTCTTTGCAATAGGTCTTTGATGATCCGGATCATTCTGTTCCTGCTGCTGATCGCGCTCGCTGCAGCGGGTGCGGCCTGGATGGCCGATCAGCCCGGCGATCTCGTGCTGAACTGGGGCGGCTTGCGGCTGACGTCCAAGCAGCCGATGTACCTGCTCGTCCTCGTCGTCGTTGCTGCGATGATCGCCGGCGTGATCCTGCGCGGGCTGTGGAAGATCCCGAGCCACATCCGCCGTGGCCGGCGCGAGCGGCGTCACGCCCGCGGCCGCCACGCCATCACGCAAGGCCTGCTTGCGATCGGGCATGGCGATTCCGCAGGCGCCCGCGCGCATGCCGAAGTGGCGCGGCGCCACGCCGCAAACGATCCGCTGGCGCTGCTGCTGCACGCGCAATCGGCGCAGCTCGATGGCGATCGCGACGGCGCGCAGCGCGCCTTCCGCGCCATGGCCGAGCGGCCGGACACGCGGCTGCTCGGCTTGCGCGGTCTGTTCATCGAGGCGCAGCGCGCCGACGATCCGGTGGCGGCCGTGATGATCGCCGAGGAAGCGCTGAAGATGTCGCCGTCGTCGTCATGGGCCTCGCATGCGGTGCTCGGATTCTGCTGCGCCAAGGGCGATTGGGCCGGCGCGCTGTCGATCATCGACAACAACCAGAGCGCCGGATTGATCGACAAGGCGACCTATCGGCGGCAGCGCGGCGTGCTGCTGACGGCGCGGGCGCTGGAGTTCGAGACCATCGATCGCGACTTGTCGCGCCAAAGCGCGATGGAGGCGGTCAAGCTGGCACCGACGCTAATTCCGGCCGCCGTGCTCGCAGCGAAGTTCGAGAGCGAGGCGCACCAGGTGCGCCGCGCGATGCGCATCGTCGAGACCGCGTGGCTGGCGCAGCCGCATCCCGATCTCGCCGACGCCTATTCGCATGTGCGGCTCGGCGATTCCGCGCGCCAGCGTCTGGTGCGGGTCGAGACGCTGGCGGCGAAGACGCCGGGCCATATCGAAGGCACGCTGGCGATCGCGCGCGCGGCGATCGACGCGGCCGAGTTCGCCAAGGCGCGCGCGGCGCTGGAGCCGTTCATTGCCGCGCCGACGCAGCGCGTCGCGCTGCTGATGGCCGAGATCGAGCGCACCGAGCATGGCGACAGCGGCCGGGCGCGCGCCTGGACCCTGCGCGCGGTGCGCGCGCTGCACGATCCGGTGTGGACCGCCGACGGCTATGTCTCGGACCGTTGGCGTCCGGTGTCGCCGGTCACCGGCCGGCTCGACGCCTTCAAGTGGCAGACCCCGGTGGCGGCGCTGCCGTCCGACAAGGGCCACGCGATCGAGCCGTCGCCGTTCGAGGAGGCGATGCTGGCGCCGCGCCGGGTCGAGCCGCCAAAGCAACCGGCCAGCGAGCCGGTGGACGCCAAACCGGCTGAGCCGGTCGAGATCAAGCCGGTTGAGGTCAAGCCGGTCGAGGTCAAGCCCTTGGAGCCGGCCGCGCCGACGGTGCAGGACAACGCCCCGCTCGCGGCAGCCATCGAGGCCGAGCCCGCCCCGGCCCCGCCCGAACCCGCCGCACCCGAGCCGGCTCCACCCGCGGCCGCCGAATCGGCTCCCCCGGCGCCCGCCCCCTTGTTCCGGTCGAGGGCCGACCTGCCCAAGGCGGCGCCTGCGCCGATTCCGGCCGTAATCCCGATCGTCCGGGCCCCCGACGACCCCGGGGTCGACGAGGACGGCCCGGTCGACGAATTTGCGGAACAAATCGGCCCGCCCAAGGCCCAGATCGGCGGCTGGCGCGGATTTCTATCACGTTTGGGAAGCTAATTCGCGGTTAGGTAACGGCCGGATGGTTCGATAACCGCGTTGTCCTTGCCAATCGGGGTCATGCCCGATATCAGGTGGCGCGAATGATCAGGCCGTTGCCGAACGGTTCGCCGCAATAGCTCAGTTGGTAGAGCACGTCATTCGTAATGACGGGGTCGGGGGTTCGAGTCCCTCTTGCGGCACCAGCTTTCAAACATCCTCTACGGTGGCCCGACCGCGGTCGCTCGTGCCGCCTAGATCCGCGCGCCGCACAGTCCGCTCATGATCGCGATCGCGACCAACGCGCCAATCGCGAGCCCGGTTGCCCAGATCCGGTTGGCGGCTGTGGCGGCGACGCCATGCGCGATCAGGACGCCGCGCAATCCCGATGTCAGATGGGCGAGCACGAAAAACACGCCGAGCGCGTAGTGCGGCACCAGGCGAATGCTCCAGGCGTCGTGGATCAGGCCGGTCGGTGCGCCCGACGCCCAGGCCCAGTTGGTGTCGATGTGGTGCACGGCCCGCGCCGAGACCAATGCCGAATTCAGATGGGTGACGATGAATGCCGCGAGGTAGACGCCGGAGCCGATCTGAAACACGCGGTAGGCATCCGCAGGCTGCGCGCTCCAGCGCCAGGCGAGCCGCATCCCGACGGCGACCTGGAACAGCATCAAGGCGACGAGGATCGGTTCGACAAGGGACGAACGATAGACCGAGCGCCCCATCTTCATCACCGCGGCATGAACCTCGGGTCCGAACAGGCCGAGCAGATGATTGGTGAGGTGAAACGCGACGTAGAGAAGGATGACCGCTGCGGCGACGCCGTGCGTCACGCGCCATTTGGCAATCGATGGAGCAATCGCGGCTGATCCTGCCGGGCGCTCTTGCTCACCGCCGCGCAGCACATACAGACACGCGGCCAACCAGCCCGCGACCCAGACAAGCTCGTCGCTGACGGGGATGTGCAGCAGTCCGAGACCGACGCCGGTCAGCACGAACAAGGGCGGCGCAGCGATGCTGAGATAGGTGAGCCGCCGGGCGCGCAGCTCGAACGACGAAGGCTCGGCCTTGGTCATCCAGCAGGCGCAGGCAAGACCCAGCAGGGGCGCTGCGGTCGCGGCCAACAGGCAGAGCGCCGCCACGACCCGTCGCCCAAACGACACCGGACCAGCAGCGGGAGATACCGCGAGATGAAATGCATCGAGCAGGAACGGATAAGCCATCGCTCCGGCTGCCGGGATCATCGAACGCAGCTTCACGGCGGCCGTATTTGCCAAGCCATCGTCGCTCGACCGTACGCGGCCTTGTTCGAATGCGCTCACTGAGCTCTCCAGGGTTCGCCGATCGGGAAAGAGAGGGGCGGACCGACGAATCTATTCCCGCGTCATCATCGAAGGCGCGGCACACAGGCTGGTGCCGTAGACGCTGGCGTGCACGGGCAAGCGACGTTGCGCCGCGGCCATATCTTAAGGCGCAAAACTACCGCGATACGGGCCCACTGATAGGACCAGGTTCCAACAATCCGACTGGACCACGCCAACCCGTCGGCTGCTGCTGCGTCGGCAGTGCCCGCCGTCGAGCCGCGACCGAAGCCGCCGGAGGCGCCGAAATATGTTGAGCGGGCAGCGCCGTTGCAGGCTCCTGCGCTGGCGACCACACACCGATCGAGCCAGCCGCCCGCTTGAGTGCGGGCCAGGGATGCGCGATTTCGGAATATTGGAAATATGCCCCTGATTTGCCCGACGGGTCAAGTTGTCTTTGACGGGCGCCGGCATCCGCCGGCTCCTTTGCATGGGGTTGTTTTCGATATTTTGGTGGGAGCCGCATCTGCCGGGCGCGATCGCGCCACGCTCGAGGGCGCACAGGCGTCCGAGGTCGTCCGGCCGTGTCGGCCCGGCAGGAGGTGGCTGCGCCCAGAAAGCGAAAGCGCCCCTGGATCGGATCCAGGGGCGCTTGGCGTTGAAAGTGCGTTCGCTGCGTTACTCGGTGACCGTCTGCACGACGTTGCCGATCGGCCGTCCCGTTGCGATCGGCTTCTCGGTCTTCGCCATCATCGCGTCGTATTCGGGCAGCGTCTCGAGCTGGGTCTTGGCCTTCATCCAGACCACCTTGTAGCCGCCGGCCTTCAGCTTACGCAGCAGCGTCGGCAGCGCCTGCGCGGTGTGCTTCTGCAGGTCGTGCATCAGGATGATGCCCTTGTGCTCCTTGTCGAGCTTGGTCATCACGTTGTTGATCACCTCGTCCGCGCTCTTGGACTTGAAGTCGTTGGAGTCGACGTCGACCGAGAACATCGCGATGTTGCGGGTGCCGAGATAGGCCGTGGTCGCAGGCGTATGCGCCAGCGCCGGGAAGCGGAAGAACGGGGCCGGGTTGGCACCCAGCGCCAGCTTTACCGCGCTAAAACCCTTCTCGATCTCGTCCTTGGCCTGCTGCTCGGTCAGCTTCTTGCTGGCGAGATGCGCGTGCGACCAGGTATGGGCGCCGATGGTGTGGCCGGCGGCGGCGACCTGGCGCAGGATGTCCGGGTGATAGGTGGTGTGCAGGCCGATCGGGAAGAACACCGCCTTGGTGCATTCATCGGCCAGCGCCTTGAGCACGGCGGGTGTGGTCGGCCACGGACCGTCGTCGAAGGTCAGCACGACCTCCTTGTCGGTCAGGAAATCATACTGCTTGTACTGCAGGAAACCGAAGCCCGGGCCGCCATTGGTGTCGACCACGACGGTGCGGCTGATGCCGAGCGCATCGGGGTTGGCGCATTTGGGCGCGGCCGCGACGGGGGCCGGTGCCGGCGCCGGAGCAGGCGTAGCGGCCGGTGCCGCGGCCTGGGTGGCATCGGCGCGCTTCGACAGCGCGGCGGTGGTCTCGACATCGTCCCTGGCGGCCTGTTTTGCCGCCGCAGTAAGCGGATCGGCCTTGGAATCGGCCTTGGCCGCAGCCGTGGTTTGCGGAGGAGCCGCGTCGGCACGCGGCGAGGAGGTCCAGAACCACACGCCGGCGATCACGATCGCCGTTACAACACTGGCCAGCATCAGGCCCAACGCACTACGCATCGCTACACACTCTCTCGGAACTTAAGGATACGCCACAGCCGTAACGAGCGATTAATGCCAACAAGGTCTTAACGCGATCCCAACAAGGCGCCGGAAGAACAAGAAAAAGCGGGCCTTACCCACGCGTGATGACCGTCACAGTCGGTTTCAGGCTTCTTCGCGGCACCGAAACGCTATAGAACCGGCGTCGCATTCCCCGGAGCCGTTTCCGCTCCGATGAAATCGGAACGGGGCTCCGGATTCCCTATTTGACGCGTTTTCTTCACGCCAACCGGCACCACCTCGCGCGAAAACGCTTGAGAGGCTTTGAGAGATGATCCGATTTCTGTTTGCCGTCGTTCCGCTGGTTTTGTCGACGTCGGCCGCCTCGGCGCAGCAGCAGGGGCGCGATGCCTGCTCGCGCGATGCCTCGCGGTTCTGCCGCGCCCATCTGAGCGAAGGCGATCAGGTCGTGCTGGCGTGCCTGAAGGAGCATCGCAGCCGCCTCAGCAAGGCCTGCCAGCAGACGCTCGCCGATCACGGGCAGTGATTTCAACCGTCGTCATTCCGGGCTCGCAAAGCGAGAACCCGGAATCTCGCGCAATAATCTCTGGATTCCGGGCTCATCGCTGCGCGATGCCCCGGAATGACGCGGAAGGTTACGTGCTGCTGCCCGCTGCGGTCGCGACCACCGGGATCACCTCCTTGGCGGCGCGGTCGGGGGTCTCGTCCTTCCAGCGCACCGATCCGAACGGACGCTCCAGCATCCGGCGCACGCGGATCGGCTCGGCGCCGATGTGGAAGTCGGCCGCCTTCTGATGCAGTTCGCGCTCGATCTGCGTGGCGCGGTTGCGCTGGCGCAGGAAATCGAGCCAGGTCGGGCAATGATAGCGCTCGGTCCACAACTCGGGATCGGCGATGTCGCGCGCGATCGACCAGCCATAGGCGCCGTTGCGCTGGCGGCTGAGCTGCACGTCCTGCATCACATTGTGGAAGGCGCGGGCATTGTCCTGCGCCACCCGGTATTCGATCTCGACCACCAGCGGGCCGCTGCGCCCGCTCAGCTGCAGCCGTACCTCGGGATCGGCCAGCGCATCCGTCGCGTCCTCGTTGCGTGCGCCGATCGGCGGCATCCTGAGCCAGATGCCGAGCAGCGGCGACAGCAGCATCAGACCGGCGGAGATCAGCAGCGCCATCTCGACGCCGCCCGCGTCCGTGATGCGGCCCCAGCACCAGCTTCCGATTGCGATGCCGCCGGCGATCGCGGCCTGGAAGGCCGCAAGCGAACGGCCCGCGACCCAGCGCGGCGCGGAGAGCTGCACGCCGATGTTGAACAGCGCGATCGCCAGCATCCACACCGCTCCGGCAACCACCAGCGCGGCGGCGGTGATCACCGGCTGCCTGCTCACGGCAACCGCGGCGATCGCCGCGCCCATCGTCAACGCACAGACGCGTATCGCGGCTTCGCCGCTGAGCCGGCTGCGGATCTCGCTGATATTGAGCGCGCCGATCACCGCGCCCATGCCGAAGGCGCCGAGCATGATGCCGTAGGTCTGCGCGCCGCCATGCAGGAGGTCGCGCGCCACCAGCGGCATCAGCGCCGAGACCGAGCCGCCGATGATGCCGGTCACCATGGTGCGGGTCAGCACGATCTTGATCGACGGCGAATTGGTGATGTAGCGCACGCCGGAGACGATGGCGCGGTTCAGCCGCTCGCGAGGCAGCCGCGACGGCTCGCTGACGCGATTCCACAGGAACAGCACGACGAGCAGCGGCAGATACAGCACGGCATTGGCGGCGAAGGCGGCGACGGCGCCTGCGGACGCCACCACGATGCCGCCGATCGCCGGACCGAAGCTGCGTGCAATGTTGTAGCTGATGCCGTTCAGCGCGACCGCGGCGGGTAGCGTCTCCGGCGGCACCTGCTCGCTGACCGAGGATTGCCAGGCCGGGCCGAACAGCGCCATGCCGCTGCCGACGACGAAGCACAGCGCGAGCAGGATGTTCGGCGTTACCAGATTGAGCCAGGCCAGCACGGTCAGGATGGTGGCGCCGGTCAGCGCGATCGCCAGCGACACCAGCGCGACGATGCGGCGGTCGTGCATGTCGGCGATGGCCCCGGCCGGCATCGAGATCAGCATCACCGGCAGCATCAAGGCGGTCTGTACCAGCGCGACCTTGTCGGCCTCCGCGGTCATCTGCGTCATCGCCCAGGCGGCGCCGACGCCCTGGATCAGGATGCCGAGATTGGATAGCAGGCTCGCGAGCCAGATTCGCCTGAAGATTGAATGCCGCAACGGTGCAGTGATACTGTCGGAGCGATCACGCGGTTCGGTCATATCCAGTTCCGGTTGGCCTGCTATGGCTTGTTGGATGATTCCGGCTGCACCATCTGATGCCCGCGAAACGCGTGTCCTGTCCAGCGATTACGGCATCCTTGGCGGGGGTAGAACACAGCTAACGCACTGAAAGACCTGAGGAAGGCCAAGGGAAGGTCAAGGGAAGGTCAAGGGAAGGTCAAGGGAAGGCTTGGGGAGGGGGCCAATGGCGCTGTCGCGGCGGAGAATATTGCAAGGGGCCGGCGCCCTGTCCCTGCTGGCCGGCCGCCTCGGCACCCCAGCCTCGGCTCAATGGGTCTTGGCCCAATCAGTCTTGGCCCAATCGGTCTTGGCTCAGTCGGCCCCGGCGCAGCGTGTGCCCGCCGGCGACACCCCGCCGATCCTGTTCGTGCATGGCAATGGCGATCACGCCCCGCTCTGGATGACGACGTTCTGGCGGATGGAATCGAACGGCGTGCCGCGCGACCGCATGGCGGCGCTCAATTTCACCGATCCGCTGGCACGCAGTGACGACAAGGTCGAGCAGGCGAGCCGCTCCTCGACCGAGGACCAGCGCCGCGAGCTCGCCGAGGCGATCAGGGAGCTGAAGCAGAAGACCGGCGCGCCGCGGGTCGCCCTGGTCGGCAGTTCGCGCGGCGGCAACGCGATCCGCAATTACATCAAGAACGGTGGCGGCGGCGACGTCAGCCACGCGGTGCTGTGCGGCACGCCCAATCATGGTGTGTATGCGTGGGACGACGGGCTCGGCAACGAGTTCAACGGGCGTGGTCCGTTCCTGCGCGGACTGAACGAGGGCGACAACGAAGTGACGGTTGGCACCCTGTTCCTGACGCTGCGCAGCGACGGCCTCGACAAATATGCGCAAGCCGACGGCCGCTTCGTCGGCAAGCCGGGCACGCCGACCAACGTCACGACGGAAGGCCCGGCCCTGAAGGGCGCGACCAATCTGGTGCTCGGCGCGGTCGATCATCGCGAGACCGCCTTTCATCCGCGCGCCTTTCGCGAGATCTACAAATTCATCGCACGGCACGAGCCGTCGCGGATCGGGATCGTCCCGGAGACGGCGGTGAGGCTGAGCGGCCTCGTCACAGGCATGCCCGGCGGCGTGCCGACCAACCGGCCGGTGCCGGGCGCCACGGTCGACATCTATCACGTCGCGGCAGAGACCGGCGAGCGCATCGGCGGCCCGCTGCACAGCTCGCAGACCGGTGCCGACGGCCGCTGGGGTCCGGCGCAGGTCGACCCGTCGTGGCCGCTCGAATTCGTGCTGACGTCACCCGGTACGGCAACGACGCATATCTATCGCTCGCCGTTTCCGCGCTCGTCCGAGATCGTACATCTGCGTGCGGCGCGGCCGCTGGGGCCGGCCGATGCCGGCGCGGGCGCGGTCGTGCTGATGTCGCGGCCGCGCGGCTATTTCGGCCTGCCGCGCGATATCGTGCTGTTCGGCGGCAAGGAGCCGGCCGACGTAAAGCCCGGCGTGCCGACGGATTCGGTGACGACGCTGCGGCTCGCCGCGGACGATGTCGGCCGTCCGGTCGCCGCGATCTTCAACGGGGAACACATTATGATGCGGGCCTGGCCGGCATCGGAAAATCGGATTGCGATCGCCGAGCTGACTTATTAGGTCTGATGAAGGGTCCGCGCGCCTTCTTGGCGCCGGGATCGCATGGCCGGATCGGCCGTCGCGTGAGGCAGGAAGCGAGGACCATGAGCATAGCCGAAGTCTACGATACCATGGTCACGCGGCGTCCCCTGGTCCCGCCGGCCCCGCCGCGCGCGCCGGACGACATGGGCGCTTTCGCGCGCATGCGGGTGATGCGCAACTCGCCGATCGAGACCTGGGGCCAGCGCGCCTATGAGGACGACATCGTCCAGGGCCGTTTTCTCGGCCATTCGAGCTTCATCCTCAACACGCCGGATGCGATCCGCCATGTGCTGGTCGACAATTACGAGAACTACACCCGCACGCCGGCCGGCCTTCGCGTGCTGCGTCCGATGCTGGGCGAAGGGCTGTTGATCGCCGAGGGGCGTGCGTGGAAATATCAGCGCCGCACGCTGGCGCCGGCGTTCACGCCGCGCGCGGTGACTACGCTGGTGCCTTTCATGATTGCGGCGGTCGACGAGACCATCGCCAAGCTGAAGTCCGCCAGCGGCGGCCCGGTCGATCTGCGCGAGGCGATGCAGCGGATGACGCTGGAGATCGCCGGCCGTACCATGTTCTCGTTCGGCATGGATCGCCACGGCGCCGCGCTGCGCGATTTCGTGATGGAGTATGGCAACACGCTGGCGCGCCCGCACATGCTGGATCTGGTGCTGCCGTTGAACTGGCCGACGCCGCAGGATTTCCGGCGCGCCCGCTTCCGCAAGCGCTGGACCGCGTTCGTCGGCGTGCTGATGGCCGAGCGACGTGCGGCCGGCAAGGATGACAACGCGCCGGCCCGCGACCTGTTCGACCTGATGGGCGCCGCGCGCGACCCTGAGACCGGCGAGGCCTTTACCGATGCCCAACTCGGCGACCAGGTCGCCACCATGATCCTGGCCGGCCACGAGACGACTGCGACCGCATTGTTCTGGGCGCTCTATCTGCTGGCGCTCGATCCCCTGACCCAGGAACAACTGGCAGCAGAAGTCAGGAGCGCGGCGACGTCTGGCGCGCTCGACATCGAGCGGCTGAAATTCACCCGCGCGGTGATCGACGAAACCATGCGGCTTTATCCGCCGGCGTTCCTGATCGCGCGTGCGGCAGGTGGTCCCGACACCATCGCGGGCCGTCCGGTCAGGAAGCGTGACGTAATCCTGATCGCGCCGTGGCTGTTGCACCGCCATGAGAAGCTGTGGCGCGATCCGAACGCGTTCGTGCCGGCGCGGTTCATGACAGGAACGCCGCCCGATCGGTTCGCCTATCTGCCTTTCGGGGTCGGCGCGCGGGTCTGCATCGGTGCGCATTTTGCGCTGGTCGAGGCGACGCTCGCGCTTGCGAAGATTGTCGGCGCATTCCGCGTCGCGCTGGCGGACAAGGATCCGGTGCTGCCGATCGGCGTGGTGACGACACAGCCGAACCGCTCGCCGGTGTTTACGATCAAGCCGCGCTGACCTTGCGCGGCGGTGTCCCAATGCTCACTTAGGGGCTCACCATGAGCGATACGCAGGCCCATTTTGCAGTCCTCAGGCAGACGACCGATCCGGCCGTCGTCGATGCAATGCAGCAGCTGATCGCGGACGGTCACGACCGGGATCTCAATCGCATCAATCTGCTGGATTTCTCGAACCGGACCGGGCTCGACCAGGAGAAGGTGATCTCCGGCTTCCTGCATGCGTCGCGGCTCGGCCTGTTCGACATGAGCTGGAATGTGCTGTGCCCGGGTTGCGGCGGCGTGCTCGATGCGCATTCGACGCTGAAGTCGTTGCGCCATGACGACTACAACTGCGCGCTGTGCGCGGCCGGATACGAAGCGTCCGTCGACGATCTGGTCGAGGTCGCCTTCACCGTCAGCCCGCGCGTGCGCCGCATCGGCGCGCATGATCCGAATACGCTGCCGATCTGGGAATATGTCCGCCAGATGTTCTGGAGCTCGGGCATCGAGCTCAACGAAGACTCGCTGGAGCGCCTGCTCAAGGAGGTGACGCTGGAATCGCTGGAATTGCCGGCCGGCGAAAAGGCGTTGCTATCGCTGCAATTGCCGAAACAGTTTCTGATCGTGTTCGAGCCGGTGACGCACTCGGCGCATTTCTTCGACGTGCAGGGCGAGCCGACCACCGACCGCCAGCAGTTCTCGATCGTGTTCAACAAGCTGCAGGCGCCGACCGGCACCACGGTGCTGCGGCCGGGGCCGCTCCGGCTGTCGCTGGACAACCAGACCGACACCCGCGTGCTGCCGGCGGTCTGGGTCGCCGCCGATGCGCTGCATGAGCTGCTCGGCAAGCGCAAGCCGATCCTCACCGCGAAGCGGATGCTGTCGAACCAGACTTTCCGCGACGTGTTCAAGGCCGACAACCTCACCGTCGACCAGCGGCTGAAGATCACCGCGCTCACCTTCCTGTTCACCGATCTCAAAGGCTCGACCGCGCTCTATGAGCGGGTCGGCGATCTCGCCGCATTCGATCTGGTGCGCGCGCATTTCCACGCGCTGCTCGAGATCATCGCCTCGGAGCACGGCGCCGTCGTGAAGACAATCGGCGATGCCGTGATGGCGACCTTCATCCGGCCAGAGCATGCATTGTCGGCGGGCCTGCGCATGCGGGCGGCGATGAAGCAGCTCAACACCGAGCGCGGCAAGGAGGATCTGATCGTCAAGATCGGTATCCATGAGGGGCCGTGCCTCGCGGTGACCCTCAACGAGCGGCAGGATTATTTCGGCCAGACCGTGAATATCGCAGCCAGGGTGCAGAGCCTGTCGACCTCGCAGGAAATCCATTTAACCCAGCCGGTGATGGAATCCGCGGAGGTCGCGGGCATTCTCGATCGCGCCGCGATCAAGCCGATCCAGAAGGAAGCGGCACTGCGCGGCATTGCCGACAAGCTCGTGGTGTACGAGATACCGTAGTCAAATTGCTGAAACGTAATGCTTGCCGAAACGTAATGTCGCAGCGGGAACCTGCGCGGATTGCACCGGTTCTGTTTCCACGCCATATAGATTTCAACGGAGCATGATCCGGAAATGCGTGTAGCCGGATAGATCACGCTCAAATCAGGCAGGCTTCATTCCACAGAGAGACCGATGCTCGACGGACTTCGCCAATTCATTGCCGATATCGTTTCCCCCGACGCCCAGGCCGACCGCACCTTCGATGACGGCGACTATCGCTTGGCGGCGACGGCGCTGCTGGTGCATGTCGTCTCGCTGGACGGAGAGCCGACGCCTGCCGAGACGCGCAAGCTGCACGGCCTGATCGAGAGCCGTTTCCAGCTCGACCGCGGCGCGGCCGACAAGCTGATCGCCTCTGCCATGCGCGTCGAGGGCGAAGCCGTCGATCTCTATCACTTTACCAGCGTGATCATGCGCTCGGTCAACGAGGAGGGACGGCTGCGCATCGTCGAGATGATGTGGGAGCTGGTCTATGCCGACGGCCAGGTCAGCGAGTTCGAGGACAATGTGGTCTGGCGCGCCGCCGATCTGCTCGGCATTTCCTCGCGCGACCGCATCGATCTCAAGCATCGGGTCGCCGAGAAGCAGGCGGCGCTGCCAAAGGGCCCCTGGGGCACGGCGGACGCCGCAATCTGACGCGGCCGCCCGCGCCGGCGGACGCATCGTTACCGGTATTACGGATGACGAAATTTTAATGTCCGCCGCGATTGAGGGCGATCCGACTGAAAATCTGGCGTTTCATCACAAAACCAGTGCCTCGCCACTGTCCACAAGCTTACACACGGCTTGCGTCCCACCGCATGCCTATGCTCTCGTCGCCTTGTTGGGGACCTCACTAGAATTTGCAGTAAGAGTTTGAAACGTGACCGAGCGTGTGACGCTGATAACCGGGGCATCGGCGGGCATAGGCACCGAACTGGCGCGCGTGTTTGCATCGAATGGTCACCGTGTGGCGCTGGTGGCGCGGCGCGCCGACCGCCTGAAGGCGCTCGCCGACGAACTCGGGGCCAAGGGCGGCGCAGCGCCGATTGTGATCCCCTGTGATCTCCAGCAGACCGATGCGGGCGACCGGATCGCGCAGGCCCTGACCGACGCCGGGGTCGAGGTCGAATTTCTCGTCAATAATGCCGGCTTCGGCGTGTTCGGCCGCGCCATCGAGCGCGACCGCGCCGAGCAGCTCAACATCATCAATGTCAATATCCGCGCGCTGACCGATCTGACGCTGCGCTTTGCCGACCAGCTGATCCGCAACCGCGGTGGCATCCTCAATCTCGGCTCGATCGCCGGATTTCTGCCGGGCCCCGGCATGGCCGTGTACTACGCCAGCAAGGCCTATGTGCTGTCGTTTTCCGAGGCGTTGCGCTGTGAGCTGGCGCCGCAGGGCGTGCGTGTCACCGTGGTTTGCCCGGGCCCGGTACCATCGGAGTTTCAGGATCGCGCCGGGTTTGCGCCCGGATTCGATTCCGCCATCCTCAACGTTTCGCCGGAAGAGGTGGCCCGCCAAGCCTATCGCGGACTGATGGCCGACAAGCGCGCGGTGCTGCCCGGCGCCTTCATCAAGCTGGTGCCGTTCCTGCTCCGGCTGTTTCCGCGCTCCTTCATCCTGACGGCGGTCGGCGGATTTCAGCTCCGCAAGCGCTAAGGCGCGATGAGATTAGGTTGAATCATCATCGCGCTTTAGCTCCTTGTTTAAGCAAGATCTTTTCGGAAAACCGCTTCGCACTTTTCCGGATCATGCTTTGGCTGCCCCCGAAGAACGTCCCACGCGTCGCCGTTAAGGCTGTTCTGGCCCGCGATTTGCTTCCCTTGGGTGTGCGCAAACTCACACGATGTTAACGACCACTTAGCTATGATCGCGCCTTACGTGCCGAAACTTTAAGCAGAGGCAATGTCGTTCCGGTCTGACCAGAGCCGTGTCGTGGTGCCCTTCGCCAGCCGAAGGCCGACCTCGGTCACGGCTGAGATCTCGGACCAGACCCCGCTGCGGCCGGTGCTGGTCGTGCTGCATCAGGAGACATCGACCCCCGGCCGGATCGGCAATGCCCTGCGCGCGCTCGGCTACCCCCTCGACATCCGCCGCCCGCGCTTCGGCGACGCGCTGCCCGCAACGCTCGACGCGCATGCCGGCGCGGTGATCTTCGGCGGCCCGATGAGCGCCAACGACGGCCACGACTATGTGCGGCGCGAGATCGACTGGATCGCCGTTCCGCTGCGCGAGCAGCGCCCGTTCCTGGGGATTTGCCTCGGCGCGCAGATGCTGGCGCGGCAGCTCGGCGCCAAAGTCGGGCCGCATCCGCAAGGCCGTGTCGAGGTGGGTTATTATCCGGTCAGGCCGACCGAGGCGGGCCGCGCGCTCTGCCCGGACTGGCCGGCGCGGGTCTATCACTGGCACGGCGAGGGATTTCAATTACCCGCCGGCGCCGACCTGCTCGCGGCGGGCGATGATTTCCCGGTGCAGGCGTTCCGGTTCGGCAACGCCTTCGGCCTGCAATTCCATCCCGACGTGACCTACGCGATGATGCATCGCTGGACCACACGCGGTTGCGCACGGATGGATTCGCCGGGCGCACAGCCGCGCCATCTGCACTTCGCCCAGCGTGCCGTGCACGATGCCGCCGAGCGCGCCTGGCTGAAGCATTTCATCGACGGCTGGATCGCGCGTGTGCCGCAGCAGCAGCTGCAGGCCGCGGAATAGCCGCCGCGCGGAATTTCACGTCGGCTTTTCATTCTGGTGGATGTGTTACTGTCGGCCGCCGCACGCTGGCCGCAGCGCCGCGCGTATCAATAACAACAAGGCACAAGGAGATCGCCGTGAGCTACGAGCACATCCTCTATGAGGTCAGCGAGAGGATCGCGACCATCACGCTCAACCGCCCCGATCGCATGAATGCGTGGACCGCGATCATGGAGCGCGACGTGCGCCACGCGATGGAGACGGCGGCCAACGACGACAACGTTCGCGTCATCGTGCTGACCGGCGCGGGCCGCGGCTTCTGCGCCGGCGCGGACATGGACGCGCTGAAGGGGATCGATCCCAACGAGGTCAGGCGGGGCGAGAACATCCCATTCGACATGAACCGGCGCGCCGACTGGCAGACGCGCTACGCCTACTACCCCGCGATCAAGAAGCCCGTGATCGCGATGCTCAACGGCGCCACCGCAGGCATCGGCCTGGTCCACGCGCTCTATTGCGATTTGCGCTTCGCCGCCGACACCGCGGTGTTCACCACCGCCTTCGCGCGGCGCGGCCTGATCGCCGAACACGGCATCAGCTGGATGCTGCCGCGTATCGTCGGCCACGCCAATGCGCTCGATCTGTTGATGTCGGCGCGGCGGGTGTCGGCCGAGGAGGCGCTGCGCATCGGCCTCGTCAACCGGCTCTCTTCGCCGGAGAAGCTGCGCGAGGAAACCTATGCCTATGCCCGCGACCTCGCCGATTTCGTCTCGCCGAGCGCGATCGCGGTGATCAAGCGCCAGGTCTACGACGTGCCGTTCCAGACGCTCGCCGAAGCCACCATCGATGCCAACCGCGAGATGCAGATCGCGCTGAAGGGCAATGATTTCAGGGAAGGCGTCGCGAGCTTCGTCGAGAAGCGGCCGCCAAGGTTTACGGGGACGTGAGAGGAGGGCTGCCGGGTTAAAAGTCCGTCTTCGCCCTTTGGGCTTCGTCGGACACCACGCTCACCGTTCGGGCTCTGCGCGGCTGCGCCACGCGTAGCCCGAAGGGCGAAGCGTGGTGGAGCCAGGCGGGATCGAACCGCCGACCTCGTCATTGCGAACGACGCGCTCTCCCAGCTGAGCTATGGCCCCATCGCGGCCGGGTGTTGCTGAGTATCCCGGCCGTCAGTCGGGCGCCATTTACAGTCCCGCCCAAGGTCAAGTCAAGAACGGTGAAAGCGCGGTTTTCGGCCCGTCCCGCCGGGAACTTCCCTTGTTTGCGGGGGGATGAACCGATATTTAGAGCGTGATCCCGACCCGGCGGACCGCGCCAGCGCCCAGCGCATAGCGGTTTTCCGAAACGATCCTGCTCAAACAAGAAGCGCGATGGCGGCTCAGTCCGGTCTCGTTGCGCTTCAATCGGTTGTCTTACCCGCGAGCCCCCCTCATATGCGCGCTGTTCTCGACATCGTCATCATCATCCTCGACCTATATGTCTGGCTGCTGATCGCCTCCGCCATCCTGTCCTGGCTGGTCGCCTTCAATGTGGTCAACACGCGCAACCAGTTCGTTTCCGCGGTGGCCGAGTTCCTCTACCGGATCACCGAGCCCGTGCTGAGGCCGATCCGCAACGTGATGCCGAATCTGGGCGGGCTCGATATCTCGCCGATCATCGTGATTTTGATCATCATGTTCATCCAGCGGGTAATCGCCTATTACATCTATCCCAACGTGATCTGACCCATTCGACGGGCCTTGGCGAGGGAGCCTTGATGGATCCTTGGCGCTATTCCACCGAGGGCATCAGCATCGCGTTGCGCGTGACGCCGCGCGGCGGCCGCGACGACATCGACGGGATCGAGACGTTGGCCAACGGCCGTTCGGTGGTGAAGGTGCGGGTCCGCGCCGTCGCCGAGGGCGGTGAGGCCAACCGTGCGGTGACGGAGCTGCTGGCCAAGGCGCTCGGGGTGCCGAAGGCCAGGGTGAAGCTGTTGTCCGGTGCCACCTCGCGGCTCAAGCAGGTGGCGGTGGACGGCGATCCGAAAGGGCTCGGTGATACATTGAGGAAGCTGACAGCGGCCAAGCCGAACCAGCAGACAAGGGACTGACATGACTGCCCGCATCATCGACGGAAAAGCCATCGCCGCCGAGCTCAGAGCCCGCGTCGCCGACGAGGTCGCCCGCGTCAAGCGCGACCACCAGCTCACGCCGGGGCTCGCCGTCGTGCTGGTCGGCCATGATCCCGCGAGCGAGGTCTATGTCCGCAGCAAGCACACCCAGACCCAGGCCGCCGGCATGGCCTCGTTCGAGCACAAGCTGCCGGAGGATGTGTCGCAGGCCGATCTGCTGGCGCTGATCGCGCGGCTCAACCGCGATCCCATGGTGCATGGCATCCTGGTGCAGCTGCCGCTGCCGAAATCGCTGCACACCGAGACCGTCATCAACGCGATTGACCCGGCCAAGGACGTCGATGGCCTGCACCCCAACAATGCCGGCCGGCTCGCCGGCGGCTTGGCCGCGCTGTCGCCCTGCACGCCACTCGGCTGCATCATCCTGACCAAGAGCGTGCACGCCTCGCTCGAGGGCATGAACGCGATCGTGATCGGCCGCTCCAATCTGGTCGGCCGTCCGCTGGTGCAATTGCTGCTGAACGAGAACGCGACGGTGACGATCGCGCATTCGCGCTCGCGCGATCTGCCAAAGCTCTGCGCCCAGGCCGATCTGGTCTATGCGGCGGTCGGCCGGCCCGAGATGGTGCGGGGCGACTGGCTGAAGCCGGGTGCGACCGTGATCGATGTCGGCATCAACCGCATCCCGGTGCCCGGCGGCAAGCCGAAACTGGTCGGCGATGTGGCGTTCCAGGAAGCCCTCAATGTCGCCGGCGCAATCACGCCGGTGCCCGGCGGCGTCGGGCAGATGACGGTGGCGTGCCTCCTGGTCAACACGCTACGCGCCGCCTGCGCGATTGCCGGCCTGCCGGTGCCGGCGGTTTAGTCCGTCGTCATTCCGGGGCGCGTCGAAGACGCGAGCCCGGAATCTCGAGATTCCCCGATGCGCAATTGTGCATCTGAGGTTCGATGCTTGCGCATCGCCGCTACTTCTTCTTCGCGCGCTCGATGCCTTCGAGGATCAGCTTGCGGGCTTCGTCGGCGTCGCCCCAGCGCAGCACCTTCACCCACTTGCCCTTCTCGAGGTCCTTGTAGTGCTCGAAGAAGTGCTGGATCTGCTGCAGTGTGATGTCCGGCAGGTCGCTGTAGTTCTGCACCTTGTCGTAGCGCTGGGTCAGCTTCGATGACGGCACCGCGATGATCTTCTCGTCGCCGCCGGCCTCGTCCTCCATCAGGAGCACGCCGACCACGCGGACGCTCATCACCGCGCCCGGCACGATCGCGCGGGTGTTGACGATCAGCACGTCGCAGGGATCGCCGTCGCCGGACAGCGTGTGCGGGATGAAGCCGTAATTGCCGGGATAGCGCATCGGCGTGTAGAGGAAGCGGTCCACCACGAGCGTGCCGGCCTCCTTGTCCATTTCGTACTTGATTGGCTCGCCGCCGACGGCAACCTCGATGATGACGTTGACGTCGTGGGGCGGATTTTTTCCGATCGATATGGCGTCGATACGCATGGATTGCTCCGCGTGGCCTCTGGAAGTTGAGAACGATGTGATTTTTTGGTTGGCGCCGGGCCGCGAAACGGCATCAGGCCCGGCCTTGAGGCCGGGCTGGCCGACGCGCGCAGCGCTTGAGGCTGGTTTAGCCTTGCTGCAGCTGCGAGAGAAGCAGGATTTTCAGTTCGCCCAGGCGAAAGCGACCTTGTCGAGCGACTTGGGCCCGAACCGCTCCGAGGAGCGCGCCACCATCCGGCCGCCCAGCGCACGGTAAAACTCGGTCGCCGGCTCGTTGTCGGACAGCGCCCAGATCACCATGCTCTTGAGGCCGCTCTGCATCAGGTCGCGGCGGGCGGAGGCGAACAGGCGCCGGCCGAAGCCAAGCCCCTGGAATTCCGGTCGCAGATAGAGCTCGTAGATCTCGCCTTCGAAATGCAGGCTGCGGGCGCGGTTGCGGCCGTAATTGGCGTACCCTGCGACCCGGTCGCCGAACACCAGCACGCTGACGCGGCTGCCCTTGCGGATGGCGCTGTCCCACCACTGCGGGCCGCGGCGATTGATCAGCTTTTCGAGTTCGGCGCCGGGGATGATTCCCTGATACGCCGAGCGCCAGGCTTCGTCATGGGTAGACGCCACCGCCGCCGCGTCTGCAGCTTTGGCCGGCCGGACCTCGATTAGCGTTGTGCTCATGGATGTAATCAAAGCAAGTCGGCGGGCCGCCTTCAAGGTCCATCGTTAATTATCGGTTAATCTGTGGACTTTTTGCATCAGTGTGTTCCGAAAGAGGACACTTGCCGGAGTTCAAGCGGCCAACCGTCGATCCGGAGCTGTGCAAAGCGTGTATCGCGAGCGCAATATGACCCTGTCATAGTTGGAAAAAGCTCATTCGGGGCTGATTCGCGGCCGGGATTCGGCGAGCGAATCCAGACGCGATGTGGGTACTCCGAGTGCGCCACGCCTGCTCCGCCGCAGTGGATTTTCGTGCCCGACCGGCCTATGGCAGCGGCGGTATTTGTGCGTGCCGAAGTTGGCCTGATCACGAGCGGACTGCGATGACGCTCTACGTCCTGATCAAATATCTGCACGTGCTCGGCGCCGTCGTGATCCTGGGCACTGGGACCGGCATCGCCTTCTTCATGCTGGCGGCGCATCGCACGCAGGATGCGGCGTTCATCGCGCGCACGGCGGCGACCGTCGTGATCGCGGACATGATCTTCACGCTGACCGCCGTGCTGCTGCAGCCGGTGAGCGGCGGACTGCTGATGCTGCTGTCGGCAACGAGCATCGCCGAGCGCTGGCTCGTGGTTTCGCTTGCGCTCTACGTGCTCGCCGGCGTGTTCTGGGTTCCCGTCGTCTTCATGCAGATCGAGATGCGCAACCTCGCGCAGGCGGCCGTCGAAAAAGGCCTTCCGCTGCCGCCGCGTTATTTTGCGCTGTTTCGCCGCTGGTTCCTGTTCGGTATTCCCGGCTTCGGCTCCGTGATGATCATCCTCTGGCTGATGATCGCGAAACCGTTTTAGAGCATGATCCCGGAAAAGTGTGCAGCGGTTTTCCGAACAGGATCATGCTCAAACAAGACTTCCATGAGTGACGACGCATCACACAATATCCTCGTGCTCGGCGCGTCGGGCCTGATCGGGCGCGCCATCACCGACGATCTGAGGGCGCGCGGCTTTCACGTGATCGGCATCGCTCGGCACTTCACGCCGGCGCAGAAAATGAGCGCGGCCGACATCGAGCTGCCTGTCATGTCGATGGATGCCGCGGCGCTGACGCAGCAGCTTCGCACGCATGAGGTCGACGTCGTCGTGAACTGCCTCGGCGTGCTGCAGGATGGTCCGGGCAGCGACACAGGCGCGGTGCATCGCGACCTCGTCGCGCGGCTGTTGCAGGCGATCGGTGACAGCCACCGCGCCATCCGTCTCGTCCACATCTCGATTCCCGGCACGGCCGATGCGGACCGCACCGCCTTCAGCACCACCAAGCGCGAGGCCGAACGGCTGATCGCGGCGTCCGGGATTCCCCATGCGATCCTGCGTCCGGGCTTCGTCATCGCGCCTTCGGCCAATGGCGGCAGCGCCATGCTGCGCGCGCTGGCGGCGCTGCCGGTCGACCTACCGGCCGAGGAGGCCGCGACGCCGTTCCAGCCGGTCGCAGTCGAGGATATCGCCGCCACCATCGCCTGGCTTGCGGCGCGCGATGTCGCCGACGAAGCGGTGCGAACGGCGACATGGGACCTGATGCAGCAGCAGCCGATTTCGCTCGGCGGCGTCATCGCCCAGTTTCGCCGGTCGTTCGGTACGGCAAAGCACGTCCGCATCGCTACGCCGCCGTTCCTGATCGATCTCGGCGCCCGCCTCGGCGATCTCGCGAGCCGCCTCGGCTGGATGCCGCCGCTGCGCTCCACCGCGATCGCCGAGCTGCGCCGCGGCGTCACCGGCGATCCCGCAGACTGGATGCAAGCGACCGGCATCGTGCCGAAGACAATCGCGCAAGCGGTCGGCGGGCGCCCCGCGACCATTCAGGACAAATGGTTCGCGCGGCTGTTCCTGATCAAGGCGCTGATCTTCGTAAGCCTCGTGCTGTTCTGGGTCGCATCCGGCTTCATCGCGCTGGTGATCTCCTATGACGCCGCTGCCGGCATCTTGCGTGCGCACCATTTCCCGCCCGCCTTGGTCGGGCCGGTCACGGTGCTGACCAGCCTGATGGACATGAGCATCGGGGTGCTGATCGCGATTCGCCGCACCGCGGCGCTCGGCCTGATCGCAGGGATCATCGCCTCGCTCGGCTACATGGTGGGATCGGCGATCCTGACGCCGGATCTCTGGATCGAGCCGCTCGGCGCGCTGGTGAAGACGGGGCCTGCGATCGTGCTGATGCTGGTCGCGCTGCTGACCCTGGATAACCGATAGCGTTTTCAAGCGAAGTGGAAACCGGTTCGCGTGAAGAAAACGCGTCGAAGGAAATCAAGATGAGCACTTGGCCCGACGACGACGTGATCCTCTATGACGGCGTCTGCATCTTCTGCTCGCGCTGGGTCCGCTTCGTCATCACCCGCGACACGGCGCGCCGCTTCCGCTTCACGCCGATCCAGTCCGGCTACGGCACGCGGCTGGCGACGAGCTTCGGCATCGATCCTGACGACCCCGACACCAACGCCGTCGTCCATGGCGGCGTCGCCTACATGAAATCCGATGCGGCGCTGACGGTGCTGAGCCATCTGCCCGGCTGGGGCTGGACCCGCACGCTGTTCGCGGTGCCCAAGCCGCTGCGCGACGCCGTCTACAGCCTCATCGCCCGCAACCGCTACCGCATCTTCGGCAAGTACGAGACGTGTTTCGTGCCCGATGCCGACACGCGGGCGAGGGTGCTGGAGTGAAGTTCGTCGTTCCGGGGCGATGCGAAGCATCGAACCCCGGATGTGCAATTGCGCATCGGGGAACCTCGAGATTCCGGGTCTGGTCCTTCGGACCATCCCGGAATGACGAATCTAACGGCTACCCCTTACGTGGAAATCCATCCACCACTTCCTTCGCCGCCCGCTCGCCGCTGTCCCGCGCGCCGTGAGCGGTCGAGAAAAACGCCGGCGAAGTCGCTTCGCCGGCGAAGAACAGCCGGCCGTCGACCGGCGCGGCCAGCACGGCGCGCTTGTCCGCGTGGCCGGGCAGTGCGTGCGAGTAGGAGCCGCGGGCGAACGGGTCGTGGGCCCAGCGGGATTCGCTGAGCGGCTTCAGCTTGCGGCGGAAATCGCTGCCGAGGAAGGAGACGATCTCGTCGATGCTGTGCGCGGCGATGGCGCCGTCGCCGGCATTTTCGAGCTGTTGCGCAAAACGGCCGCCGAAGAAACCTTCGATGCAGGGCTGGCCGAACGGGCGGATGTGATAGGTGCCCATCTCGGTGCGCATGGTGGCGCCGCGCAGATTGCCTTCCTTCGGCAGCGCCTCGGGCTCGGCGAGCGCCAGCGTCACCTTGTCGGCGAGGCCGAGCGGCAGGCCGCGCGCGGCATCGAGCTTGTCCGGCAGCGCAGGCGAAAAGCGGATCGCCTGATCGGCGATCAGGTTGGTCGGCACGGTGACGATCACCTTGTCCGCCTCAAGCACGCCGCGCGAGGTCTCGATGCGGACGCGCTTGCCGGAGTGATCGATCAGCCTGACCTCGCAGTTCAGCGCGACCGGCACCTGCGCGCCATAGGCCGCGACCAGCGCGCCATAGCCGCGCCGCACCCGCCAGTTGATGTCGGTGTCTTCATAGGCGTCGACATCGAGGATCGAGACCTGGTCGAGCTCGCAGCCATTCACATAGGTCGAGATCGCATCGATCATCGGGTTCCAGCGGTTGCCGGGCTCGAGGTACAGGCTGGCCGGGCGGTCCTCTCCCTGCTGTGCCGCCTGCTCGATGCGGTCGTAGAATTGGTCGAGTGCGTGCGTGAAGTCGTCGCGAGCGGCCTGCGGGAACGCCTCGCCGTAGGCGCGCTCGCGCCACGGCGGCAGGTCCTTGTTGAGTTCGAAGTTGAGTTGCCGGGCGATGCCGACAAAGCTGTTCCGGTCGGCCGAATGCAGCCAGCCGCAGCCGACGTCAAACACCACGTCGGGCGCAGCCTGAATCGTATGCGCGCGGCCGCCGAGGCGGTCGCGGGCCTCCAGCACGATCGTGGAGAGGCCGGAGTCCTTCAGCGCATTCGCGGCACCGAGGCCGGCGGCGCCGGCGCCGATGATGGCAACATCGACCGTGGAGGGAAGGGAAGTCATGCCCTGGCTCTAGCACGTCTGGAAAGACGCCTAAAGTCACCCCGCGCATAACTGTCATCACCCGCGCATGCGGCTGATCCAGTATTCCGGAGACAGCAGTGATTGAGCTGATGAGCCGCGGCGTACCGGATGCCCCGGTCGAGCCGGGGCACGACAGACGGGTTTACGCCACCGCTTACGCCACAGCTTCCTTGGCCTTTTCGGCGCGCTTGCGGTCGTTCGGGTCGAGGTGCTTCTTGCGCAGCCGGATCGACTTCGGCGTCACCTCGACGAGCTCGTCGTCCTCGATATAGGCGAGCGCCTTTTCCAGGGTCATCCGGATCGGCGGCGTCAGGCGTACCGCCTCGTCCTTCGAGGTGGTGCGGATGTTGGTGAGCTGCTTGCCCTTCAGCACGTTGATCTCGAGGTCGTTGTCGCGGGTGTGCTCGCCGACGATCATGCCCTTGTAGACCTTCCAGCCCGGCTCGATCATCATCGGGCCGCGGTCCTCCAGCTTGAACATCGCATAGGCCACCGCTTCGCCCTGGTCGTTGGAGATCAGCACGCCGTTGCGGCGGCCCTGGATCTCGCCCTTGTAGGCGGCATAGCCATGGAAGATGCGGTTCATGATCGCGGTGCCGCGGGTGTCGGTGAGCAGTTCGCCCTGGTAGCCGATCAGGCCGCGGGTCGGCGCGTAGAACACCAGCCGCAGGCGGTTGCCGCCGGAGGGGCGCATCTCGATCATCTCGGCCTTGCGCTCGCTCATCTTCTGCACGACGACGCCGGAATGCTCCTCGTCGACGTCGATCACGACTTCCTCGATCGGCTCCTGCCAGGCGCCGGTCGCCTGGTCCTTCTGCAGCACGACGCGCGGGCGCGACACCGAGAGCTCAAAGCCCTCGCGGCGCATGGTCTCGATCAGGATCGCGAGCTGCAATTCGCCGCGTCCGGAGACTTCCATGGAATCCTTGTCGGCGGCCTCGACGACGCGCAGCGCGACATTGCCCTCGGCCTCGCGCATCAGGCGGTCGCGGATCATGCGCGAGGTCACCTTGTCGCCTTCAGTGCCGGCGAGCGGCGAGTTGTTGACGATGAACGACATCGACACCGTCGGCGGATCGATCGGCTGCGCCGGCAGCGGCGTCTCCACCGTGGGATCGCAGAAGGTGTCGGCAACGGTGCCCTTGGTGAGGCCCGCGATCGCGACGATGTCGCCGGCCTCGGCCTCCTCGAGCGGGGTGCGCTCGAGGCCGCGGAAGGCGAGGATCTTGGTCAGGCGGCCGCTCTCGATCAGCTTGCCGTCGGCGGACAGCACCTTGACCTGCTGGTTCGGCTTGATCGAACCCGAGGAGATGCGGCCGGTGATGATGCGGCCGAGATAGGGATTGGCCTCGAGGATGGTGCCGATCATGCGGAACGGACCTTCCTCGACCTTCGGCGGCTCGACGTGGCGCACGATCAGGTCGAACAGCGGCTGCATGCCGAGGTCCTTCGGACCCTCCGGGCTCTCCGCCATCCAGCCCTGCTTGGCCGACCCGTACAGAATCGGGAAGTCGAGCTGTTCTTCGCTGGCGTCGAGCGCCGCGAACAGGTCGAACACCTCGTTGATGACTTCGGTCGGGCGCGCGTCGGGACGGTCGACCTTGTTGATCACGACGATCGGCTTCAGCCCGATCTTGAGCGCCTTCGACACCACGAATTTGGTCTGCGGCAACGGGCCTTCGGCGGCGTCGACCAGCACCAGCGCGCCGTCCACCATGTTGAGGATACGCTCGACCTCGCCGCCGAAGTCGGCGTGGCCGGGAGTGTCGACGATGTTGATGCGGATGTCCTTCCACTGCACCGAGGCGGCCTTGGCCAGGATGGTGATGCCGCGCTCGCGCTCAAGGTCGTTGGAGTCCATGGCGCGCTCGGTGACCTTCTGGTTCTCGCGGAAGGTGCCGGATTGCTGCAGCAGGCGGTCGACGAGGGTGGTCTTGCCGTGGTCGACGTGGGCGATGATGGCGACGTTGCGAAGGTTCATGGCTCTTCTTCTGGTCGTGCAATGGTCAGATGCGCGATCTCGCCGGACCAGTTTGGCCGGCCGTTCGCTCGCGTGGCCCATTCGGGCCCGGATCACGCTCATACCCAAGAAATTTGACGGGGACGCATCACCCCAAAAAGGAAGCCCGGTCAGAGGACCGGGCACCTTGCGCGTTGCGGCGCAATATAGTCAGAAAACGCCAAAAAACAATGATTTATTGGCTGTTTGGAGGGCTGATTTTTGTTCCAAAGGCGGGTTTTGAGGGGCTTTCAGGTCCTACTTCCGGGTAATCGCGAAGACGATCAGGCCAAGCCCGCCCAGCGCCACCATCATCACGAACATGGTGATGGGGTCGCCGCCGGCCCCGGCGCCCATCTTGGCGTTGAGAAGGGCGCACAGGACCCCCGGGATCAGCAGGATCGCTCCCACGACCAGCATGATGGCAGTGGCGCAACCGCTGCGCTGTCTCTGTTCCGGGTTTTGCTGGAAACTGCTCACGATGCCCCGGACTAGCGTCCCTTGATCGCGGCGCGGATCAGCATCACGCCCGCGAAGCAGACCGCGAGCCCGAGCAGGATCAGGAAGAGAATGGAGGGATCGGTTTTCGATTCGCTCAGGACGCCGAACCCGAACAGGAGGGCGCAGAGCCCGGGCAGCAGCAGGACCAGCCCGAACAGCACCATGAACGCCGTGGCGCAGCCGCTGCGTGGCGACGGTGGCGGCGGGACGTGTCGGTAGGGTGGCTCCGGTGGTGCAGGCGGGATGGGCGGTGGATTGGTCTCGCTCATCGCGGCACCTGCTCGCTTTGCCGCGTCTCGCGGTAAGTCTGGCCGGCCATCGCGGCGCGGATGCCGTCGATCGCCCCATTGCGGTAGAACAGATTGTAGGTGTCGAACGGAATGATCGCGCCGCTCTCGGTGACGAAGTG
The DNA here is from genome assembly GCF_009720285.1 of Bradyrhizobium sp. BR2003. Lineage (NCBI taxonomy): Bacteria > Pseudomonadati > Pseudomonadota > Alphaproteobacteria > Hyphomicrobiales > Nitrobacteraceae > Bradyrhizobium > Bradyrhizobium sp. BR2003. The sequence goes on from NZ_SMYJ01000036.1 coordinate 75,655, forward strand.
GATGCAGCTTCGCTTGACATTGCCGACGCAGAAATTGAAGCGGTCGAGAAACTGCACGATGGTGACGCGGAACACGTTCTCGTAGGTCAAGCCCTCCGGCACCTCGAAGCTCGGCAGGCAGCACAGCAATTCGCAGACCCGCTCCGAGGTGTTCAGCGGCCCCGACGACAGCGAGAACAGGTCGACAAACTTCTCCCGCAACACCGGATATTTTTCCGGGCTGATGGTGTTGGGCATCACCGCGATGAGCTGCTCCTGCTGAAACAGCGAGGTCAGCGGCAGCACCTTGTCGCCATTGCGCAGGCCATAACCGATTGAGATGCTCTCGGGATTGCAGGGCAACGGGATCATGTCGTTGGCGCCGAACACCCCGGTCTCGATCACGCGCCGGCGGATCTCCGACAGCATGATGCGGTCGGTGTCCTTGTTGAAATGCTCGTTGCGGCCGGCATCCTGCACCGGCTGCAGCGTGACGCCGCGGACGCACTTCCAGGTCAGCGCGTGGCGGACGATGTCGCCGATTTCGCCGTCGTTGACGCCGCGCTTGATGGTCGCGACCAGCGTGGTCGAGACGCCGTGGCGCTCGAGATTCTCCAGTGCCTGTTGGCGGATCTTGCGCAAGTCCGCGCCGCGCAGATTGACCAGCGCTTCGCGCTGCAGCGAATCGAACTGCAGATAGATCTCCAGCCCGCGCCTGTTCTCGGCGAGCTTCGCCACGAAGTCGGGCTCGCGCGCGATCCTGAGGCCATTGGTATTGATCATTACATGGCGGATCGGGCGGGCGCGCACCGCATCCAGAATGGCGAAGAAATCCGGATGCAGCGTCGGCTCGCCGCCGGAGATCTGCACCAGATCGGGCTCGCCCTCGCTCGCGACCAGCGCGTCCAGCATCTTCTCGATTTTCCCCAGCGGCGTGAAGCTGGTGCGCGCCGGCGAGGAATCCGCAAAGCATACCGGGCAAGTCAAATTGCAATGCTCGGTGATCTCGATCAGCGCCAGGCAGGAGTGCTGCTCGTGGTCGGGGCACAGCCCGCAATCATAGGGGCAGCCGAATTCGGTGTGGCGCTGGAACGCGAGCGGCCCGTCGCCGGGCTTGATGAAATCCTTGCACAGCCGCCAATAGGCGGCATCCGTCGAGACCAGCGTCGACTGCACGCCATCGTGCTTGCAGCGCTTCTCGTACCAGACCTCGTTGCCGAGGATCTGGATCTTGGTCGGCACCAGGGCCAGGCAGGTTTCGCAGAGCGACTGGGTCTGGCCCCAGAAGATGTAAGGGCGTGCCTTACGCAGCGGCGCGTTCATGCTTCAAACTCACATTCGGCGCCGTCGCCAGCATGACGGCAGCGTAAATCATGACAAACAGCGACAGCAGGTGAAACAGCGAGAATGGTCCGATCAGCGCGCCATAGGGCTTGATGAACTCCCACAGGAAGCGCTGCAGCCCGTAGTAGAGCAGCACGAGGTAGAATCCGTTGGTGATGACGGCGGTATTTCCATTCAATACCGCCCGGACATAGAAGGCCGCGAACGCCGCCATCGCGAGGCTCTCGTAGAGCTGCACCGGATGGCGCAGCACGCCGTCGCCGAAATCATGGCTCCAGGGCAGCGTGGTCGGCGTGCCATAGGTGAAATCCTCGAGCCCCGCGAAATAGCAGCCGAGACGGCCGACCGCGACGCCGATCGCAAGCGGCAGCGCGAACCGCGCGCCGGTGCGCAGCGAGATGCCATGCCGCCATTTGTAGAGTTCGATCGCGACGATGCCGCCGGCCAGCGCGCCCTCGACCGAGCGGGCGACGCCCGCCATGCCCGAGAACCACAGGTTCAGCGTGCCGAACATGTAGGCGCCGATCCCGGCACCGAACAGCAGCGCGGCGATGTAGGGCAGCTCGAAGGATTGCCGGGGGAATTGCAGCCCGCGGAGGCGCGACAGCCACCACATGGCGATCGCGGCCCCGCCCCATGCTGCGACGTCGAAGACGGCGTGAAGTTCAGCCCCGCTCATGAGGCGAGTGTAGCGTGATTTTCGCGGTCCGCGATAGCGGCTCCCCGATTGCAATGGCGGGGCAAGGTTATCAACCCGTCCGCTGGGAGCGGCGGGCTGATGGACCACGCCGGCGACGCCGGCCCGCGCAAAACGACAAAGGCTGTAACCGCGCCAGAACGGATATAGCCGATGTTACGGCGACCATCCGAAGCGCTATATCCGAACTGACGGCTGGGCTTTCGACCTTCCCAGGACGACATTCTGTCCGGAGTGCAGAACCCGTCCCGATTGCGCGGAGCGATTGCGATGAGGAAGGCGACGATGGATTTTTCGCGGATATCGGATGGGATCCGACTGCATCACGCCTCTCATCGTCACGATGGGCACGATGGTGACGAGGAGCCGGGTCCGGCACCGAGCGGCCCGTTTGCAGGGCTCGATGCGCATCCCGCGACCGCGAATTCCCAGTCCCATGACTCTGGCGCTTCAATCGAGAGCGGGGCGAACACCGCCGGGAACGGCGGAGACGGTTACTTTTACGGAGGTATCATTCACGCATCCCTGTTGATCTATGAACCGATCAACATTTCGGTGAGTTTGGGATACGGCTCGGTCGCCGTGGCCAACCAGTCCAACAATTTGAATGTCGATCAATCCGCCTTTCAGATGGCCGGCGTCGGCGGACATGGTGGGAATGACAACCTTGCCTCGGGAGGCAGCATCAGTGCTTCCCTGGGCTCCGGCGTGATCGGGAGCGGCGACAACGGCGCCGGAAATGGCGGCAGCGGCTATTTCTCGGGTGCGTTGGTGGACGCTCCCGTGGTCATCTATCATCCGATCAATATTGCGGTGGCGAGCTCAGGCGGCACGGCCCATGCAAGTCAATCGAACACTGTCGACATCGATCAATCGGCTACGCAGATCGCAGGCGTCGGCGGAAGTGGTGGAAATGGCAATGCGGCCTTCGGCGGCAGCATCATTACGCTCGACCCCAGTTGGGGATCAAGCAACGGAGGGAGCGTCTGGGACGTTCAAGCGGGCGGGAGTCAGGCCGGCAACGGCGGCGACGGCGCGTTCTACGGCAGTCTCGTGCATTCTTCGATCTTGGTTTACGACCCGATCAACATCGCAGTCGCGGGCTATGGCTCCAACGTTCATTCAGTCCAGACGAATGACGCCGACGTGGATCAATCCGTAGTTCAGATCGCCGCCATGGGCGGGCACGGCGGCAACGGCAACGCCGTGACGGGCGGCCATGCAAGCTTTCTTTCCCACGGCTTGTGGGGCGGCTCCGACACGATTGCGACCGGCTCGAACGGCGCAGGCAATGGCGGCAACGGCTATTTTGCCGGCAGCCTGATCGATGTCAGCGTCGCGATCTATGCACCCGTCAATATCGCAATCGCGGGGCCCCATTCGACGGCCGTGGCCGATCAGATCAACAACGTGCACATCGACCAGAGTGCGGTCCAGATTGCCGGACTTGGTGGGGACGGCGGCTACGGCAATCTCGCGCTGGGCGGCGATCTTTCCGCCCATCTTTTGTCGGATCTTCACCTGTTGGCGTAGCGAAAACATCGCACCGCTCGCGCAGGCCGGTCGCAAGGTAGCGGACTCCCTGCGCATGCAAATCTCGCACAGAGGCGCCCTCCCGATGTTTCGAGCACCGATGTTGCGCGACGAACGTCATACTTTCGTATGTAGGTCGACCAACCCGGATGGTGTCCGATTTGACATCTATCGGCAGCGCGCATCGCCGGATCAGACTCGCCCGTGCGCGTCCGCCTGATCGGGATGGATGATGCGCGACAGCCAACACAAGGACGGAGGCTCAAATGTTGCCCAAGGCGATCAGCATCTCGGATTCGATCGAATTCAAATCGATCAACACCGGTGGTCAAAGTGTCGGAAATGGCGGCGACGGTACCTTCAAGGGAGCTATCATCAGCAAGCCGACCCTCAACTTCGATCCAATCAACAAGGCAGAAGGCGCCGATGTGCATGTGAACACCGGCGACCACGTCACTCAGACGGCAGATTGGGACGCCGGCGGCGCAAACGCGACGGCCTCGGTGTTTGCGAAGGCCCATGGCGGAAGCGCCGAGTCGAACGGAAACCAGAAGTCCTACAGCGGCCACGATACCTCCAAGGTATATGCCAATACGGATGCCACTCAGATCAACAAGCTCGCGGTGGACCAGCACCAGGAGGTCCTGGCTGGCATCGGCGGCAATGGCGGAGACGGCAACGCCGCGCTGGGTGGAGAAGTGAGCTTCCACCTCGATACATTCTGACCATCGGCTCGTCCGACTGTGGCGGGACCGGCGGCCATTGCTGCCGATCCCGCAATTCAAGCCGATGCCCCGCCGATGCCCTGCCGATACCTTCTTGGCAGATCGCGTTTGGCCGTCGGGCAAGTGCGCCGGACTTCGATTTCAGGCGGTGACGATCATGCTGATGCCGCCCATTCGGTTGCCTGTCCTGCCGCAGATCCCGACGCCACTGCACGCGGCCCTTTGGTCCTGTGCGGGGCCGCTTGGTCTCGTATTCGCGTATAGCTGCAGCTACAACCTGCTCTTGTTTGCGCCCTCCATCTACCTTCTTCAGATCTACGACAGGGTGTTGTCGAGCCGGAGCGGCGACACGCTGCTCCTGCTCACGCTCATTGTCGCGATCACGGTCGTGGTCGGTGGCGTGTTCGATGCCTTGCGGCGCGCAGTCCTGGGTCGCCTTGGCGCCTGGCTCGACGATCGGCTCCGTCCTTGCGTGCTTTCGGCCAGCCTCGAATCCGCATTTCGCAGCGATTGGACGCGGGCGTCGGACGCATATCGGGATCTCACCGTGCTGCGCCAGTTCATCGATTCCGGCGCCTGTCCGATGCTGTTCGACGCACTCTGGGCGCCCCTGTTCCTCCTGGTCCTCTTTCTCATCCATCCCCTGCTTGGCGTGGTAGGCGCCTGCTGCGTGGCTTTCCTCTTCGCTCTCACGGTTGCCGGAGATCTGGTTACCGAGGACGTTCTGCTCAGATCCGGCGCCGCGCTGTCCAGAAGCTACGGCCGCCTCCAGGCCGCCGCAGGTAACATCCACATGATCCGCGCCATGGGAATGCTCGATAGCGCTGCGCGCACGATCTACCATGACGCGCAGGAGGCACGCAGAGAGCACGATGTGGCAGCCCGGCGAAGCGAGATCGTGATGCTGGTCACCAAGCCGGTCCGCGCGCTGTCGCAGGTGTTGATAATGGGGGCTGCCGCGTGGCTTGTCCTCGATCACGGAAAGAGTCCGGCGATCATCTTTGCTTCGACGCTGATGTTCAGCCGCGCGCTCGCGCCGGTCGAAAGTGCGATCGCAGGCTGGAAGTCACTCAGGACAGCCGTGAGTGCCTGTCAGCGGCTCGGCGCGGTTCTCGCCGCGTCCCCCGCCGCCGCCGGACAGCAGGATCCGGAGGTTTCGCAGCGGCAAGCGTCGAGCGGTCTCGTCGTCGACAACGTTGGCGTGAGGCTGTCGGGGACCAACCACCTTCTGCTGAACGGCGTCTCGTTCACGCTCGCGAGCGGAGAATGTCTTGGCATTATCGGTGCGTCCGGGTCAGGCAAGTCCCTGCTTGGCCAAGTGATTGCCGGGCTGTCGACGCCAACTCATGGCAGTGTCCTGCTCGACAATACCGACGTCTCGCTGCTTCGCGAGGGCCTAGGCGGCCACCGTCTCGGCTATCTCCCCCAGGACATCGACCTGCTCGGCGATACGATAAGCGATATCATCGCACGGCTTGATGATGCCGATCGGCGGAAGGTCGTGGAAGCGGCCAAGCTGGTCGGAATTCATGAGGCGATCATGCGCCTGCCGCAGGGGTACGACACGGTGATTCACCGTGAAAAATCCTTCTCGCGCGGATACCGGCAGCGCCTCGGCCTTGCCCGGGCCTTTTTCGGCGGTCCACGCCTGATCGTTCTCGACGAACCGAATGCCAGTCTCGATTACGGGGGCGAGCGGATGCTGCTGGACGCTATCGAGCGCATGAAGCTCGCCGGTGTCATCCTGGTCGTCGTCACTCATCGTATGGGTCTCCTCGCAGCCACAGACAAGATTGCCATTATGGAAGAGGGGGCGGTCGTCGCTTTCGGCGACAGCGAGGAAATCTTTGAGCGGCACCTGAACCGACCCCAGGTTACATCGCGGATCGTGCCATGATCCGCAATCCTCTCACCATCTGGAAGCTTGCCGCGATATCGAGGCTACCCGCGATCTGGGACCAGCTCGTGCGAGCGCCGGCAAGCCCCCCGCTCGCCGCACGACCCGGAGTGGTGGTTACCGCGATCGACGATTTCGAGCCTCTCGAATATCCATGGTGTGCGACCCCGACACCGATCTCTCCGCGTGGACGGCTTCGCGGTATCACCCTGGCGGGCAACCTGCTGGTGCTCGGCTTCATGCTGGGGCTCGGCACATGGGCGTGCCTCGCGCCTCTCGAGAGCGCCGCGATCGCTTCCGGCGTCGTGGAATCAGAATCGAGCCGCAAGACGATTCAGCACCTGGAAGGCGGGATCGTCAGGAAGATCCTGGTTTCGGACGGGGATATCGTGCGAAGCGGACAGACGCTGATCGCGCTGGACGACACCCGGCCCGGTTCGGAGGTGCAAAGCCTTCAAGGCCAGTTGTGGGATGCAATTGCTCGTGCCGCGCGGCTTCAGGCCGAGCAGCAGAACCGTGAGAGCATCGCAATCCCGAGCGCGCTGGAACGAGACAGCAAGCGAAATGGGATGGCCGCCGCCGCGGTGTCGGCGCAGCAGTTCATTTTTCAGGCGCGCCGGCAGGTTCATGAGTCGCAGCTTGCGGTCATTCGCGAACGGAGGCTTCAAGTCGAGAGGGAGATCGAAGGTCTCAAGGCTCAGCAGAGCGCCTCCGGGCAGCGGCTCGACATCGTCCGGGAAGAACTGGATATGGTCACGACGCTCGTGAACAAGGGACTCGAACGGCGGCCGCGGCTCCTGAACCTGCAACGTGAACTGGCCGACGTTGAGGGGCGCCGCGGCGAGATCACCGCGCAGATTTCTCGCGCCGGGCAGGTCATCAGCGAGCAGCAGGCCACATTGTTCAAGCTCGAGAGCGACAGGCAGAACGAGATCGCACAGTCGCTTCGTGAAGCACAGAACCAGATATTCCAGCTCCGCGAGCGGCTGCTTGCGGCCAGGGATCAGCTATCGCGAACGGAGGTGAAGGCGCCTGAGGACGGCGTGATAACCGACTTGCGGATCCATACGACGGGCGGCGTCATCGGGGCGGGTGCTCCGCTCATGGAGCTGGTGCCCCGGCAAGACCGCCTCATCGTGACCGCCCGCCTGAGGCCCGAGGACATCGATGTGGTTCATCCCGGCCTCAATGCCGAGGTGCATCTCGTGCCGTACAATCAGCGCCGCGTACCGCGCCTGAAGGGAACCGTTGTGCACGTATCGGCAGACCGGCTACTCGACAAGCGTACCGACCAGCCATACTACGCGACCAAGATCCGGATCGACGACGCGCAGATCGCCGCCAACGACTTCCAGATCGTCCCCGGTATGCCGGTTCAAGTGTTCATCACCACGGGGCGCGGTACCGTCGCACTATACGCGCTCAGGCCCCTGCTCGACAGTTTCCGCGGTGCATTCAGAGAGGATTGATCCCGCTCAGGGTGACTAGGTCTCCGGCATTGGGGCCGTGCCCGGGTCGTGATCGCGACTCTGCGCCAGCGACCGGCCGCGCCAGCGGAGGACCGCTTCCGTGCGATTGTGAGCGGCACATTTCCTCATGATATGCTGAATGTGCATTTTGACGGTGCTTTCCGAGAGCTTCAATTTGGCTGCGATCAGCTTGTTCGGCAGGCCGAGCTCCAATTCCGCAAGAACGTGCTGCTCTCGAGGCGTAAGATCGCTCCTGTCGATGACCGCCCTGGCTGCCTCGTTCATCAGATATGCGGACGCAAGCCCGCGCGCGTCCGGCGGATCGAAGCCCGGCATCCTGTTCATTTCGGCGACCGGCAACGGCCTGTAGACCCCGCCGACAAGAACAAGGCGCAGGCCGGCTATGACGACCTCGATTGGCAGCGAGCTGGGAAGAAAGCCGCGAACACCCCGCTGCATCGCGGCTTGTGCGGTCGGCTCGTCGTCATGGTTTGATAGGATTGCGACGGCGGCATTGGGACACTGCTCGGCCACGAAGGCGAGATCGTCCTCGACCGAGGGATCGCCGATCGGCTTGTCCGCGATACTCAGCAGCACCAGACGAACGTCGCGGGCTGACATGCAGTCCAGGCCTCGGACCGTCGCCATGTCGAGGATCTCGAAGTCGGCCAGTTCCCGTCTGAGGACGTTGAGAATACATGTGCGGGGCAACAGGTGCGGCTCGATGATCACCAGAACCGGTACGTGAAGCGCTCCATTGAGCCGTTTTGAGGAGTCCGTTATGTCGTCCATGATTTCCTCGGAATGAAAAGAATTTCTGCGACAGTCCCATCGATCCGCATTGCGCATTTACCGTTGCGGCATTCATCCTGAATGCATCATCACGCGCAGCCCCGACATCAGGATCGCATCCATTGCGGGATAGCCTGGCGCCTCGGTGGAAATTCTTTCCGCTTAAATCATTTGGACGCGCGCCGTGGTGCGGTCGACGCATCCCTTATTTGCAGATATTTCGATACGCCGTTGACGCCGCCGAGCCCGACTTGCCGTCGACGACATACGCTTCATCCTCCTTCACAAGATATAGAAACGGCCTCCCTCCAGTCTCTCCGCCCGACGCACTTCTTCCTTTCACGCGCCCGCAAATCGTATCCATTGCGCGTCCGAACGTGTTCTTTCGCATGGCGCGCTTCATGTCGCTGAATTCGGCCGATCCCGGATCTTCGATCTGCGCTGCGATCGTGACCTTCGCTTTGGTGAGGACAGCATCTGCTATGTCCGTGGCGCGTTCGGGTGTCGGGACGTTGATCCTCGTCCGCGGGGACGCCTTGGCGAGGTCGGCCGGTCCGTGTTTCTTCGATGATGGTCTCCTGCCGGATTTTGCCGGGGTTGCAGAATTCGATTTGACGATCGCAGGAGCTGGCGCTAACGCCGCCGGCATTGGCGCTGCGGGTCGGTCGACTGCAACCTTGTCGAAACAGGGTCTTGACCCACACCCAACGAAATACCCTCGGGAAGGCGCGAACCAGCCAAAGCCGATCAGGATTCCTGCCAGCGCTCCGACAACAAGCAGTCCCATCCGATTCCCCTCCTTGGGAGCTCGGCTCGCACTCATAACTAGGACTAATTCCGCGCTGGTGATCCTATCTGTTGCGCAAAAGCGTTAAGCGCTCATTAAGCGCGCGGGGTCGGGGCGATAGGACGAACCCCTACGGCGATGTCGGGTTTAGCGTCGGCTTCCGGAAGCATGGCGGATGCGACGAAGCATAAGTACACACCCTTCTGTAATGGGCCCGATGATGTCAAGCCTCCCGAGTGAACGTCACGCCGCCGAGCTCATGCTTCTGTCCGTGGTCAACGCTTGGCCGCCACATCATGCTGTCAGAGGGAGCGGTGAGCCTATCTAGATACGCGTGGTTCGTCGGGCGACGGCCACTGGGCGTGTAACGGCTTCACCGCATCCACCGTCCCGGCGACGGGACTTCGGGCACTGGGCTTCTGTTCAGCCCGATTGCATTCCAGCTCTTCTCCTCGTGCTCTATGCTGCGATCGGGCCCGCGTCAGCCCAGCGGTAAGTTGTGCCGTCGACCCAGATCCGATGCAGGATCACTGCGAGCTTACGTGCCAAGGCGACTTTGGCGCGCTTCGAGCCTCGCCGCTTGGCGACGTCCATCCCCCAGCGCTTAAGTTTTGAGAACCGGGTGATGCGCGACAGCAGAACGTTGGCGGCCTCATACAACACCGTACGCACTATCTCGTCGCCGGCCAGCGTGATCCCGCCCGTGACGTCCTTTTCGCCCGATTGGTACTTCTTTGGCGTGAGCCCGAACAGCGCGCCTGCCGATTTTGACTTCGTGATGCGATTGGGGTCGTCAATCGCCGATTTGTAGGTAATAGCCACCAGAGGACCAACGCCTGGCACTGTCATTAGCCGGCGACAGACCGCATCGTCACGCACCGTTGCCAGCACAGCCTTGTGTAGCCTTCCGTACTCAGCTTTCAAGGCCGATCGCGCCGAAAGCATCGCTGCGGCAATGCGCTCCAATGTCGCCTGACCCGCAACCAACTCACGGATCCGCGCTTCGAAATTCTTCCGCGTCACCGGGCCAACCTTCAGCCCAAAGCCGCGCAAAATCCCGCGGATACTCAATTCCACATCGATCAGCCGCCCGAGAAGCTGTTTGCGTGCGATCAGAAGGGCCCGGATCTCTTGAGCATCGACCGACTTTGCGTGTACCGGCCGGAACCATCCCATCCGGATCAACTGGGCAATCCCGCGCGCATCCTTGCGATCCGTCTTGACCGTCATCGCAGACAATGCGGCCTTTACATGTCGCGTTTCCAGCAGAACCGTTTCGAAGCCTGCTCTTTTCAGCGCCGCATGCAGCCATTGCGACAGCGGCCCAGCCTCCAGCCCGATCTGCTTCACTGCAAAGCCAAGCGTCTCAAAAAATTCAACCAAGGCGTCGGGTTTGCTCGCGACCTTCGCCTCCTTCAGGATCTTACCCTGGACATCCACAACGCACACGCTCGACAGTTCCAATGATACGTCGATTCCGGCATAGTTCTCCACGGCTGTCCTCCGTCTCCAGATGCTTGGGGCCGACTCAGGTCGTGACCCCGTTTCATCATCTATCGGGGGACAGCCACCATCATGACCCCTTGCTCGGAGCAGGGCCCATTACGGCATCTAGTTCGCCGGGTTGTCCTCGCTGGGATACACTCCGCGCAGCACCTCCTCGAAATGATCCTTGACCGCATCGTTGCACAGGCAGGAGCGCTGCCGCAGCTTGTCCGGGTCGCGGATCACGATCGCGCCGCGGCGCGTCTCCAGCACGCCTTCCGCCTTGAAGTTCTGGATCACGCGGCTGGTGTAGCTGCGGCCGACGCCGAGCAGGGTCGAGAGCTGTTCATGGGTGAGCGGCACCATGCCGTTGCCATTGGTGCGCTCCATCGCCGAGATGATCCATTTCGCCGCGCGCTGCTCGATCGAGTGGATCGCATTGCAGGCGGTCGACTGGAAGATCTGCGCCAGCATGCAATCGGCATAGCGCGCGAAGATGTTGCGCACCGAGATCGACTTCAGCTTGGCGGCGTCGAGCTTGCTGATCGGCAGCCGTGCGAACGGGCCGCCGAACTTGACGGTGATGCGGGTATAGGCCGGCAGGAAGCCCTGGCTGACGATGCCGCCGACCGCGCCTTCGCGACCGACCAGGATGGTCTCGACATCGCGGCCGTCCTCATTGGGCACCATGTAGGAGACGAGGCTCGGCCCACACGGGAAATGCACGGTCTGAACATCATCGCCGGGGTTGTAGAGCAGGTCGTTGGCCTGCGCGTCGACCAGCCCCAAATGCGGTGCGATCAACTGGTAATCGGCGTCGTTCAGCCGGCGCAAAAGATTGTTGAATGGCCGGTCACTCGTCCCGGCCAACTCGGTCCGTTTCGCGATCATGGGAAATTCCTGGAAACCCAACGCCGACAATAATCGAAAGGTTCCCGGATTTATGTTCACTAGTGAACAGACGGCGCCGCTCGCGATGTGGTGGTTTCATCTCGGGAACAGCCGGCGTGCTTTCAGGCGCCGGTCGCGGGCCATCCGGCCGGACTGATCCGGTCTTTTCATCCATGCTTTGGAGCGTTTTCGAGCGAAGTGGATACCGGTTCGCGGGAAGAAAACGCGTCAAGACAACAAGCTCTAGCAAACGGAAACTGGCACGCCATGGACCTCATCCCCAACGCCGGCATGCCCGGTGACGTCCTCGTGGTCGAGGACGATCCGATCATCTCGCTCTATTTCGAGGACACCATCCTCGGCTTCGGCGCCCGCACGGTGCGCACCGCGGCGAACGTCGCCCGTGCGCTCGAGCTGATCGCCGAGCGCGCGCCGGATTTCGCGCTGCTCGACGTCGGCCTCGTCAGGGGCGAGAAGACGTTCGCGATCGCCGAGCGGCTGGATGCGCTGAAGGTGCCGTTCGCGTTCGTCACGGGGTATGGCGCGGACATCCGGCTGCCCGCATCGCTCGCCGACAAGCCGCGGCTGACCAAGCCGTGCTCGAGCGAGGCGCTGGAGGCGGCGCTGAGAAACGGCCACTGACGGATTGCCGGGCTTCGGCCTCGCCGCCGGAGCGTTCGTCGTCTACGATCCAAGCTGTCGGATTCGGTGACGTGCACGCTTCGGGACATCGTCATGGCGATCAGGATATCTGCCGCTGCGCCCGCAGCCGCGCTCGCTCTCGGGCTGCTGCTCGCGTCGCCATCCGCCTCCGTTGTCGGTCAATTCGCCGCTCCAGCCATCGCCGCGCCGGCCGCGCGGACCAGCCAGCAATCGGCCGCGCTCCAGACCTACGAAAATGCCCTGAAGAACTTTGAGGCGATCCTGCGCCAGCGCCGCGCGCAGATCGATTCGAAGCAGCCACTGCCGAACCTGCCGGGCCAGGCGCTCTATCTGGCTCGGGTCGAGATGATGAGTACCTACAAGGACCTCACTGACGCGCTTCCGTCCAGGATTGGAAAACCCAACCGATTTGGGATCCCTCCGGCCTATTTCGATGCCGGCAATGAGCCGCTGCTCGAGGAGTACCGGAAGCTGTTCGACGTCATGGAGGCGCCGCCGGCTGGCGCGCAAACATCCGATACGCCATTCAAGGACGTAGTCGATCTCGCGACCGTAGTCGCGCGCGCCAAGGGCCTCGATGCCGCTGACGCCGCGGTCGCGGGCCGTATCAGTCTCGGCCTGTTCTTTGCCGAGACCAACGGCAAGCAGAATGCAGGAAATGCGCGGTCGAATACCTACAAGGGCAGCCTGCAGACCGGTCCGTCCGAAGACCGCAACGGTCAAAGGAAGTGGGCAGCCATCAAGGGATCGGTCGCGGCGCTCGATCCTGCACTGAGCCGTCGTGACGACAAGGAAGAGGCGCGGGCCGGCAACCTGGATCACAGGTACAATCACTGGACCGCGGTGCGAGACGGCCTGATGAACGCGCAGGCCGAACTTTTCCCGGAGGTCCCAGCGATCCAGAAAACCTTGCCGGATCCGATCGATCAAATGAAGCTGTTTGAGCTGATCCAGATCATTCCGACGCCGACCAGGGCCGCACTCAGGTCGGGCAACCTCGTCGGTTACAGAATTTCCGATGCCAGGATCATGCGATACTTGCGCAACAACAGCATCTTCGCTTTCGGCCGGGCCGACCGGGCAAGAACATCTGCGACCTTCCGCGAGATCCTCGATGCGATGTGGCTGTTCAACGCCAAGTTCGAGCAGGCGCTGGCCAGGTTCAAGGAGATCAAAGCGGGCAAACCGGGCTGAGGAGGAGTTGATCGCGCTCGGCCGTCAGAGTGGACCGAGCAGCGCCCATCGCGGCTCGCAGAATTCCTTCACGGCGGAAGCGACGCTGCTGCTGGTGAGGTTTTGGCGCTCGGGCGAGTCCATCTCGCGTTCCTCGTCCCGGTTGATGATCGAGCCAGCCTCCAGCAGGATCGCGGGCATCGCGGTCTTTCTCAGCACGATGAGTTCATCATTGCTGTAGACGCCGGTGTCCTTGTTCAGCAGCGGGTGCCGGTAACGACCCATGATGGGCTGGCTGTATTGCTCGGCATAATGCAGGCCCTGGGCCTTCATTTCCCCGGCGACCAGTTCGGCGAACCGGAGGCTGGTCTTGAAGTCCGGATTATCCCGGGAGACGAACACGGAGTAGCCGCTGAAGCGATCGCTGAAGTGGCTTTTCTTGCCCTCGAACTCCCAGTCCTCGAGCATCTTGTTGGGCACGGAGTCATGGTGGATCGACAGCAGCAGGTCCGCGTGCAGATTGTTGGCGCTCGCGACCCGCTTGAACAGGCTCGGTCTCGCCTTGCCTTCGGTCAGCAGCAGCCTGGTTTCGGCAAAGCCTTCGGCTTTCAATCTTTCCTCGATCAGCTTCGCAAGGCGCAGGTTGAAGGTGAACTCGGCGACGTTCCGCGCGCTGATCGCGCCTTCCGATTGCGCGGTATGTCCCACATCCAGCACGATCCGGAACGTCGCGGGATCGCATTTGGCAGCGGCCGGCTTGAGAGCTGAAAGCGGCAGGGTGACTGGCCCAAGGGCGGCCAGCCGCATGGCGCGGTGCCTGGGCGGAGCGCGGTGCCTTGCCAATTTGCCAGGGCTCGTCGCTTTCGCGCGCTTCGGCGACTTGGCATGCTTGGGTGAGTTCCTGAAGAGATCGGGCAACCAGCCGGCATCGCTGACTTCGATCGGCAGCAGCGCGAACACTGCGATCGCGACGACCCAAAAGCGGCGAGGCCGAAACCTCGCAACGCTACCACCGAGCACGCGAAAGAATTCGCAGCGCCTCATGCTCCGCCTCTCCGGGCCCCCAGCATAACGGCTGTGATATCGGTACCGGAAGAGGCGAGGGACGTCCATCCCCGGCAATCGGGTTGCTTCGCCTTGGCGAGGCAGGACAAGGCAGTCCGGTTCCGCTGCGGCCCGGGCCGAATTACACCGGCTTGGGATCGAGAGTGATCGCCCACAGCTCGGCGTCGACGCGGTCGCGCAGGCTCACCGTCAGCTGGCCGCTCTTGCCGTCGATCTTGACGTGGCCGAAGAACTGCATGCCTGCCGACGGCGGCAGGTTCTGGTTGCCTTCGCCCGGCGCCTTGACGAACTTCACTTCGGGGCCGAACGTGTTGTCGAGCTCGTTCGGGCCGAACGTGCCGGCATGCAGCGGGCCGGAGACGAATTCCCAGAACGGATCGAATTCCTGGAACTGGGCCTTGTTCGGATTGTAGTAGTGCGCAGCCGCATAGTGCACGTCGGCGGTCAGCCACACCGTGTTGACGATCCCCGCGGTCTTGATGAAACGCAGGATGTCGGCGATCTCGAGCTCGCGGCCGTGCGCCGGACCATCGCCCTGCGCAAAGGCTTCCGAGCCTTTCTTGTTGGCCGCATCGTCATAGACGATCAGCGACAGCGGCATGTCGGAGGCGATCACCTTCCAGGTGGCGCGCGAGTTGAGCAGCGCGCGCTTCAGCCAGGCCATCTGGTCCGGACCGATGAAATAGGCGTCGGGGCCGTACTGCTCCTGCAGGTTCGGGCCGTTGGGGCCGCGATAGCTGCGCTCGTCGAGCATGAAGACGTCGAGATGCGGACCGTAGCTCAGCGTGCGATAGACCCGGCCCGGCTCGACGATGCTCTCGCGCATCGGATACATCTCGTGGAAGGCCTTTGCCGCGCGCGCCGCGAGCACGGTGATGTCGCGCTCCTTGTAGGCCGCCGGCAGCTGTTTCGACAGCGACCAGTTGTTGGTCACCTCGTGATCGTCCCACTGCACGAAGATCGGCACTTCGGCGTTGAAGGCGCGGACGTTGTTATCGAGGAAGTTATATTTGTGCGCGGCGCGATATTCGTCGAGCGTCTCGGCGACCTTGGCCTTTTCCGGAATCGTGACGTTCTTCCAGATCTTGCCGTCGGGAAGCTTCACCTCCGCAGGGATCACGCCGTCGGCGTAGATGGTGTCGCCGGAATGCAGCAGGAAATCCGGAGCGTGCTTCTTCATCGCGGCGAAGGTGATCATGCCGCCGTCGTCGGGGTTGATGCCCCAGCCCTGGCCGGCGACGTCGCCGCCCCACACGAACGAGACGTCGCGGCGGTCGCTCGGCGCGGTGCGGAAGCGGCCGACCACGGGCTCGCCGACGATGTCGATATGGGCGAGGTCGCGGAAGCGGACGCGATAGAAGATGTCCTGGCCGGAGGGCAGGTTCTCCAGCAGCATCTTGGCGGTGAAGTCGCTCTCCGGCAGCGCGGTGATCGGCGGCAGTGTGCGGGCGTCCTTGAACGATTCAGTGGTCGCGACCTCGACCATCATCTGCGCCGGCCGGTCGGCCCGGGCCCACACCACGCCGCCGTCGACGCCGACATCGCCGGACTGCACGCCATGGGTGATGACGGGGCGATCGGCCGCGCGCGACAGATAGGGCATCGCGATGACGCCGGCGCCGGCTGCGGCCGCCGTGGAGAGAAAGCGTCGGCGGGTGAGATTTCGCGAGAACCGGATCGTCATGGGGGGCCTCCTCAGGTCGCAGCGACAATGCGCCGCAGGCGCGCCAAGACCTAGAAAAATTCCATGACGAAGAGATTACAGGGGGTGGAGGAGCGGGGGTGAGAGACGGCGCGAATCGTAAGGTGAGCACACACGTCAGGCTCCCTCCCCCCTTGCGGGGGAGGGAGGGGAGAGGGGTGGCCCCGGGGCGACATGCTTGTTGAGAACGACACCTTCGCGACTCGGTCGCTTGTTGTCAGAGCTGCATGTTTGAGAGAGCGCGTCGTGTGGCACCCGTCTCCCTAGCCCTCCCCCGCAAGGGGGAGGGAACCTTACCGTCGGTGACTCCCTCACAGGCTTTGACGATGAGGCGCGGAGAAAGTCGTTCCGCAAGCGGGAGAGGCGAAGTAACCCTGCGGAAGAAGCCTGATCGACCTACGCCGTGCCCGCCGCCCTGAACTGCGTCGCAGTCCGTTGCAAATTCTGCGGCATGCTGAACAGCAGCGCCTTGCGGTCGGCGACGGCGTTATGAAGCTGCTCGAGCGCGATGTTGAACGCGGTCAGCGTGCCTTCCTCGATTGCGCCGTGCTCGAAACAGTCCAGCGTGTGGCGCAGGATGTCGTCGGCCTCCGCCTGCATCTGGTCGAGTTCCTCGATTGAATCGCTTTGCCGCGCGGCCTTCAGCATCTCCAGCAGGCGTTCGCGCTGCGAGGTATTGGTGTTGCGCTCGTCCTGCTTGAGATAGCCGGCGAACCACGCACCGGCCGAGCCCATCGCCGAGAACGCCATCAGGCTCCACCAGATGTAGTCGCTGTAGCGGTCGAGGAAGGTCTTTTCCTCGCCGTCGACAAACGCGGCGGCGCCCGGATGCACCGGGATGGTGGCATCCTTGTCGGTGTCCGGCGTCTCGATCTTGGCGGCGAGCGGGAAATCGGTCTTGAGCGACTGCCGGATCGCGAACAATTGCCGCGTGAATGCCGCGACGGTCGCGTCCGACAGGCCCTTCCGCGCAACGATGTGGTGCGAGAAGCTGATCGTCTTCACCTCATCGTCGGGCCGGTCGGCGGAGCCGAGCGAGCCCGCGGGGATTTCCGCGGCCTCATAGGCCGGATGGTTCTGCGCGATCGCCTCCGAGGCGTCGATCGCGAGGAAGGTCGGCTCGCCGCCGTCCTTGACCGACGCCGTGATCGCATCGATCGTGATCTTGCTGTTGGCCGGGCCGACGGCGAGATAGGCGTCGGCCTTGAGGTTCTTGATCGCTTCCGCCGCCTCATTGGCCGGGAATTGCACGATCTCGACCTTCATCGGGTCGACGCCGTATTGCGTCAGGATCAGCTTCAGCAAATTGACATTGGCCGTAGTGCGGCCGACGACGCCGATCTTGCGGCCGGCAAGCTGCGCGATCTTGGTGATCCGCGCGGATTTCCGAACCTTGCCCTTGGCGGGCGGAACCCACATCACCACGACATTCTTGCGCAGGGTCGCGACCGCCTGGGCATTCTTCGGCACCTCGAGATCGCCGCGGATGATGGCGAGATCCGCCTTGCCGTCGGCCAGCGTCTGGGCGCTCGCGGTGGCGCCCTCGGTCTGCACCGGCCTCAGCTTGACCTGGGTGTGCTGCTGGTTGTTGAAGGCCTGCGCCAGCGCCTGCACGACCTTGAGGTCATCGCTGTTGGCGGGACCGACCGCGATCCGCAGCGTCACCGGACGCACGGCGAAATAATAGCCGGCCATCAGCGTGCCGATGATGGCCAGCGCGCCCGCGATCAAAACGAACATCAGCCGCCGCTTTGCCGAACGCAGCGGCTTGGGCGACATGCTGGCGGAGCCGTCTGTCATCGATCTCGCAAACAATCGTCGGGGCTCAATCTCGTAAGACTACCAACGCGCATACATCCCCTATGTGTAGCAAATTACTGAATGGACAGATGTTACAACTCCGTCATGGTTACCAGCGGCGATAGGACGCGATTTCGGCCTTAATTTGGGCGTGGATCCCATCCCGGAGGCCGGTTGTTAGGCTAAAGTCGGCGTTAAACGGGAGGGTTACCATGGTCGAACGGCTGTCAGCGGAGGCAAGGAAGGCCGCCCTTTGGGAACTGGCCGGCTGGTCGGAAACGCCCGGCCGCGAGGCGATCGCCAAGACTTTCGTGTTCAAGGACTTCAACGAGGCCTTCGGGTTCATGGCCCGCGCCGCCTTGGTCGCCGAGAAGAGCGACCATCACCCCGAGTGGAAAAATGTCTACAAGACGGTCGAGGTGGTGCTGTCGACCCACGATGTCGGCGGGGTGACCAAGCGCGACATCGACCTCGCCAAGGCCATGAACGCGATCGCAAGGCAGCTTGGGGTCAGTTGAGCCCGGCGCGTGCAACCTTGCGCGGGTCCGCCGATATCCCCAGATTCGCATCGCCCGCCGCCGAACTGGCGCGGCGTCGAGGAACCTTGCGATGACATCGAGCGAACACGGCGCGGGATTTGGGCCTGCCGATCGGCTGGCGCAGGACCCTGAAAGCGTGCGCCGCCGTTTCTGGATCAAGTTCAAGAAGGTGGTGGCGACCCTGCCCTTCGCGGAAGATCTGCTGGCCGCCTATTACTGCGCGTTCGACCGGCAGACGCCGCGCCATGTGCAGGCGGCGCTGCTCGGGGCGATCGCCTATTTCATTCTGCCGTTCGATTTCGTGCCCGACATGCTGCCGATCCTCGGCTTCACCGATGACGCCGCAGTGCTCGCAACCGCGCTCCGCATGGTGGCAAGCCACATCACGCCGGAGCACCGCGATGCCGCCCGCGCCGCGCTGAAGCGCGGGGTGCCGGAGGAGGAGGAGTGAGATCTGTCTTCTTCCCCCTGAAAGGGGGAAGGTCGGGATGGGGGGTCAGCCGCAGGCGACGCTGTATGCGGAGAGAGCAGATCCCCACCCGCTTTGCTCTTGCGAGCAAAGCGACCTCCCCTTTTCAAGGAGGTTGGAGCGTCTGTAGCCCGAATGAAGCGAAGCGCAATCCGGGGCTGCTCCAACCAGGGATGGTTCGTCCGGATTTCGCTGCGCTCCATCCGGGCTACCAAGTTACCGAATCCGTCCTCAGCTTCCCGGGTGCAGGATCACCTTGCCCATCGCCTTGCGGCCGGCGAGCACCTTCAGAGCTTCCGCGGTCTGCGACAGCGGGAAAGTGCGGTCGACATGCGAGGAGATCTTGCCTTCCGCGGTCCACTGCACGAGCTTCTCGAGGTTCTTGCGGTTCTTGTCCGGATTCTGCCGCGCCCAGGCGCCCCAGAACACGCCGCGGATATCGCAGCCCTTCAGCAGCGCGAGGTTGAGCGGGATCTTCGGAATGTCGCCGGCGGCAAAGCCGATCACAAGGAAGCGGCCTTCCCACGCGGTCGAACGCAGCGCAGCTTCGGCGTAGGCGCCGCCGACCGGATCGAACACGATGTCGGCGCCCTTGCCGTCGGTCAGCTTGCGCAGGCCCTCCTTGAGATCTTCCTTCGCATAGTTCAGCGTCAGCTCGGCGCCGTGTTGCTTGGCGAATGCCAGCTTCTCGTCCGACGAGGCGCAGGCAATCACCTTCAACCCCATCAGTTTGCCGAGTTCGCACGCAGCAAGGCCGGTGCCGCCGGCGGCCCCGAGCACCGCGAGCGTCTCGCCCGGCTTCGGGCTTGCGCGATCTTCCAGCGCATGCAGCGCGGTGCCGTAGATGATGATGATGCCGGCGGCGCGGTCGTAATCGAGATTGTCGGGAATCTTCACGATCGAATTCGCCGGCAGCGCGATCTTGTCGCGCGCGCCGTTGTGGCCGCAGGACGCGACGACGCGATCGCCGACCTTCAGGTCAGTGACGCCTGCGCCGACGCTTTCGATCACACCGGCAACTTCGGCAGCCGGCGAGAACGGGAACGGCGGCTTGATCTGGTACTTGCCCTGGATCATCAGGATGTCGAAGAAATTCAGCGCCGCCGCCTTGATCGCGATCACGGCTTCGCCGGGACCCGCCACCGGATCGGGCACGTCAGCCAACACGAGATCGTCGGGTTGACAGTATTGCGAGCAGAGGATGGCTTTCATGGACACACCTGAGTTTCGGACGCAGAAAGAGCTGCAAGATCTTGGACTACAAGCTTCATGCCGGATTTGCGGCGGAGCGACAATACAAAGCGGAGGGATCAAACTATGTTTGAAAAAGGCCTGCTAGCGAAAAAGCGCATCCTGATCACCGGCGGCGGCTCCGGCCTTGGCGCGGCGATGGGCTACCGCTTCGCCGAACTCGGCGCCGAGCTGATCATCTGCGGGCGGCGCGAGGGGCTGCTGGAGGAAACCGCAGCAAAATTTCGCAGCGAGCTCGGCGCCAATGTTTCCATCGCGCGCTGCGATATCCGCGACGGCGCAGCGGTCGAGGCGATGATGGATCAGGTCTGGCAGGACGCGCCGATCGACGTGCTGGTCAACAATGCTGCCGCAACCTTTATTGCGCAGAGCGAACATTTGTCATTCCGCGCGGCGGACGCGATCCTCGCGCCGACACTGCATGGGACGATGTATTGCACGCTCGCCGCCGGTCGCCGCTGGATCGACGGCAAGCACAAGGGCGTGGTGCTCTCGATCCTGTCGACCTCGACCATCACCGGCCGTGCGTTCACGGTGCCGTCCTCGATGGCCAAGACCGCGGTGCTGGCGATGACCAAGAGCCTTGCGGTGGAGTGGGGCCCGAGGGGCATCCGCACCGTCGCGATCGCGCCCGGCGCATTTCCGACCGCAGGTGCGACCGGACAGTTGCGTCCCGAGGGGCGCGGCGAGAGCTGGGCGCATCGCAATCCGCTCGGCCGCGCCGGCGAGCATTCGGAGCTCGCTGATCTCGCGACCTTCCTGATCTCGGATCAGGCCGGCTACATCAACGGCGAGATGGTGGTGCAGGACGGCGGCTCGCACTTACGCGGTTCCGGTGCCGAGGACCTGCTGCAATGGACCGATGCGCAGTGGGAGAAGCAACGCGCTGCGCGCGCCAAGTGATAAGCCAAGTGATAACAAGTCGCGACGTGCGCACGATAGTGAGCGGCGTTCGTCTTTCGGCCTAACTGCCTTCCCAAAAAAGCATTTCCCGGTTATCCATCCGAGCCGGCGGAGGGGAATCGCCGGGCCATCTTGCAGTCACAATGATGGGGGAACCAGTTGGCCGTGCGGCAGATTCTGACATCACTGGTTGCTTGTATCCTGTGCGGGATCATCACCCTCGCGCCGGCGCAGGCTGCGCCCAGGAAGGATACCGCGAAGGAAGCAGCCAAGCCGGCGCCTTCGGCCGCGGCGGCTGCGGCCGGCGGCGCGGAGCCGACGCTGATCGGCCAATTCGGCACCTGGGGTGCGTACACGGCGTCGCCCAACGGCAAGAAGGTGTGCTTTGCGCTCGCCAAGCCGTCCTCGTCGAAGACCAATCCGGCGAACCGGCCGCGCGATCCGGCCTATGCCTTCATCTCCACCCGTCCGGCGGAGAAGGTCGTCAACGAAGTCTCGATCATGATCGGCTACACCGTGAAGCCGGGCTCCGAATCGACGCTTCAGGTCGGCGGCGGGACCTATGCGATGTACACGCAGGGTGACGGCCTCTGGATCAAGAATGCGGCCGAGGAGGAGCGGATGGTGGAATCCATGCGCAAATCGGCCGAACTGACGGTAAAAGCCGTCTCGGCCAAGGGCACCGAGACGACAGACACCTTCTCGCTGAAGGGCCTGGCGCAGGCGCTCGACCGGCTCGGGCAGGACTGCCGGCGCTAGAGAAGCGACTTGAGGCCTGAAATCGAGGTATTTGGTGGCTTTCCAGCACCGGCTGGAAGGCCTATTTGAGGTTTCATGACCGACACCGTGACCACCCCTGCCGTCTTCGGCGCCAGCGCGCTGGTCGAGAAAGTTCCGCTCGAGACCTATGTGCCGCCGGCCAAGCCGTCGCTGATCGGGCTGTCGCGCGCCGAGATCGCCGATCGCCTCGGCGAGATCGGGGTGCAGGCCGGCCAGCGCAAGATGCGCACCCAGCAGCTTTGGAACTGGATGTATTTCCGCGGCGCCAAGAGCTTTGCCGAGATGACCAACGTCTCGAAGGACATGCGCGCCGAGCTCGAGAAGCATTTTACCGTCGACCGTCCCGAAGTGGTCGCCGAGCAGATCTCCAATGACGGCACCCGCAAATGGCTGTTGCGGCTGCCGAGCGGCGACACGGTCGAGCGGCCGCACGAGGTCGAGTGCGTCTACATTCCCGAGACCGATCGCGGCACGCTGTGCGTTTCCTCGCAGGTCGGCTGCACGCTGAATTGCGCGTTCTGCCACACCGGCACGCAGCGGCTGGTGCGCAACCTCACCGCCGGCGAGATCGTCGGCCAGGTGATGGTGGCGCGCGACCGGCTGAACGACTGGGCCGACCGTGAGGACGGCACGCGCCGCGTCACCAACATCGTGATGATGGGGATGGGCGAGCCGCTCTACAATTTCGACGCGGTGCGCGATGCGCTGCTGATCGTCGCAGACAATGAGGGCATCGGCATTTCCCGCCGCCGCATCACGCTGTCGACCTCGGGCGTGGTGCCGAACATCCAGCGCACCGGCGACGAGATCGGCGTGATGCTCGCGATCTCGCTGCACGCGGTGCGCGACGAGCTGCGCAACGAGCTGGTGCCGTTGAACCGCAAATATCCAATCAAGGAATTGCTGCAGGCCTGCCGCGATTATCCCGGCGCCTCGAATGCGCGGCGCATCACCTTCGAATATGTGATGCTCAAGGGCGTCAACGATTCGCTCGATGATGCCAAGCTCCTGGTCAAGCTGCTCAAGGGCATTCCGGCGAAGATCAACCTGATCCCGTTCAATCCGTGGCCGGGCACCGCCTATGAATGCTCGGACTGGGAGCAGATCGAAAAATTCTCCGAATACATCTTCAACGCCGGTTACTCCTCGCCGGTGCGCACGCCACGCGGCCGCGACATCCTCGCGGCCTGCGGCCAGCTCAAGTCGGAGACCGAAAAGCTCTCCGCCCGCGAGCGCCAGGCGCTGCGCGCGATGGCGATGACGGATTGAGAAGTATCTCCATATTTCGTCATGGCCGGGCTTGTCCCGGCCATCCACGTCTTAGCTTTGCCTCCGCGAGACAAGACGTGGATGCCCGGGCCAAGCCCGGGCATGACGAGGAGAGATGAATGCCGCGCCCGCTATCCGATTATGGAATGACCCAATGGCCCTGATCGGCCGCCTGTTCGTCGTTGGCTTCGGCTTCCTGATGGCCTGCTTCGTGGCGGGGATCATCGTGGTCGTCGCGGTGCTGTATCCCGAGATCAGCGATTTCGGCGGGCAGATCGACCAGAGCGCTATCAACGTCGTGCTCGGCTTCGGTTTCATCTTCATATCCGGCTTCGCATTGCTGCCGGCGCTGATCGTGGTGCTGATTACCGAGGCATTCTTCATCCGAAGCGTGCTGGCCTACGCCGTCGGCGGCGCGATCGTCGGCGCGGCCTGCTATCTCGGCCTGGTTCCGTTCGATCCCGATATGATGCAATTCCACGGCATCGTGCGCCGGCACATGGAGATCATGACCGGCGCCGGTATCGTCGCGGGCCTCGTCTACTGGCTGATCGCCGGTCGCACCGCCGGCGCCTGGCGCGAGCCGGCGCGTCCGTTGCCGCCGCCCCCGCCATTGCCGTCGCAATCGCGGCAGCCGTGACGCTTCCCATGCCCCGCAGCCTCGGCTAAACCGCGCGCCATGAACCGGACCGGACTTTTCATCGCGCTGGCGCTGGCGCTCATCGTCGGCATCCTGTTCGGGATCTATCCCGAGCTCGACCTGAAGCTGGCGGCACTGTTCTACGATGCCGCGCAGAAAACCTTTCCGATGAAGCTCGAAGCGGTGGCGTCGTTCGCGCGCGATGCGGCGATGTGGATTGCCTGGGCGCTTGTGCTGCCGGCGATCGTGACCATCGTCTGGAAATTCATCCGCCCCGACCGGCCGATGCTGATGTCCGGCCGCGCCGCGGTGTTCCTGCTCACCACGATGCTGCTCTCGGCCGGCGTGCTCACCAATTTCACCTTCAAGAATTATTGGGGCCGGCCGCGGCCCGTGTTCGTGACGCAGTTCGGCGGCGACCTGCAATTCATGCCGTGGTGGGACCCGCGCGGCGGCTGCCCGCGCAACTGCTCGTTCTTCTCCGGTGAGGGCGCCACCGCGTTCTGGACCTATGCGCCGGCGGCGCTGACGCCGCCTGCGTGGCGGCCGCTGGCCTTTGCCGGGGCCACCGTGTTCGGCCTTGTCACCAGCGGGCTTCGCATGGCCTTTGGCGGTCATTTCTTCACTGACGTTGCGATCGCAGGCCTGGTGTCGTTCTTAACGGTCTGGCTGTTCTATGCGCTGATCTACCGCTGGGCCTCGACCCGGCTGACCGACGCCCAGGTCGATGCCGCGCTGACGCGGCTTGCGATGCCCGGCTATCGCTGGATGCAGCGCTGGCGCCGGGGCGACAAGGCCAGCCTGGCGGCACGGAAGCCTGATTAAAGGCGTGCTCCGCCTTCCGAAATTTGATATCGCCAAGCCTGAAAACCTCTTCGATTTCGACCGATTGGACCGTCCCATGAGTACGATTCTGAAAAGCCTGCCCACTGGCGAAAAAGTCGGCATCGCGTTCTCGGGCGGGCTCGACACCTCAGCGGCGCTGCTCTGGATGAAGCTGAAAGGCGCCAAGGTCTTCGCCTATACCGCCAATCTCGGCCAGCCCGACGAGGCCGACTACGACGCGATCCCGCGCAAGGCGATGGATTTCGGCGCCGAGAAGGCCCGCCTCGTCGATTGCCGCACCCAGCTGGTCCATGAGGGGATCGCCGCGATCCAGTCCGGCGCGTTCCACATCTCGACCGGCGGCATCACCTATTTCAACACCACGCCGCTCGGCCGTGCGGTGACAGGCACCATGCTGGTCGCGGCGATGCAGGAGGACGGCGTCAACATCTGGGGTGACGGCTCGACCTTCAAGGGCAACGACATCGAGCGCTTCTATCGTTACGGCCTGCTGACCAACCCGAGCCTGCGGATTTACAAGCCCTGGCTCGACCAGCAGTTCATCGACGAGCTCGGCGGCCGCGCGGAGATGTCGGCGTTCATGACCGCGCAGGGCTTCGCCTACAAGATGAGCGCGGAGAAGGCCTATTCGACCGACAGCAATCTGCTCGGCGCGACGCATGAGGCCAAGGATCTCGAGAGCCTTGCGAGCGGCATCACCATCGTCAACCCGATCATGGGCGTGCCGTTCTGGCGCGCCGATTGCGACGTCAAGGCCGAGAAGGTCGTGGTGCGCTTCGAGGAAGGCCAGCCGGTCGCGCTGAACGGCAAGACGTTCGCCGATCCGGTGGCGCTGTTCCTTGAGGCCAATGCGATCGGTGGCCGCCACGGCCTCGGCATGAGCGACCAGATCGAGAACCGCATCATCGAGGCGAAGAGCCGCGGCATCTACGAGGCGCCGGGCATGGCGCTCCTGCACATCGCCTATGAGCGTCTCGTCACCGGCATCCATAACGAGGATACGATCGAGCAGTACCGCATCAGCGGCATGCGGCTCGGCCGCTTGCTCTATCAGGGCCGCTGGTTCGATTCGCAGGCCTTGATGCTGCGCGAGACCGCGCAGCGCTGGGTGGCGCGCGCCGTCACCGGCGAGGTGACGCTCGAGCTGCGTCGCGGCAACGACTACTCCATCTTCAACACCGAGAGCCCGAACCTGACCTATGCGCCGGAGCGGCTCAGCATGGAGAAGGTCGAGGACGCCGCGTTCACGCCGGCCGACCGCATTGGCCAGCTGACGATGCGCAACCTCGACATTGCCGACACCCGCGCCAAGCTCGGCCTCTACAACAAGACCGGCCTCATCTCGAGCGGCGAAGGCGCGCAGATCTTCCAGCTCGAGAACGACAAGGATTGAGGCGGCGGGCGAACGCGCCACAAACTCAGTGTCGTCCCGGCGAAAGCCGGGAGACCCATAACCACGACCTTCAATTGTTGCGCAACGCTGGGGCCACAGTGCGCTTCAATGACTCCTCCCTGTGGCAATAAGTCCCGGCTTTCGCCGGGACGATGTGGGAGAAAGTTCGCCTACTTCACCCTGAGCGCATCGAGCAGCGAGCGGAATGCGCGCGCGTAATCGGTGCCGGTCTTGCCGATATCCGGCCCCGCGGAGATTGCGACCGCCGCCTCCGTCACCGCGCCGAGCAGCAGCCGCGCCAGCGGCTCGATCGGTTGCTTGGCGATCACGCCGGCATCCATCGCGGCCGCCAGCGCGCGCGGAAACTTGCCGCCGAAATGTTTCGCGTCGATCTCGCGCCAGCGTTCCCAGCCGAGCACAGCCGGACCATCGCGCAAGATGATCTGGCCGGTCGGGCCTTTCGAGCACGCCGCGAAATAGCCCTGTGTGCCCGCCGCCATCGCCGCCAGCGGATCGTTCTCGGCGCGCGAGATGCGGTCGAGATCGGCGACGAGGTCGATTGACACCTGCTCGAACACCGCCTCGAACACCGCCTCCTTGGTCGCGAAGTGATGATAAACCGCGCCCTTGGCGACGCGCGCTCCAGCGGCGATGTCGTCCATCGTCGCAGCGGCAAAGCCGCGCTCGCCAAAGATGCGCCGCGCCGCCTTGACGATGGCGGCTCTGGTCTTCTGGCGCCGTTCGGCCTGGGTTGCCATCGCTTCGCTCTTGTTTGAGCATGATCTCAGCGCAAGCGCTTCGCGTTTGTCGCCGGAAAACCGCTTCACACTTTTCCGGATCATGCTGTCTAGCCCAGGTTCCGCAGCGAAGCCAGTTGACTTACCGACTATCAGTCGATAAATACCGACCATAAGTCGGTAAATGGAGAGTGCCCATGCCCTCGCTCAGGACGTTGCAAGCCTTCGCTGACACGGTGGAATCCAACGACCATGTCGCCGCGATCAGGAACTTCTATTCAGTCGATGCCCGCACCCAGGAGAATGACGGCGAGTGGCGGGTCGGCCGCGAGGCGCTGGCGGCGCGCGAGGCGGCGGTGCTGGCCGCGGTCGCAGGCGTCAAGACCACGCGGCTTGGGCCGCTCCTGCTCGACGGCGATCATTCGGCGATCTGCTGGCGGTTCGAATTCACGGCTAAGGACGGCAAGGTCCGCAGCATGGAGGAGGTCGCCTGGCAGACCTGGCGCGGCGAGGAGCTGGTCGAGGAGCGCTTCTTCTACGATCCGCAGCAGATGGCGCGCTGAGACCACGCCGGCCGTTGCGGCAATACGCCCCGGCGCCGCCTCATTGCGCCGTCATCCGCCGCCACTAGCCTCCGCCCCGGCGCGCATCATGCGCAAGAGGCGGAGCATCGATCATGATCAAGCAAGTTGCCGGCGTGGCTGTCGCCCTGTTGTTGTCGGCAGCTCCGGCGTTCGCCCAGACGATCTATCCGATCGATCGCGCCGATATCCTCGTCGGCGCCAAATTCGACTTCAAGGTCGAGCTTCCGGGGGTGGTCGATCAAGCCAAGCTCAAGGTCACGCTGAACGGCGCGGACTATGACGCGGTGTTCGGCCAGGGCGGCACATTCACGGCGCGCGAGGCCGGCCGGGAGCAGTCGGCGCTGTTGCTGCGCAATGTTTCGCTCGCCAAACCCGGGCAGGTCGCCGTCGAGGTCAGCGACGGCACGCAGAGCCGGAAGGTGACCTGGACCGTCTATGACACCGGGGCACGCAAGGCCAGGAACGTGATCCTGTTCATCGGCGACGGGATGTCGCCGTCGCATCGCGTCGCCGCGCGAATCCTTTCCAAGGGGATTGCGGAGGGCAAGAGCCGCGGCAAGCTCGCGATCGACGACATGCCGCATATGGCGCTGGTCGCGACCGCGGGCTCGGACTCGATCATCACCGATTCGGCGAACGCCGCGAGCGCTTACGCCACCGGTCACAAGGCCGCGGTCAATGCGCTCGGCGTCTACGCCGATCGCACGCCCGATCCGCTCGACGATCCCAGGGTCGAGACCATCGCGAGCCTCGCCAAGCGCCGGGCGGGCCTCGCCGTCGGCATCGTCACCAACACCGAGCTCGAGGACGCGACGCCGGCGGCGATGGTCGCGCATACCCGCCGCCGCGCCGCCTATGACGCGATCGTCGCGCAATATTTCGACGCGAAGCCCGACGTGCTGATGGGCGGCGGCTCCGCGAACTTCCTGCCGCAATCCACGTCCGGGTCGAAACGCAAGGACGATATCGACTATCTTGCGCGCTTCCGCGACGCCGGCTATCCGGTCGCGACCACCGCAAGCGAACTCGCCACGCTTGCGACCAAACCGGACACCCGCCAATTGCTCGGCCTGTTCGCCGCCGGCAACATGGACGGCGCGCTCGACCGCAAATTCCTCAAGGGAGGCGGCGTCAAAAAATTCCCCGAACAGCCTGACCTGACCGAACAGGTCCAGGCCGCGCTCACGGTGCTGTCGAAACACGAGGCCGGCTTCTTCCTGATGGTCGAGTCCGGCCTGATCGACAAATACGCCCATCTGCTCGACATGGAGCGCGCGGTCTACGACACCATCATGCTCGACAACGCGGTGCGGCTCGCAAAGGACTGGGCGAAAGCGCGCAACGACGACACGCTGATCCTGGTCGTGGCCGACCACAACCATCCGAACAGCCTGATCGGCACCATCAATGACGACATGACGGCGACACCCAACGTGCCGCTGCGCGAGCGCGTCGGCGTCTATGAGAAGGCCGGGTTTCCGAATTATCCGGTGCCGGACGCCGAGGGGTATCCGTCACGCGTCGATGTCAGCCGGCGGCTTGCGATCTTCTCGGCCAGCCTGCCGGACCATTACGAGACGTTCCGCCCGAAGCTCGACGATCCGAACGAGCCGACCGTGAAGGGCGACCAGCCCGACAGTTTCAAGGCCAATGACAAGTACAAGGATGTCCCCGGCGTCGTGCTGCGCTTCGGCAATCTGCCGGCGATGATCGGCGCCAGCGTGCATTCCGGCGAGGACG
This sequence comes from Bradyrhizobium sp. BR2003, assembly GCF_009720285.1. Taxonomy (NCBI): domain Bacteria; kingdom Pseudomonadati; phylum Pseudomonadota; class Alphaproteobacteria; order Hyphomicrobiales; family Nitrobacteraceae; genus Bradyrhizobium; species Bradyrhizobium sp. BR2003. Next base: position 104,808 of record NZ_SMYJ01000036.1, read on the forward strand.
TCATCCTCACCGCAACCGGCCCGGGCAGCGAGCGCGTCCACGGCTCGATGGACAACACCGAGGTGTTCCGCGTGATGGTCGAGGCGCTGGGACTGGGCGCGGGGAAGTAACGAATCCGACCACCCCTTGAAAAGGGGAGGTCGCTTTGCTCGCAGAGCAAAGCGGGTGGGGATCTGTTCGCTCCGCAGCCACCGTCACCCGCGGCTGCCCCCCCCCATCCCGACCTTCCCCCTTTCAGGGGGAAGGAGAAGAAACAAAAATGGCCGGGATCGCTCCCGGCCATTTCGTATCGTGATGTCGCGCCGCTCAGCGCGGCGGGGCGGCGGAGGCGGTGCCGCCGTTGAGCAGCGGGGTGATGCGGCGGACGGTGACGCGCCGGTTGATGCGGCTCGGTCCGTCGGTCTGCTCCTTCAGATATTGCGAGCCGTAACCCTGCGAGGTCAGGTTCTCCGCCGGCACGCCGAATTGCTGCGTCAGCAGCTCGGCCGCGGATTGCGCACGGCGGTCCGACAGCGACAGATTGTCGGTGTCGTTGCCGGTCGCGTCCGTATGGCCCTCGATCAGGAACACCTCGCGCGGGTTGCGCTGGATGGCCCGGTTGAGGCCGTCGGCGATCACCTGTAGCCTCGCCGCCTGATCCGGCGGGATGGTCCACGATCCGGAGTCGAAGTTGATCGTGTTGACGTCGATGCTCGGCATCTGCATGCGGACATTGGGACTGTAGCGGATCTCGTCGAGCGAGTAGCGCCGATCGATCCGCTGCACCGGCGGTGCCTCCATGGTCTCGTAGATCACGTCGGGCGACGCGTCCTGAGCGTCGACGATGTAGCGATCGTAGGGAATGTTGACCACCGGCGGCGGCACGTCGACATAGAAGCCGCCGACCGCCCGCGGATCGCGATAGCTGTTGTCGATGATGACGACCTCGCGTCCGCCAGTATCCCTGCGGATCCGGCGCAACATCTGGCCGTCGGAGCCGACCACCGTGATGATCTCGCTGCCGTCAGGACGAACCACCACGGTGCGGGTTTCGCCGCCGACCGTCTCGGTGCGGATGTCACGCGCGCCATAGCGGAAACGATAGACGTCGTCGCCGCGCACATAGGCCTGGCCGCCCGGGTCGCGGATGATGACGCGGTCCGGTTCGGTGTAGATGGTGCGGCCGCCTTCGACCACCTCCTGCCGCTGGCTGTGCAGGTCGGCGATGCTGCCGCCGATGATGGCGCCGGCGACCACGCCGGCACCGACCGCGGCGCCGATCGCGAGCGGCTTGATGTTGTCATGCCGCGGCGGCGGCGGCAGCGGTGCTGCGACGGCAGGCGCGGCCCGGAAGGCGGGCGCAACCGTCGGCGGCGCGTATTGCGCACGGCCGGGAGGCGGCGTTGCAGCAGCCGAGCCGGGGACGACCGATGGTGCCGGCGCGCCCATCGCGGCGCCCTGGGCCGGCGATACGCCGGGCGCGACGCCCGGACGTGCTGCCGGCTGACCCGGAGCCGGGGCCGCGCCGGGCGCACCCATCGCTGCGCCCGGGGTCGCCGGCGTTCCGGGCGGTGTCGCCGGACGTCCCTGCTGACCTGGCGCCGGTGGCGTCGGCGTCGCGCCGGGTGCCGGAGGCGTTGTTGCGGCAGGCGGGGTGCCCGGCCGCGCGGGCTGTGCGCCGGCTGCCGGAGGCGTCGGCGTCGGTGTTGCGCCGGGAGCTGTCGCGGCGGGCGGCGTGCCCGGTCGTGCCCCTGCTGCCGGCGGCGTTGTCGTTGCCGAAGGCGCGGGCGTTGACGTCGCCGCGGGCGGCGTGCCCGGCGGTTGCTTGGCGCCGCCAGGACGTTCACCGCGTTCGCCACCCGGACGATCACCAGGACGGCGTTCGGCCGGCGCCGTTGTCGGAGCGCCCGGCGTGGCGGGCGTCGGTGTCGGCGTTGCCGCTGTGGGCGGGGTGCCGGGGCGTGCTGCCGGCGCGGCATTCGGTGTCGCGCCGGGGGTCGGCGTCGGAGGCGTGTGCGCGGGACCTGCGCCGGGCGGCGGCGTGCCGGGGCGCTGCGGTGCTGCGGCCGGCGGCGGTGGGGTCGGCGTTGGATGTGCGGGGGCGGCCGCCGGCGGCGGCGGGGTTGGCTTCGCAGGTGCCGCCGCGGGCGGCTCCGGCCGTGCCGGGGCCGGCGATGGCTTCGCGGGTGCGGCCGCGGGCGGTGGCGGTGTGGGATGTGCAGGCGCAGCCGCCGGCGGAGGCGTCGTCGGGCGCGCGGCAGGCGGCTCGGGCCGTGCGGGAGCCGGCGGCGGCGCCAGATGCGGCGCGGCTGCCGGAGGCGGGGTCGGCTTTGCCGGTGCAGCGGCGGGCGGCTCGGGCCGCGCCGGTGCTGCAGGCGGGGTCGGCTTCGCGGGTGCTGCGGCCGGCGGCGGAGCAGGATGTGCGGGCGCCGCAGCGGGAGGTGGCGCCTGCGGATGCGGCGCTGCGGCCGGCGGTGCCGGACGTGCAGGAGCACCCGGCGCGCCGGGCGCTGGCCGCGCCTTCGGCTTTCCGTCAGGTCCGGTTTCTTCCTTTTGCTGCGCCTGTGCGACGACCAGAGGCGAAGTTTGGGCGTGCGACGCTGAGGCGGCGAATTGCATCACCGTCAGCGCAGTCGTGGCAAGCAGCACGAGACGAAGCTTTGTCATTGTCTAGGAGTCCCCGGCGGAAAGTCTGGGCAGGAAAGAAAACTGAGAGCCGAACAATTCGGCAGGACGATGAACCGTCAGCCGTTAGGCCGGATTGTGGCGAGCCACGGATCATCGGCGAAGTTTATTTCGACATTATAACGGGTTGCATGCGCGATTGTTCACCGCGCGTTCAGAAGAAACGCTCCGACACATTTGCAATCGACGTGGAACTTGGGCGCAAGAGCGACTTGCCGGCCGGCGAGTCGATCTGTCGCAGGCGGCGGGCCGGACGGTCCAGGCGGTCCGCGCACCGGTGATTCGTCAGGTGTCTTGCCGGGCAACTCGTCCGGTCGCGGCGGTTCGCCGGGTTCGCGCACCGGCTCTGGAATCTCGGGGCGCGGATTGCCGGGTGGTATTCCCGGCGGCGGTTCGCTCGGGGTGCCCGGCGTCGTCGGCGGAATCTCGGGGGGCTCGATCGGCATCATATCGAGGCCTCGCGGCTGTCGCCGATGCCAGGTCGCGTCGCGCGCATCAATCGCTCCATCGAAGTTCGCAGCGACAACGGATCGCGCGCCGCGGCGTTCCGATGTTTCACCCGGGCGTGTGGCAGACTGCCTCGATATTGTGGCCGTCGGGATCGAACACGAATGCGGCGTAATAGTTCGGGTGATAATGCGCGCGAATGCCGGGCGCGCCGTTGTCGCGGCCGCCGGCCGCCATCGCGGCCTTGTAGAAGGCGTCGACGGTGGCGTGGTCCCTGGCCGTGATGGCGATATGCACCGGCTTGTTCATCGCGCCTTCGCCGCCGATCCAGAAGTCCGGCTTGCCGTCGGCGCCGAAGCCCGCGGCGGGCGCGTGCCCGGTCACATCAGCAGGCACTTCCATGATCAGGCCGTAGCCGAGCGGCGCCAGCGCCGCCTGGTAGAATGCCTTCGCGCGTTGATAGTCGGAGACGGAAAAGCCGATATGGTCGATCATCGCGAGCCTCCCTTGTTGTATGATACATTCGCAGACTCTTTTCACCTCTCCCGCTTGCGGGGAGAGGTCGGATTGCATCGAAGATGCAATCCGGGTGGGGGCTCTTTGCCACAATATGACTCGTGGACCCACCCCGGCCCTCCCCCGCAAGCGGGAGAGGGAGCAGCTCTCTGACGTAGTTACTTCTCAGCTCCGCACCAGCAGCGTGTTGCTCCGCGTCCGGCCCTGCTCGACGTAACCGCGCGCGTGCATGTCCGCAATGCAGTCGTCGGTCCATTCGTCCTTCGACAGATGCTCGATCACCACCGCGCCGGGCCACAGTGACTGCGGCGCGTCGCGGAAGAAGCCGATCAGCACGCGGTCCTCGAAACCTTCGACGTCGATCTTCAGCGCGTCAACCTTGCTCGCGCCGGCCTCGTCGAGGATGCGTTGCAGCCGCAGCGAGGGCACCTTGAACGCCTTGCCCGTCGGCGTGCCCGTGACGATGTGGCTGGCGCCGAGATTGTCGCCGTCGGTCTCGATCATCAGTTCGCCATCGGTCGGGCCAGCGGCCGCCGCAACCAGGCGCACTTGCGGAAAGCCGGAGGCCTCGGTGTTGAATTTGAGCCGCGCATGCGTGACGGGATGCGGCTCGATCGCGATCACCTTGCCACCGGGCCCGACATCGCGCGCCAGCGCCAGCGCATAGGTGCCGACATTGGCGCCGAGATCGACGAAGGTGCCATCCGCGCCGAGATGCGCCCGCAGGAAGGCGAGTTCTTCAAGGTTGTAATCGGGATTGAACAGCGCGCCGCGCTCGGTCGCGCCTTGCTGATGATAGAAGCGGAACGATGCGCCCTGGTAGGTCACGTCCAGCGGACCCGCGCCGAACAGATTGACCAGCTTCGACAGCCAGGGCCGGAACGCGCCGCGCTTCAGTCCTGAGCCATGCGCCAGGCGGATGATGGCGGCCTGCGCCGCATTGGGCGCGAAGGCGCCGAACGGCGCCGGCGATATGTCGTTGCTGGGGATCACGCATGGCCTCGTCAAAAGCGCGGCATGCATAGCCGGTTTTGACGGCAGCGCCAACGCCCGTTACGCCGCCTTGCCCGCTGCCTGCCGTTGCCGCAGGAAGCGGCCGAGCAGCCTTCGCTTGCCCTTGCGCGGGATCAGATCGACGTCGCTGACCAGTTTGGCGCCGCCCTTGCGGCGCTCCAGCACGATCTTGCGGCTATGGAACGCTTCGAGCTCGACGCGATGGGCGACGCTGACGATGGTCGCTTTCGGCAGTTCCGTCGTCACCATTTCCATCATCTTGTCCTGGCTCTTCTCGTCGAGCGCGGACGTCGCCTCGTCAAGCACGACGATGTCGGGCGCGTGCAGCAACAGGCGGGCAAAGGCGAGCCGCTGTTTCTCGCCGCCGGACAGGGTCTGGTCCCACGGCGCGTCCTCCTCGATCTTGTCCTTGAGATGGTCGAGGCCGACCTCGTGGAGGGCACGGCTGATCTCATCGACGTTCCAGTCTTCCGCCGCGCCGGGATAGGCCACCGCGCGCCGCAGCGTGCCCGAGGGTACGTAGGGCTTTTGCGGCAGCATGAACAGTCGGCGGTCCGGGTGCAGGCCGACACTGCCGCCGCCCCATGGCCACAGGCCGGCGATGGCGCGCACCAGCGTGCTCTTGCCGGTGCCGGATTCGCCGGCGACCAAAAGCCGCTCGCCCGGTTCGATCACCACCTCGGTCTCGCCGACCACGGCGGTGCCGTCGTCCAGCGTGACGGAGAGATCGTTGAGGCTCAGCATGGCCTCGCCCTCGGTCTCGCCGCGCTCGATGCGGCCGAAGCCGTCGCCGGTCTCGGCGCGTTCGAGCCCGTCAAGCGACATCATCAGCGAGGCGATGCGCCGTGCGCAGGCGTTCCAGTCGGCGAGCCGCGGATAGTTGTCGACCAGCCAGCCGAACGCGGTCTGCACGATGGTGAAGGCCGAGGCCGCCTGCATCACCTGACCGAGCGACATGCTACCGTCGAGGAATTTCGGCGCGCACAGCAGCAAGGGTACCACTGGCGCAATGAGATTCGATCCCTGCGACACCAGCGTCGTGCGCATGTGCTGCCCGGCGAGCCGTGCCCATTGCCGCAACACGTTCGAGAACGTCTTGTCGATGCCGTCGCGCTCCTCGGTTTCGCCGCCGAGCAGCGCGATGCTTTCGCCATTCTCGCGCACGCGGGTCAGGACGTAGCGGAATTCCGCTTCCGCCTGGTTCTTGTCCTCGGAGATTTGCACGAAGCTGCGGCCGATCGCCGTGATCGAGCCCGACGCGATCGCCGCATAGATGATCGCGGCAATGACCAGGAAGCCCGGGATGCTGATCGACGAGCCGCCGAGCGTCACCGTCAGCGCGCCGCCGATGGTCCAGAGCACGACGATGAAGGTGACAGCCGAGAGCAGCGCCGACGTCACGCCGGCGATGAAGTCGACCGGAGAATCGGTCGCGATCCGCAGATCCTCCGCGATCCGGTACTCCGGATTCTTGTGATCGCCGTCGACCAGGTTGAGCTGGTAGTAGCGGCCGTTCGTCAGCCAGCGCGAGACGACGGCGTTGGTCAGCCAGGCGCGCCAGCGCCGCTGGATGCCCATGCGGCCGAACACCTGGGCAACGCCCAGCAGCACGCTGCCGATCGCGAGCGGAAAGAAGATGGCGGTCAGGTGGAAGACACTGGCTGCGTCACGCTTTTCGATCGCATCGAAGATCGCGCGATTCCAGACATTGATGCCGTACTGAACGGCGACATTGGCGACGATCAGCAGAAGCAGGCCGATCGTGAACAGCCATGCCAGCCGGTCGCCGCTTCGGCCCCAATAGCCGCGCGCGCTGATCCAGAACCGCGTCAGCAAATAGTCCTTGCGCGCCTGTTCGGCCTCTTCGGCCGACAGCTCGGGATCGGGTTCGACGATTTCCGGCGGCGGCGGTTCGACATGGTCGCCGTTCTCGGCGATGACCTCGACAAATTCCGATTTGTCGTCCGCTTCGCTTGCTGCGGAATCCTTGCGCTCTTGATCGGCCGCCTTTGCGCTCGCTTTCCGAGACGATGCAGTCTTGGCCGACGACGGCCCGACCGACGATTGGGTTTTTGCCTCAGCCTTGCCCATGGCACGATAACGCCAGACAAATTACCCGGTTCCGCCCAGGTTCCGGCGGTCAGTCGCGAGTGCTGCAATGACGAGTCCCCGTCACAACATCCGCCGCGGCGTATGGATCCTGGTCTTCGCCAGGACGACAGCGTGCTTGAGATGTGCGGCGCAACTACCTCACTCCGCCGGCGCCTGATCGCGCCTCAGCCGGCGCGAGCGCGTCGCCTTGTGCAGCACGCGCGCGAGCTGCTCGGCCGAATACGGCTTCTGCAGCAGCTCAAAGCCGCCGCTGCCCTGCTGCGACAGCACCTGGCTGTAACCGGAGGCGAGCACGATCGGCAGATCGAGCCGCTGCCGGCGGATCTCTTCCGCGAGCTCGATGCCGCTCATGCCGGGCATCACGACATCGGTGAATACCAGGTCGAACCGGTCAGCGTCGACGGCCAGCTCCTCCAGCGCGTGGGTGGCGTTGTCCACCAGCACGCAGGTGCAGCCGAGCTGGGTCAGCGTGTCGGCGGCAAACTTTCCGACCTCGGCATTGTCCTCGACGATCAGGACCGATGCGCCGGTCCGATCGATCGCGGGTGCGTCCTCGGTGCGCTGCGCTCGCGCGCCATGCTGTCCGACGACGCGCGGCAGATACAGCGTGAATGTCGCACCCTTGCCGACTTCGCTGGTGACGGTCACCTCGCCGCCGGACTGCTTGGCGAAGCCGAACACCTGGGACAGGCCGAGGCCGGTGCCGTGACCGACCTCCTTGGTGGTGTAAAACGGCTCGAAGATGCGGCCGAACAGCTCCTGCGGAATTCCGACGCCGGTGTCGGTCACCGACACCGCGACGTGGCCGGGCGAGTTTGACGGCGTGCTGGTCGCGGACGGCAGCCTGTCCACGGCGCGGACCGCGATCGTGAGCCGGCCGACGCCGTCCATGGCATCGCGCGCGTTCACCGCCATGTTGATGATGGCGGTCTCGAACTGGCCGGCATCGGCGTTGACGAAGCAGGTCTCGTCCGGCACCTGCGCCGTGATCTCGATGCGCGCGCCGATCAGGGTTGCGATCATCTCGCTCAGGGTGCGGACATTCTGGCAGGCGTCGAACACCTCGGGCTTGAGGGTTTGCCGCCGCGCGAACGCAAGCAGCTGGTTGGTCAGCTTGGCGGCACGGTTCACGGTGTTGGAGATCGCATCGATGTAGCGCTGCCGCCGCGGCTCCGGCAGGTCCGGCCGCCGCAACATGTCGACCGACGCGCGGATCACGGTGAGCAGGTTGTTGAAGTCGTGCGCGACGCCGCCGGTGAGCTGCCCAAGCGCCTCGAGCCGCTGGCCGTGCCGCAACGCCTCTTCGGCTTCGATGCGCCGGAGGGCCTCCTCCTGCAGGCGCTGGGTTCGCCGGAAGGCGAGCGCGAGCAGGCCGAACAGCAGGGCGGTGGCCGGGATCCCGAAGATCAGGTGCTGGGCCATGGTCGACATCCAGCGCGACTGGATCGCCGAGGTTTCAAGGCCGGCGCTGACATAGACCGGGTATCCCGCCAGCCGCTGGTAGCGCATGCGCCGCTCGATACCGTCGGCCGGGGAATGGATCGTCATCGTCCCGGCCTCGGGATTGGCGACGATCTGCCGCCCGAGCGGTCCGCTCGGCTCGAACCGGACGTCGCGGTTGACGGCAGGGAAGTGCGCCAGCACGGCGCCATCGGTCCGGATCAGCGCCAGGAAGCTGCCGGGCTCGCGGCCGATCCTGGCGTAGAAATTTTCGAAATATTCCGGAAGCACGGAGACCTGGATCACGCCGGCGAAGCTGCCGTCGTCGCCGTTGCGGCGCCGGCCGACGCTGAAGAACCGCGAGCCCTGATAGGGCGGCCGCGGCGTCAGCACCTCGCCGATATAGGTACCGATGTCGCCCTGGGCATGAATCCGGAAGTAATCCCGGTCCGAGAAGTCGACGTCGGGGGCCGGCTGCACCAGGCTGTTGACGAGGGCACGGCCGTTGGCGTCGAACACCCAGACCGATTTCACCTGGGGAAGCGCCACGGCGACCTGGCGCAGCCGCTCGTGCAGGCTCTTCTCGCGTGCGCCGATCTCGGCATCGCCCATGCCGCGGACGACCTCGGTGACCTCGGCGAGGCCTCGATCGATGGTCTCGAACACCTTCAGCGCATGCTCATGGGCGACATCGAGGGTGCGCTGGATCTCCTGGTCGGCGGCCTCGCTGGTCGAGATCCAGGACATTGCGGAGGCAAAAACGAACAGCGCCAGCGGAAGGGCCAGCGCGGCGGCCATCATCCATTGCAGCAGTCTCAGCGAATTGCGTTGTGCGGTCTGCACGGGCGCTCCGGCTCCGCGCGAACCATAACGCAAACCGTTGCGCGGGAGGAAGCGAAACGGCGCCGCCGGGCGTGGCGCGGACGCTCGTTCGCCATTCCGCGATCTGTCAAGGTTACCGGAGGCCAACCCGGATCGATCAATTCGGACCTGGCTCACGTCCGGGGCCGCGCAGGGCGGCTGCGGCACGGGGGCATCACGACCTCGTTAGCGCCTCGCCGGCAGTCAAGCGGAAAATCGCCTCCGGATGACGCTTCCGGGCGCTGTTTTTAGGAGTTCTAAAACCTCTCACGGGCAAACGCTTGACCCTGTGACTACCTGCTGAAAAACAGGCCGCATGACAGGCGATCCAAATAGCTCCCGGGATAATTTGCAGGACGTCCGGCTCGGACATGCTGATCGCGGTTTTGTCGGCAAGATCATCAGGCTCGATGCGCTCGTGACGGGCTCATCGCTCTCTCCGCAGGAGCTGGAGCAGCGCCTGGTCGAGATGGGATTTGTCGAGGGCGCGCGCGTGGAAATCCTGCATGAAGGCACGATCCGAAAGGACCCGATCGCGGTGCGCGTCGACAACATCACGATCGCGCTGCGCCGGAGCGAAGCCATGGCTGTGATCGTCGAATGACCACTGCATCCCTGCGCCTGGCGCTGGTCGGCGCGCCGAACACCGGCAAGACGTCGCTGTTCAACAGCCTGACCGGCAGCCGTCAGAAGGTCGCCAACTACCCGGGCGTCACCGTCGAGCGCAAGTCCGGCGGCTTCGTCACGCCGGAGGGCCGCAGCGTGACCGTGCTCGATCTGCCCGGCACCTATTCATTGCGCGGTCGCAGCCCGGACGAGGAGATCACCCGCGACATCGTGCTGGGCCGATTCGACGGCGAGGCGGTGCCCGATCTCGTGCTCTGCGTCGCGGACGCCACCAATCTGCGGCTGACCTTGCGGCTGGTGCTCGAGCTGAAGCGCGTCGGCCGGCCGATGATGCTGGTGCTCAACATGATCGATATCGCGAGGCGCCGCGGTGTCACGATCGACATCGACCGGATGTCGCAGGAGCTCGGCCTGCCGATCGTGACCTCGGTCGCGGTCCGCAAGGGCGGCATCGACGAGCTCCTGAAGCGGACCGACGAATTCCTGGCCAAGTCGCATGAGGCGGCGGCCAGCGAGTGGACGACGCCGACGATCGCCGACCTCAAGGCGGCGCAGCGCGAGGCGGACCGCATCATCGCCGCGGCGGTGACGCTGCCGACCAAGCCCGACACGCTGACCAACCGGATCGATTCGGTCGTGCTGCATCCGGTCTGGGGTCTCGTGATCCTGGCCGTGATCCTGTTCGTGATGTTCCAGGCGGTGTTCACCTGGGCGCAGCCGGCGATGGAATTTCTCTCGGAGAGCTTCGCCGCGCTCGGGCAGCTGATCCACGACGTGCTGCCCGAAAGCTGGAGCCTGTTGCAGAGCTTCCTGCAGAACGGCGTGATCTCCGGCGTCGGCAGCGTGATCGTGTTCCTGCCGCAGATCATCATCATCTTCCTGTTCATCCTGCTCTTGGAAGATTTCGGCTACATGGCGCGCGCCGCGTTCCTGATGGACCGCATCATGGGCGGCGCAGGGCTGCATGGCCGCGCCTTCATTCCGCTGCTGTCGAGCTTTGCCTGCGCCATTCCCGGCATCATGGCGACGCGCGTCATCGACAACCGCCGCGACCGCCTGACCACGATCCTGATCGCGCCGCTGATGACCTGCTCGGCCCGCATTCCGGTCTACACGCTGATCATCTCCGCCTTCGTTCCGGCGACCACGCTGTGGGGCTTCGTCAATCTGCAGGGGCTCGTGATGTTCGGCCTCTATGCCGCCGGCATCACCAGCGCGCTGACGGTCTCGGCGATCGCAAAGTTCTTCCTATGGCGTGATCACGCGCCGGCGCCGTTCATGCTGGAATTGCCCGACTACAAGATGCCGCGATTGCGCAGCATCGCCATCGGCGTGTTCACCCGCGCAAAAATGTTCCTGTACCGGGCCGGCACCACGATCCTCTCGATGATGGTGCTGATCTGGTTCCTGGCCTCGTTCCCGCAGGCGCCGGCCGGCGCCGAGGGGCCGGCGATCAATTACAGCTTTGCCGCCATGATCGGCCATGCGCTCGAGCCGCTGCTGCGGCCCATCGGTTTCAACTGGCAGATCGCGGTGGCGCTGATCCCGGGCATGGCGGCGCGCGAGGTCGCGGTCGCGGCGCTCGGCACCGTCTATTCGATCGAGGGCGGCAAGGAGGCGGCGGACCAGATCGGCCAGGTGCTGGCGCAGAAATGGACGCTGGCGACCGCGCTGTCGCTGCTGGTCTGGTACATCTTCGCCCCGCAATGCGCCTCGACGCTCGCGGTGATCCGCCGCGAGACCGGCGGCGCGAAGTGGATGGTGGTGACGTTCATCTACATGCTCGCGCTGGCCTATGTCGCGAGCTTCCTGACCTTCAACCTGGCACAGGCGCTCGGCCTGCATTGATCGGCAACACGGTTCATCATCCTGACTCGAAACTGCGATAGGTGCATGCAGCCAAGCGAAGCAGTAGAGTTGGTCGAGGGCGCGTGAAGCGGGCGCCTCCGCGTGTTCCCTGCGAGACCCTGCAATGTCGACGTACGGCCTGGAGCGGCTATTTTCGCCTCGAAGCATCGCAATCGTCGGCGGCAGCCCGCGTCCGTCGTCGCTCGGCGCGGCGGTACTCAGGAACATCAGAGCGAGCGGCTTCGCCGGCCGCGTCGGCGTGGTCAATCGGAACTATGCCGACGTCGATGGCGCGCCGACCGTTCCCGACCTGAAGTCGCTGCCATTCGTTCCGGATCTCGTCGTCATCAGCGCACGGGCGGCGGCGGTTCCGGAGATCGTCGCGGAGGCGGCTTCGGCCGGCGTTGCCGGTGCGGCGATCCTGTCGGCCGGCCTCGGCCATGGCCCGGGCTCGCTCGCGGAGACCGCGGGCCAGACGGCGCGACGGCATGGCATGCGGCTGATCGGGCCGAATTGCTTCGGTGTCATGATGCCGCGCGCCAAGCTGAATGCGAGCTTCGCCTCGCATCAGCCGTCGGACGGCCATGTCGCCCTGATCTCGCAGTCCGGCGCGGTCGCGTCGGCGATGATCGAGTGGGCGGCGGAACGGCGGCTCGGCTTCTCCGGCATCGCGTCGATCGGCGACCAGCTCGATGTCGACGTCGCCGACCTCCTGGATTATTTCGCGCTCGACGACCACACCAGCGCGATCCTGATCTATCTCGAAGCCGTCAAGGACGCGCGCAAGTTCATGTCGGCGGCGCGCGCCGCGGCGCGGCTGAAGCCGGTCGTCATCGTCAAGTCGGGACGGATGGCGCAGGGCGCGAAGGCTGCCGCAACCCACACCGGCGCGCTGGCCGGCTCCGATGCGGTCTACGACGCCGCATTCCGCCGCGCCGGCATGCTGCGCGTCTACGACCTGCGCCAGCTGTTCGATTGCGCCGAGCTGCTCGGCCGCGGCTTCGTTCCGCGCGGCAACCGGCTGGCGATCCTGACAAATGGCGGCGGGCTCGGCATCCTCGCGACCGACCGGCTGGCGGAGCTCGGCGGCGTTCCCGCGACACTGACGGCGGAGACCATCGCGCGGCTCGACAAGGTGCTGCCGCCGGGCTGGTCCTGCGCCAATCCGGTCGACATCGCGGGCGATGCCGATGCCGACCGCTACGTGGTGGCGCTCAACGCACTGCTCGATGATGCCAACAGCGACGCGGTGCTGGTCGCGAATGTGGAAACCGCGGTGGCGCCGGCCCAGGGGATTGCCGAGGCGGTGGCGCAATGCGTGCGCGACCGCAGGACGAAGCGGAGTGCGGTCGCCGCGCTGGTGCTTGCGGCCTGGGTCGGCGCCGACGAACGCACCGGCGCGATCTTCGAGGCGGCGCGGATTCCGCATTTCCCGACCGAGGACGATGCGGTGCGCGCCTTCATGTATCTGGTGCGCTATCGCGAGGCCTCGACCGCGCTCGCCGCAACCCCGCCGGGCGTCGCATCGGTGTTCACGCCGAAGACGGCGGCGGCGCGGCACGTCGTCGTGAAGGCGTTGTCGGAAGGGCGCGCCTGGCTCGATCCGGCCGAGATCGTCGCGCTGTTCGCGGCCTATCATATTCCGATCGTGACGACGCTCGTCGCCGAGACCGCAGAGGACGCCGCCGCGAAGGCGGCGCCGTTCCTCGCCGAGGAACATGCGATCGTGGTCAGGGTGTTCTCGCGCGACATCCGGCACGCCGCCGACGTCGGCGGCGTGATCCTCGACCTGCGCACGAAAGACAGCGTCGTTGAAGCTGCACGGACGGTCATGGCGCGGGCACGGAGTGCCCGGCCCGATGCCATCCTGCAAGGCGTGACGATCCAGCCGATGATCGTGCGGCGCGCGGCGCGCGAACTGATCCTCGGCATCGCCGACGATCCGACCTTCGGTCCGGTGATCGTGTTCGGGCGTGGCGGCCCCGCGGTCGAGGTGATCAACGACAAGGCGCTGGCACTGCCGCCGCTCGACATGAATCTCGCCCGCGAGCTGATCGGACGCACCCGCGTCTCGCGGCTGCTCGGCGGCTATGGCGACGTGCCGGCGGTCCCGACCGATGTGGTGCCGCTCACCCTCGTCAAGCTGGCACAGATGGCGGCCGACATTCCCGAGGTCGCCGAGCTCGACATCAATCCGATGCTGGCGGACGACAGCGGCGTGCTCGCGCTCGATGCGCGGGTCGCGATCCGCAAACCCACCCGGCTGTTCGCCGGCCACACCCGGCTCGCCGTGCGGCCCTATCCGTCGCAATGGGAGGGCGAGCTTGCGCTGCGCGACGGCTCGCGTGTCACGGTGCGTCCGATGCGACCGGAGGACGAGCCGATGGTCAGCGATTTCTTCAAGCGCGTCACGGCCGAAGACCTCAGGCTGCGCTTCTTCCATGCGATGAAGGAATTCTCGCACGCCTTCATCGCGCGCCTGACCCAGCTCGACTATGCGCGCGCAATGGCGTTTGTGGCGCTCGATCCGAACACCGGCGAGATGATGGGTGCGGTCCGGCTGCACTCGGATTCGCTGTACGAGAATGCCGAATACGCGATCCTGCTGCAGTCCGACCTCAAGGGCAAAGGCCTCGGCTGGGCGCTGATGCAGCTCCTGATCCACTATGCGCGGTCGGAGGGCTTGAAGCGTCTGTCCGGCCAGGTGCTGACCGAGAACACCACGATGATCGGGATGTGCCGCGATCTCGGCTTCACCGTGACGATGGATCCGGCCGATCACAGCATCGTCGACGTCGTGCTCGATCTCGATCGACCCGGCGTCGATGCGGTCGGCGCCGATATCCTGATCAGGCCTGCTGCGGCCGGGCGCTGACGACGCGCCAGCCGCGGCCGTGCCGGATCAGATCTGGCGTTCGACCAGCTTGAACTTGAGCTCGGCGATCGCTTCGGAGGGATTGAGGCCCTTCGGGCACGCCTTGGCGCAGTTCATGATGGTGTGGCAGCGATAGAGGCGGAACGGGTCCTCGAGATTGTCGAGCCGCTCGCCGGTCGCTTCGTCGCGGGAGTCGGTGACCCAGCGGGTGGCCTGCAGCAGCGCGGCGGGGCCGAGGAAGCGTTCGCTGTTCCACCAGTAGCTCGGGCACGAGGTCGAGCAGCAGGCACACAGGATGCACTCGTAGAGGCCGTCGAGCTTCTCGCGGTCCTCGTGGCTCTGCCTCCACTCCTTCTGCGGCGTCGGCGTCGTGGTCTTCAGCCACGGCTCGATCGAGGCATATTGGGCGTAGAAATTGGTCAGGTCCGGGACCAGGTCCTTCACCACCGGCTGGTGCGGCAGCGGATTGACCTTCACCGCGCCGCCGGCGCCGACGTCGTGCATCGACTTGGTGCAGGCCAGGGTGTTCTGGCCGTCGATGTTCATCGCGCAGGAGCCGCAGACGCCTTCGCGGCAGGAGCGGCGGAAGGTCAGCGTCGGGTCGATGTGGTTCTTGATCCAGATCAGACCGTCCAGCACCATCGGACCGCAATCATTGGTGTCGACATAATAGGTGTCGACGCTCGGATTCTTGCCGTCGTCCGGGTTCCAGCGATACACCCGAAATTCGCGCGTCTCGGTGGCGCCGGCCGGCTTCGGCCAGGTCTTGCCGCCGGAAATCTTCGAATTCTTCGGAAGTGCGAATTCAACCATGCTTGCTCGCCTTCGTTCTCAGTAGACCCGCGCCTTCGGCGGGATGTACTGCACGTCATTGGTCATCGTGTAGCTGTGCACCGGACGGTACTCGATCGCGGTCTTGCCGGCCGGATCGATCCAGGTCAGCGTGTGCTTCATCCAGTTCTTGTCGTCGCGGTCCGGGAAATCCTCGCGCGCATGCGCGCCGCGGCTTTCGGTGCGGTTCGCCGCCGAATCCATCGTCACGACCGCCTGCACGATCAGATTGTCGAATTCCAGCGTCTCGACCAGGTCGGAATTCCACACCAGCGAGCGGTCCGATACCGAGATGTCGCCGACGCCGCCATAGACCTTGTGGATCAGGTTCTGGCCTTCCTGCAGCACGTCGCCGGTGCGGAACACCGCGCAATTGTTCTGCATCACATGCTGCATGCTGTCGCGCAGCTTCGCGGTCGGCGTGCCGCCGGAGGCATGGCGGAAATGATCGAGCCGGCCGAGCGCGAGGTCGGCGGAATCCTTCGGCAGCTCCGGCTGCTTGGCGTTCGCGGTCAGCTTGTCGGCAAGGCGCAGCGCCGCGGCACGGCCGAACACCACGAGGTCGATCAGCGAGTTGGAGCCGAGACGGTTGGCGCCGTGCACCGAAACGCAGGCCGCTTCGCCGATCGCCATCAGGCCCGGCACCACCGAATTGTCGTCGCCATTGCGCTTGGTCAGCACCTCGGCGTGATAGTTGGTGGCGATGCCTCCCATGTTGTAGTGCACAGTCGGCACGATCGGGATCGGCTCGCGGGTGACGTCGACATTGGCGAAGATCTTCGCCGATTCGGAGATGCCCGGCAGCCGCTCATGCAGCACCTTCGGATCGAGGTGATCGAGGTGCAGGAAGATGTGGTCCTTCTTTTTGCCGACGCCGCGGCCTTCGCGGATCTCGATCGTCATTGCGCGCGAGACGACGTCGCGCGAGGCGAGGTCCTTGGCCGACGGCGCATAGCGCTCCATGAAGCGCTCGCCCTCGGAGTTGACGAGATAGCCGCCTTCGCCGCGGGCGCCCTCGGTGACGAGACAGCCCGAGCCGTAGATGCCAGTCGGGTGGAACTGGACGAATTCCATGTCCTGCAGCGGCAGGCCGGCGCGCAGCACCATGCCGCCGCCGTCGCCGGTGCAGGTGTGCGCCGAGGTGCAGGAGGCGTAGGCGCGGCCATAGCCGCCGGTTGCCAGGATCGTGGTCTGGGCGCGGAAGCGGTGCAGCGTGCCGTCATCGAGCTTGAGTGCGATTACGCCGCGGCAGACGCCCTGATCGTCCATGATCAGGTCGATGGCGAAGAACTCGATGAAGAACTCGGCCGAGTGGCGCAGCGACTGGCCATACATCGTGTGCAGCATGGCGTGACCGGTGCGGTCGGCGGCGGCGCAGGTGCGCTGCGCCTGGCTCTTGCCGAAGTCGATGGTCATGCCGCCGAACGGGCGCTGATAGATCTTGCCGTCCTCGGTGCGCGAGAACGGAACGCCCCAATGCTCGAGCTCGTAGACCGCGTCGGGCGCGTTGCGCACCATGTACTCGATCGCATCCTGGTCGCCGAGCCAGTCCGACCCCTTCACGGTGTCGTACATGTGCCAGCGCCAGTCGTCCTGGTGCATGTTGCCGAGCGAGGCCGAGATGCCGCCCTGCGCCGCCACCGTGTGCGAGCGGGTCGGGAACACCTTGGTGATGCAGGCGGTGCGCAGCCCGGCTTCCGAGCAGCCGACCACCGCGCGTAGGCCGGCGCCGCCGGCGCCGACCACGACGACGTCGTAGGTGTGGTCCTGGATCGGGTAGGCCTTGCCGTTCGTGGCCGGACCACCGTTGGTGGCCTTGCCGTTTCCTTCACCGGCCATGGGTCAAACTCCCGACGACAATTTGAGGATTGCGTAGATCGAGGCCAATGCGACCGCGACGCAGAAGAAGTTGTTCGCCATCACGCTGGCGATCTTCAGCTTCTCGTTGTGGATGTAGTCCTCGATCACGACCTGCATGCCGATCTTCATGTGCCAGGTGCTGGCGATGATGAAGAGCAGCAGGATGATGGCGATCGGGATCGAGCCGAGGATCTGTGCCGCGCCGGCATGATTGCGGCCGATCAGCGTGATCACCACGACGATCACGGGAACGATCAGCAGCGTCATCGCGACCGCGGTGAGGCGCTGGCGCCAGAAATCGCCCGTGCCGGTGTGCGCGGAGCCGAGGCCGCGGACTCGCTCCAGCGGCGTGCGCATCGAAGAGGGGCCGCTCATCGTCCACCTCCCACGGCATAGGCGATAATCCAGATCAGCACGGTCAGCGCGATGCCGGCGACCAGCGCGCCCCACGTCAGCGCCTCGCGCTCATTGGCCTTGAAACCGTAGCCGAGGTCCCAGACGAAATGCCGGATGCCGCTGCACAGATGGTGCATCAGCGCCCATGTGTAGCCGAACACGATCAGCTTGCCGATCGCGCTGCCGGTGAAGGCCTGGACGTTCGCGTAAGCCGAGGGGCCCGAGGCGGCGGCGATCAGCCACCAGGCCAGCAGTAACGTGCCGAAATAGAGAGCCAAACCTGTGGCGCGGTGGACGATGGACAGCGCCATCGTCAGCGTCCACCGGTAGGTCTGCAAATGGGGTGAAAGCGGTCGTTCGATCCTGGCGGTCATCGGCGGGCTTTATGTTGTGAGGGACCGCGGCCGGCCCATCGGGGAACGCGGTGGAGGAGTTCTATTTACGGAGTCGGATCACCCCGCGCAACGGCCAAATAGCCTTCGGTCGAACCGAAGTTCATTGTTAGACTTGCCGAATTCTAGTTGATCCGCAGTGTGGTATACTAAATACAAGGTCGAGCGAACCAAATAATGAATCGATATGTTCATGGATCGATTGGCGCGCTCAGCCGCCCGCAAACGGGGTCCGCAAGGCATCGATTTTACCCCACTGTTCCACCAGATAATCGACAAATGCCCTGATCTTAGGCGATGCGAGACGTGACGGCTGAAGCATCAGATGCAGCGGCGTCGGTGCCGGCTCGTGGTCGATCAGCAGGCGCGTCAGGCGACCGTCGGCGAGTTCGGACTGCACCTGCCAGGAAGGCACGCGGACGATGCCGGCGCCCTCCCGCGCCGCGTTGACCAGCGCGTCGAGGCTATTCATCCAGAGCCGACCGGATATGCGGATTTTGCGACCCGTCTTGCTGCCGTCGGCAAAACGCCACTCGGCGCTGCCGGGTGAATCGGAAAACACCAGGCAGTCATGCCCGGCAAGATCGTCCGGCGTCCGCGGCGCGCCGCGCCGGACCATATAGTCCGGCGACGCGCACACGATCATCTGCAGATCGGTGAGCTTGCGTGCCACGAGCTGCGAGTCGCGCAAGCGGCCGATGCGGATAGCCAGATGGATATCCTCCTCGACCATGTCGACCGCGCGGTCGACCAGAAGGAGGTCGACGGACAACGCGGGATAACGGCGCAGAAACTCGACCAGCAACGGCGCGATCACGAGCCGCCCGATCAGGCCCGGTGAGCTGACGCGGATCCGCCCCGATGGCTGATGCGGGTCGCGCGACAGCGCCGCCTCGATCTCCCTGACCTCGCCGAGGATCGATTTCGCGCGCTCATAGAGAATGCGCCCGTCATCGGTCAGCGCGAGCTGGCGGGTGGTGCGCAGCAACAGGCGGGTGCCGAAATGCTCCTCGAGCGCGCTGATCTGCCGGCTCACCGAGGTCAGCGAGCTCGGCAGCGCGCGCGCCGCCGCCGACAGGCTGCCGCTCTCAACCGCGCGGACAAAGGCCGCCATCGCCGCAAGCTGGTCCAAGCTCGATCCTTCCGTAATTCGCAAGAGAGCCTGCTTATTTGTAGCAATACCCCCGTCTTTCAGAAGGGTCTAGCCTGACGGCTCCACGATTTGAGGAGCTCGACATGGCCTTAACGTCCATCCATCCGAATTCGCTCGAGCGGCGCAAACGTGCCGCCCGCGGCGGCGCCGACAATCCGGCCATCCTGCTTGTTTTCTCCTGCGTCGGACTGTTAATCGACGTGCTGACGTTGCCGATGCAGAGCGCGACGTCCTCGATCCCCCTCCGCTTTGCCTTGATTGCGGTCGCTGCTCCCGTGGCAGCGTTGGTCGCGCTGTGCTTGGCCGACCGCACCGGGGCGGGCGCCTCCTGACGGTGCGAAGGACATGATGGCCGGCCTCGATCCCAAGGAACTTCTCGAGCTTGCGCTGCTGCTGATCGCGGTCGGCGCGCTGTCCGGCTTTCTCGCCGGTCTGTTCGGCATCGGCGGCGGCGCGATCCTGGTGCCGGTGTTCTACGAATGCTTTCGTCTCGCCGGCGTCCCGCTCGAGGTGCGGATGCCGCTGTGCATCGGCACCTCGCTCGCGATCATCATCCCGACCTCGCTGAGCTCGTTCCGCGCCCATTATCGTCGCGGCGCGGTCGATATGGCGATCCTGAAGCGCTGGTGGCTGCCGATCGTGATCGGTGTCGCCGCGGGCAGCGTCACCGCGCGCTTCGCGCCGGAGCGGCTGTTCAAGATCGTGTTCGTGGTGGTGGCGTGGTCGGCGGCCGCGCGATTGTTGTTGGCGCGCGAGACCTGGAAATTCGGCGACGATGTGCCGAAGGGTTTCCTGATGCGTGTCTACGGCTTCTTCGTCGGCCTGTTGTCGACGCTGATGGGCATCGGTGGCGGCCTGTTCGCCAATTTGCTGATGACCTTTTACGGCCGGCCGATCCATCAGGCGGTCGCGACGTCGTCGGCGCTCGCGGTGCTGATCTCGATCCCCGGTGCGCTGGGTTACGTCTATGCCGGCTGGCCCGCCGCCGCGCGCTTTCCCGACGTCGCCGCGCTGCAACTGCCATTCGCGCTCGGTTACGTCTCGCTGATCGGTGCGCTGCTGGTGATGCCGACAACGCTGGTTACCGCGCCGCTCGGCGTCAAGGTCGCGCACGCGCTGTCGAAGCGGGCGCTGGAGGTGGCGTTCGGGGCCTATCTCTTCATTGTCGGCGGACGGTTCGTGATCAGCCTGTTGGGCGGAGTGTAGCCCGGATGCAGCGAAGCGCAATCCGGGGTTCTTGCAGGTTGCTGCGCTGTCCCGGATTTCGCGTCGCTCCATCCGGGCTACGAAGCGGAATCACTTCGCGTAGATATCCTTGTACGTATCCCGCAGAATGTTCTTCTGCACCTTGCCCATCGCGTTGCGCGGCAGCTCGTCGACGACGAACACGCGCTTGGGCATCTTGAATTTCGCCAGCCGCCCGTCGAGCGCCTTCAGCACCGAGGCCTCGCTGATATCGGCGCCCTTGCTGCAGACCAGGACGGCGGTGACGCCTTCGCCGAAATCGGCATGCGGCACGCCGATTACGGCTGACTCGATCACGCCGGGCATGGCGTCGATCTCGCTCTCGATTTCCTTCGGATAGACATTGAAGCCGCCGGAGATCACGAGATCCTTGCCGCGGCCGAGGATGTGGACATAGCCCTTGTCGTCGATCTTGCCGAGGTCGCCGGTGATGAAGAAGCCGTCGGCGCGGAATTCGGCCTTGGTCTTCTCCGGCATGCGCCAGTAGCCCTGGAACACGTTCGGGCCCTTGACCTCGATCATGCCGATGGTCTCCCGCGCGAGCTCCTTGCCGGTGTCGGGATCAGTGACCCGGACCGAGACGCCGGGCAGCGCGAAGCCGACCGCGCCGGGCACGCGGTCGCCGTCATAGGGGTTGCTCGTGTTCATGTTGGTCTCGGTCATGCCGTAGCGCTCGAGCACGGCGTGGCCGGTGCGATCGGACCATTCGCGGTGGGTGTCGGCGAGCAGCGGCGCCGAGCCGGAAATGAACAGCCGCATGTGCCTGGTGGCGTCCTTGTTCAGGCCGGGATTCTGCAGCAGGCGGGTATAGAAGGTCGGCACGCCCATCATCACGGTGGCGCGCGCCATCAGCTTGATGACCACGTCCGGATCGAACTTCGGCAGGAAGATCATCGAGGCGCGCGCGAACAGCGTCACGTTGCTGGCCACGAACAGGCCGTGGGTGTGATAGATCGGCAGCGCGTGGATCAGCACGTCCTTGTCGGTGAACCGCCAGTAGTCGACCAGCGAGTACGAATTCGAGGCCAGATTGTCGTGCGACAGCATCGCGCCCTTGGAGCGGCCGGTGGTGCCCGACGTGTAGAGGATCGCGGCGAGATCATTGTTGCCGCGCGGCACCGTGGCGAATTCCTTCGCCGCCTTGTCGGCGGCTTCGGTCAGCGAGCCTTTGCCGCTGGCATCGAGTGTCTCGACCTTGGCGCCCACCTTGGCGGCGATTGCCTTGATGCCGTCCTGCTTGGAAGGATCGCAGACCACCAGCGCCGGCTCGGCATCGGTGATGAAGTATTCGAGCTCGTTCAACGTATAGGCGGTGTTAAGCGGCAGATAAACGCCGCCGGCGCGCACGGTGGCGAGATACAGCACCAGGGCCGAAACCGATTTCTCGGTCTGCGCCGCGACGCGGTCGCCGGGCTTGACGCCGCGCTCAACCAGCACGTTCGCCATCTGGCCTGCGCGCGCGATCAGATCGCCATAGGAGATGCGGCTGCCGTCGAGCTGCTCGATTGCGAGCCGGCCGGGGTCATCGAGGCCGTCGAACAGGCGGGAAAACAGATTGGCGTTGGTGGTCGTGTTCATGCAAAGATTCCCCGAGGGGCGAAGGGCCGGAAGATTTCGGCTGGATTAGCAAAAACGCCCTTCGGAAAGCAACGGAGACAGTTTGCATGACAAATAATGGGAAACGCGTGGCTTGGGTCACCGGCGGCGGCACCGGAATCGGCGAATCCGGGGCGGAATTCCTGGCTGCGGACGGCTGGACCGTGGTGGTCTCCGGCCGCCGCAGGGAAGAGCTCGACCGCGTGGTGGCCAACATCACGAAAAAGGGCGGCAAGGCCGAGGCGATCCCGCTTGATGTCAGCAACAAGGCCGACGTCAACAAGGCCGCCGAGGCGATCGTCGCCAAGCACGGCCGCATCGACCTTTTGGTCAACAGCGCCGGCATCAATGTGCCGAAGCGCAGCTGGGCCGACATGGAACTGGAAGGCTGGGACAAGCTGGTCGAGATCAACCTCAACGGCGTGCTCTACTGCATGCGCGCGGTGCTGCCGACGATGCGCAAGCAGAAGGACGGCTGCATCATCAACGTCGCCTCCTGGGCCGGCCGCCACGTCTCGAAGATGCCGGGCCCGGCCTACACCACGACCAAGCACGCGGTGCTGGCGCTGACCCATTCCTTCAACATGGACGAATGCGTCAACGGCCTGCGCGCCTGCTGCCTGTCGCCGGGCGAGGTCGCCACCCCGATCCTCAAGCAGCGGCCGGTGGTGCCGAGCGCAGCCGAGCAGGCCAAGATGCTGCAGCCCGAAGATTGCGGCCGCACCATCGCCTTCGTCGCCAGCATGCCGGCACGGGTCTGCATGAACGAGATCCTGATCAGCCCGACCCACAACCGCGGTTTCATTCAGACGCCGGCGAACCGGGATTAAGCCATGCTCTCTCAACGGGGCGGCGCTTTGCGCCGACCCGTTGGCTTGGCCAGAACGACGGCGTGGATGGTCCTGCGGTCTACGTCACTCGATGATCTCGTTCAGCTCCTTGCCGGTATGCTCCGGCACGAACAGGAACACGCCGATCGCCATCGCGATCATCAGCACGGGGATGCACAGGAACGACAGCGCGAACGAGCCGGTGTGCTGCTGGAGCGCGATCGAGACGAAGGGAAACAGCACGAAGCCGACGAAATAGGCGATCGCCCAGACCACGCCGTTGGCGGCGCCGCGGATCCGGGTCGGGAAGATTTCTGCGGTCAGCGTCGTGCTCGGCCCCCAGAAACCCAGGAAGCCGAGACACCAGGCCAGCCCGAACGCCCACAGCAGCACGCGGTCCTCGGAATAGACCCAGAGCGTCATGAAGATCGCGCCCTCGATCAGGGTGATGATGAAGGTACGGCGGCGGCCGATCTTGTCGATCAGCCAGCCGACCAGACACAAGCCAAGGAAGCCGCACAGCCCGTAGAACACGTAGAACAGGCTGTATTCGGCGGTCGACCAGTGCTTCTCGGTGGATAGATACAGCGGCATCCAGGCGCCGACCGTGCCGTAGATGCAGGTCGAGGCGCAGGCGACGAACAGCGCGACAAGCGTGGCGGGCAGCACGTCGGGCATGAACACCTGGCGGATGCCGACCGACTTGGCCTTGCCGAACCAGGCGCTGTCCTCGGCGCTGACCGTGCCGCCGCGCGCCAGCGTCTCCGAGATGCGCCGCTTGCGGTCCTGCGCGCGCACCCAATAGGGCGATTCCGGGCAGGTGGAGCGGATATAGATCGCGAGCAGCGCGATCACGCCGGGCACCATCACTGCGATGCGCCAGCCGAAATTGGCGGCGACGAGCCCGGTGATCGCGCCGGCGAGCGTGGCGCCGAGGCACCAGGCCGAGCGGGTGATGCTGATGACGCGGCCGCGCAGCCGGGCCGGCCAGGTCTCCGCGACCAGCATCGAGCCGAGCGACCATTCGCCGTTGAGTGCGAAGAACAGCAGCGAGCGCGCGATCACGAAGACCGCGAAGGTCGGCGACATCGCCGCGACCGGCATCAGAAGCGAGAACAGCGCGATATTGACGGCGAGCAGCGTGCGGCGACCGTAGCGGTCGGCGAGCCATGGCCAGAAATACAGCCCGGCGATGCCGACGAACAGCGCGATCTGCATGCCGGAGCGGTACTCCGGCAGGCTCAGCGAAAATTCCTTGATCACCATCGGCGAGATCAGTGCGAAGATCACGCCGTCCATGCCGTCAAAGCCCCAGCCGAGCGCGTTGGCGGTGGCGATGTGCCAATGCGTTTTCGTGATCTCGGTTGTGTCCGCAACCGCGCGGTAGTTGGCGTATTGCAGGTGCTTCTGCTCGAGCGGACCGATGTCGATGCTTGCATCGTTCACCGCAGGTGCGGCGTGGCCGTCAGCCGTGATGCTGCTCATTATGCCTCCCCGCGGCCGCTTTCTGCGAAGCCGTGCCGCAACCTCAAGCTGAACCAATCAGCTAGCTCCGGCAAGCAAATTGCTCGCGGCAGCGCACGCGTCCATTCCGCTGAATGGAATGCGTGGCGGGCTGCGCGAGGCGTCGCGTGTACGCAGCGCGCGCCGGCCGGTTTCAACAATCACAAAGAATTATTTCCGGAAACCGTCCGGAAAACCTGCCGTAGCTCGGCCAACGACGACGCACTCATCAACCAGCACGCGCCGTTGTTGCCCCTTCAACGCCGGCGAAGTCTCGCCGGTCGGCCTACTCATCGGGAGATGAAATCATGTCGAAGCGTATTGCCTATCTCACCGCCGCCGCCTTCAGCGCACTTGCAATCACGGCCATCGTCGTGGCGCCGGTCCGCGCCGAGGAAAAGACCGTGATGGTCGGCGGCGCCGCGATGTTCCCGTCGAAGAACATCGTGCAGAATGCCGTCAACTCGAAGGATCACACCACGCTCGTCGCCGCGGTGAAGGCCGCGGGCCTGGTCAGCACGCTGGAAGGCAAGGGCCCGTTCACGGTGTTCGCGCCGACCAATGCCGCGTTCGGCAAGCTGCCGGCCGGAACCGTCGATACCCTGGTCAAGCCTGAGAACAAGGCGACGCTGACCAAGATCCTCACCTACCATGTGGTGCCCGGCAAGCTCGAGGCCTCCGACCTCACCGACGGCAAGAAGCTGAAGACGGCCGAGGGCGAGGAACTGACCGTGAAGAAGCAGGACGGCAAGGTCTGGATCGTCGATGCCAAGGGCGGCAGCTCGATGGTGACGATCTCCAACGTCAACCAGTCGAACGGCGTCATCCATGTGGTCGACACCGTGCTGATGCCGGCGACTTGACACCTGGAGGCCTGATTTAGTCCCTCAAGGGACCCGCGACATCGCGAGCCGGCGCCTCGCCCCGGCTCGCATTTTTGTGACCATATCAAGTGGCATATATCAGACTGATGGTGCGCGACCCCGTAACGGAACGCCGGTTCCGGGCGTATAACCCGGTAACGACCACGAGCAGAGATATCCCATGACGAGCCTTGCCGTCAGCGACCATCAGGCAGAGACCGCGGCGCCCGCGAAGGCGATCCAGCCGGTCTGGGTGCGCATGGTGCACTGGATCAACGCCTTCGCGATGATCCTGATGATCATGTCCGGCTGGCAGATCTACAACGCCTCGCCGCTGTTTGGCTTCACCTTCTCGCGGAGCATCACGCTCGGCGGCTGGCTCGGCGGTGCGCTGCTCTGGCACTTCGCCGCGATGTGGCTGTTGATGGTCAACGGCCTGGTCTACCTGGCGCTCGGTTTCGCCACCGGCCGCTTCCGCAAGAAGCTGCTGCCGATCACCCCCGGCGGCGTCATTGCCGACACCAAGGCGGCGCTGACCTTCAAGCTGTCGCATGACGATCTCAGCAAATACAATTCCGTGCAGAAACTGCTCTATGCCGGCATCATCGTGGTCGGCGTCGTCATCGTGCTGTCAGGCCTGTCGATGTGGAAACCGGTGCAGTTGCATTGGCTGGTGTCGCTGTTCGGCGGCTACGATTTCGCCCGCTATGTTCACTTCACCTGCATGGCGCTGATCGTCGCCTTCCTGGTGATCCATGTCGCGCTCGCGCTGCTGGTGCCGAAGAGCCTGCACGCCATGATCATTGGACGCTAGGGCATGATCCCGAAAAGTGGAAACCGGTTTTCGGAATTGATCATGCCCAAGAAGGATATTTGAGGGAGAGTGTCATGGGTCGTCTCCGCAAGCTCCTGATCCCCGGTGTCGACAAGAAGCTGCTCGTGCGCGATGCGGTGAAGACGATGCCGGAGCTGACGCGCCGCCGCTTCATCACGGCGGGCACCAGCCTCGGCGCGCTGACGCTGCTCACCGGCTGCGACGTGGTCGATTCGTCGTCGGCCGAGGAAATGCTGAAGCACGTCTCGAAGTTCAACGACGCGGTGCAGGCCTGGATGTTCAATCCGGATGCGCTAGCGCCGACCTTCCCCGAGAGCATGATCACCAAGCCGTTCCCGTTCAATGCCTATTACGATCTCGACGACGCGCCGGAGATCGCGGGCGCCGACTGGAAACTCGAGGTGCGCGGGCTGGTCGAGAACAAGAAGTCGTGGACGCTCGACGAATTGTACAAACTGCCGCAGGTCAAGCAGGTGACGCGCCATATCTGCGTCGAGGGCTGGAGCGCGATCGGCAGCTGGACCGGCACGCCCTTGCGCGATTTCCTCAAGTTGGTCGGCGCCGACACTCGCGCCAAATATGTCTGGTTCCAGTGCGCCGACAAGGACGGCTACAACTCGCCGCTCGACATGCGCACGGCGTTGCATCCGCAGACCCAGATGACGTTCAAATTCGCCGACGAGATTTTGCCGCGCGCCTACGGCTTTCCGATGAAGATCCGGGTCCCGACCAAGCTCGGCTTCAAGAACCCGAAATACGTGCTCTCGATGGAAGTTACCAACGACTACAAGGGCGGCTACTGGGAAGACCAGGGCTACAATTCGTTCAGCGGGAGCTAACTCGCTGTCGTCCCGGCGAAAGCCGGAACCGATACCCCGCGGCCGCGGGAATAGGTACAAGGGGAGACGCTTCCTTCCATCACAACCAGCTGTGGTTATGGGTCCCGGCCTTCGCCGGGACGACACTGGGAGGGGACTTTCCTCTGAAACGCCGACAACAGCGCGCCGAGCGCGAGCATCGCAGCCGAGACGTTCAACGCAAATGACAGGCTGCCGACCGCGTCGGTGATGGCGCCGACCACGATCGGTCCGAGCGTCTGGCCGATGCCGAAGGCGATCGTCATCGCCGCAATGGCGGTCGGCCAGGATTGCGGCGGGTAGTTGAAACGCACGAAGGCGGTGGTCGAGCCGACCACGGCGAAGAAGGCGACGCCGAATACCAGCGCCGAGATCGCAAGCAGCAGCGGCGAATGCCCGAAGATTGGCAGGCTGGCGCCGAGCGCGTTGACGCCGAGGATGATGGTGGTGGCGAGCCCGCCGCGGTCGAGCGCCAGCACCCGCCCCCAGACCCAGGGCGTCACGAATGCACTGACGCCGATCAGGCTCCAGAACGCGCTCTGTGCAGCGGCGCCGCCGCCGCCGTCGCGGACATAGGCGATCATGAAGGTCATATAGGCGATGTAGCCGGCACCGAACAGGAAATAGGCGGCGAGGTAGATCAGGACCGGCATCACAGCGAATTGGGTCCGCACGATGCCGCCGGCGGCGGCGTTGGCGTGGAGCGGCGCCAGCATCAGCGGCACGGTCATGATCGCGGAAAGCAGCGTCATCGCCCACCACACGATCCACCACGAGCCGGCGCCGAAACCCTGCAGCACAAAGGGGGCGATCAAGCCCGATGCGAGGATGCCGACGCCCGGCCCGGCATAGAACAGGCTGAGCAGGAAGTTCGCGCGTTCGGGGCGCGATCGCGCAATGGTTGCCGCGAGCGCGCCGCCGCCGACGAAGCCGATCGCGGCGGCGAAACCGACCAGCAGGCGGGCAAAGCTCAGCACCACGAAATTGCCAGAGAGGGCGCAAAGCGCCAGCGACAGCGCGCAGGCCAGCGTCGACCAGCGCACCGATGCGGCAAGTCCGAAGCGTTCGATCAGGCGCGACGCGAGCAGCGCGCCGGCCAGATAGCCGGCGGCATTGATCGTGTTCATGAAGCCGGCGGCCGAATACGACCAGGCCAGCTGCTCGCGCATGTCGGGCAGCACCAGCGAATAGGCAAACCGGCCGATGCCGAGACCGACCGTCGGTGCGAGCGACAGGATCAGGATCAGCCGCGCGGGATGCGGGTAGGACGGGGCGGGGGCTCTCACAATTCACTCCGGCAATGCCCGCATTGTGACAGGCCGCGGCGGCGCTGCCCAGCGCCGATGCCCGCAACACTGTCTTGCGTATCAGGCAATCAGGACCAGCGCGACGCCGATCACGGTCAGCAGGGTGCCGCCGACGATCCGCGCGGTGATCTCGACATGCTTGAGCATGACAGCGCTCATCACCACGGTGACCAGCGGATAGATCGCGGCGAGCGGCGCCACCAGCGTGATCGGGCCGTTGCGGACCGCAGCGAACAGGCTGAGCGCGCTGAGCCCGTTGCTGATCCCGGTCAGCGCGAACCAGAATCTGCCCTCGCGCGGCGCCTGCACCATGAAGCTGCCCTTGCGGACCCGTTGCACGGTCAGCACCACCAGCGAGGACATGACGTAGCCGACCAGGCAGGCCCATAGCGGGCTTGGCCAGATCGCGAGGCCGAGCTTGGCGATTGGCGGCACGATGCCGCGCACCAGTGCGCTGGCGAGCGGCAGCAGCAGCGCCCAGCTGCGCCAATGGCCGAGGTCGCGCGGCCTCGTCACGGTGATGATGGCGGCGCCCGCGACCGCGACGACGAGGCCGATGAGCTGCTGCGGCAGCAGGGGCTCGTGCAGCAGCATCACGGCGGCGGTGACCGCAAACAGCGGCGCCAGATTGCCCAAGGTCGAGGTGATGACCGGTCCCAGCGCCCGGTTCGACGCAAAGGTCAGGAGCGTCAGCGAGGCCGGGAAGAACAGCCCGATCGCCATGAAGAACGGCAGTGCGCGCCAGACCACCGGCTCGCCGTGCAGGATCAGCGGCGACAGCACCAGGAACAGCAGGGTGAAAGTGGGTACGCTGATCGCGGCGCCCGACAGCGGCTCGACGGTGCGCAGGCCAAGCTGCGCCAGCACCACCCCGGCGCCGAGGAAAATCGCCGAGGCGAAGGCGTAGACGATGGCTGCGGTCATGAGGTCCGTCTTGTTGGCTTCTGAAGGCGCGGGTTGCTCGTTGGGGCCATTCTGGGCCGATCCGGGGTGCCTTGCCAATCCGGCTCCAGCGTTTTAGCACTCCGGCCGGATTTCCCCCCGCTCGTCATGCCCGGGCTCGACCCGGGCATCCATCCATCTTCAGAGAGGCCCTTCGAGGCGGGATGGATTGCCGGGTCACCTGTGCGAGGACGCGCTTCGCGCTCTTGCCCGGCAATGACAACAAACAGTTAGCTCGAGGTAACACCATGGCGACCCATAAACTGCTGCTTCTCCCCGGCGACGGCATCGGCCCCGAAGTGATGGCCGAGGTGCAACGCGTGATCGACTGGCTGAATGCGCAGGGCATCGCGAAGTTCGAGACCGAGCAGGGCCTGGTCGGCGGCTCGGCCTATGACGCCCACAAGGTGTCGATCTCCGAGGGTGACATGGCCAAGGCGACGGCGGCGGACGCCGTGATCTTCGGCGCGGTCGGCGGCCCGAAGTGGGACGGCGTGCCCTATGAGGTCCGTCCTGAGGCCGGCCTGCTGCGGCTGCGCAAGGATCTCGGCCTGTTCGCCAATCTGCGCCCGGCGGTGTGCTACCCGGCGCTCGCCGAGGCCTCGAGCTTGAAGCGCGAGGTGGTCGAGGGTCTCGACATCATGATCGTGCGCGAGCTCACCGGCGGCGTCTATTTCGGCGAACCGAAGACCATCACCGATCTCGGCAACGGCCAGAAGCGCGCGATCGACACTCAGGTCTACGACACCTACGAGATCGAGCGCATCGGCCGCGTCGCCTTCGACCTGGCGCGCAAGCGCAAGAACAAGGTGACGTCGATGGAGAAGCGCAACGTCATGAAGTCGGGCGTGCTCTGGAACGAGGTCATGACCCAGGTCCATGCACGCGAATACAAGGACGTCACGCTCGAGCACCAGCTCGCCGATTCCGGCGGCATGAACCTCGTCAAGGCGCCGAAGCAGTTCGACGTCATCGTGACAGACAATCTGTTCGGCGACATGCTGTCCGACATCGCGGCGATGCTGACCGGCTCGCTCGGCATGCTGCCGTCGGCCTCGCTCGGCGAAGTCGACTCGAAGACGAAGAAGCGGCGCTCGCTGTTCGAGCCGGTGCACGGCTCGGCGCCCGACATCGCAGGCCGAGGCCTCGCCAACCCGATCGCGATGATCTCGTCGTTCGGCATGGCGCTGCGCTATTCGTTCGACATGGGCGAGCTCGCCGACAAGGTCGATGCCGCGATCGCGGCCGTGCTCGCCAGCGGCCTGCGCACCGCCGACATCAAGTCGGAAGGCACCGCGCCGGCCAGCACGAGCCAGATGGGCGATGCGATCCTGAAGGAATTGCAGAAGCTGCACGCGTAACGGCTGCGCCGGCATTCCGGGACGATGCGAAGGCATCGAACTATGGTGCGCGCTTGCGCACCTGGGAATCTCGAGATTCCCCGATGCGCAATTGCGCATCTGAGGTCTGGTCCTTCGGACCATCCCGGAATGACGTCGAAACAAAAATGCCCGGCCGGAGCCGGGCATTTTCGTATCGGCGGTTCGCCGAAATTCTCAGTACAGCGGGAAATTCCGCGGATAGCCGCCGAGATCGGCCGGCGGGCTGAGCGGCTGGCGATCGATCGGGCGATTGTTGTTCTCGCGTGCGAACGTGGGGTAGCCGATCTCCGGCGGATACGCGTAGTCGTTAAACTTGCGATCGCCCGGCAGCACTTCGGTGCCGGCGTCGAGCCACGAGCGCGTGGTGACGTAAACGCGGGTGCGCGGACCCTGCTGGTAGACCCGGTTCGGACCCTGCGCGCCGTAATAGCGGCGGCCGTCGCGGTCATACTGCTCCTGCTGCTTGCGCTTGGCCGGGCTCTGCGCGCTGGCGGCGGTCATGCCGAACGCGGTTGCGGTGACGGCAGCCGCGGCAAGCAACACCACGAGCTTGTTCGCGGCAGGGAATTTCAAGGTCATCGCATCCTCGTCATTACGGCCCCGTCGGGGGCTGGCGCGTCCGCCAAAATCACTCGGAACACATTGTAGCCATGGTGGGGAGGCCGTCACTAGGTCAATTGCGCCACACCGGCCGAGATAATGCGTGTCCAAGCGCAAAAGTTTCATGAAAACCAGTGCCTTGCCACGGTCTCGCCATCAAAGGGCGCCGCGCAGGCGCGGGTTCTCGCTGCCCATGACCCAGTCGGCCGACAGGGCTGGCGCGCCGGAGGTAACGCAATCGGTGCGCTTGAGCTCGGCATGCGCGAACAGGGCGGCGAGCCGCGGATCGTTGCCCGCGGCGAGCAGCGTCAGGCGGTTCAGCATGCAGACGATCGCCGCGCGCCGGGCCGGCAGGCTGGTGCCCTGGCAGGTCCAGCCGGAGATCCGGAGGTCGGGCGCGTCGGCCTGCTTGAGGAAGCCGAGGCAGGCGCGGTCGCCGTCCTGCCGTGCCGGGCGCAGCACGTTGACGCTGCCAAACTTGCTGTCGACGATGCCGACCGCCTCGAGCTCGCGGACGCCGTTCGGGTCGAGCCGCCCGGCAATCTCGGTGACCGCAGGCCCCATGGTCTCGCCGCCGGGGCGGTAGATTTCCAGCTCGGCGACCGCTGCACCATTGGCATCGGCCCAGCGGAAGACGTCCTTGCGGCCGCCTTCGGGGTGCCGGAAGATCTCATAAGTCTCTGTTTTATCTCGCAGATCGAGCCGGCTCACGGCAAACGCCGGCGCCGTGCGGCCGGCCGGACTCCAGCTCGCGGCGGCAGGGGCCGCCATCGCCGTTGCGTCGGGCAGCTGCTTCCATAGATAGTTGCCGAGGACGACGAACAGCGCGAGCACGGCGACATAGGCGAACAGCCAGGAGAGCGTGGCGTACACCTCGTCGACGAAGCTCGTCAGCGCTGACGGATTTCTCGTATGATGGGGCGCGGCCGGATCGACTCGAAATAAACGCATCAAAACGCTCAAAAAGCTACGCAACGTTGTCTTGACGGGGTTTCTCGCATAGAAGCGCTGCCTCTTCCCTTTCCGCAGCTGGCGGGGGAACGGGCATTTTTCGTCGGAGAGTGAACGATGGGTTACAAAGTCGCGGTGGTCGGAGCGACCGGCAATGTCGGGCGCGAAATGCTCAACATTCTCGACGAGCGCAAATTCCCCGCCGACGAGGTCGTCGTGCTGGCCTCGCGCCGCAGCGTCGGCATCGAGGTCTCCTATGGCGACCGCACGCTGAAGGTGAAGGCGCTCGAGCACTATGACTTCTCCGACATCGACATCTGCCTGATGTCGGCCGGCGGCTCGGTCTCCAAGGAATGGTCGCCCAGGATCGGCGCCGCCGGCGCGGTCGTGATCGACAACTCCTCGGCGTGGCGCATGGACCCCGACGTGCCGCTGATCGTGCCCGAGGTGAACGCGGATGCGACCGCCGGCTTCACCAAGAAGAACATCATCGCCAACCCGAACTGCTCGACCGCGCAGCTCGTGGTCGCGCTGAAGCCGCTGCACGACAAGGCGACGATCACGCGCGTCGTGGTCTCGACCTATCAATCGGTGTCGGGCGCCGGCAAGGACGCGATGGACGAATTGTTCTCGCAGACCAAGGCCGTCTACACCAACGATGAGCTGGTCAATAAGAAGTTTCCGAAGCGCATCGCCTTCAACGTCATTCCTCAGATCGACGTCTTCATGGAAGACGGCTACACCAAGGAAGAGTGGAAGATGATGGCGGAGACCAAGAAGATCCTCGATCCGAAGATCAAGCTCGCCGCGACCTGCGTGCGCGTGCCGGTCTTCGTCGGTCACTCCGAAGCCGTCAACGTCGAGTTCGCCAATCCGATCACGCCGGACGAGGCGCGCAACATCCTGCGCAATGCGCCGGGCTGCCTCGTGATCGACAAGCACGAGCCGGGCGGCTACGTCACGCCCTATGAGGCCGCCGGCGAGGACGCCACCTATATCAGCCGGATCCGCGAGGATGCGACGGTGGAGAACGGCCTGTCGTTCTGGTGCGTGTCGGACAATCTGCGCAAGGGCGCGGCGCTGAATGCCGTGCAGATCGCCGAGGTCCTGATCAACCGCAAGCTGATCACCGCCAAGCAGAAGGCGGCCTAGCAGCACGATCCGGAAAAGTGCGAAGCGGTTTTCCGAGAAGATCGTGCGCAAATAACCGGCGAGCATAGCGAGACGGCGTCAGGAAGCGCGTGCCATGGCGGAAGCGGAACAACCGGCGACCTATCGGCCCAATCCGACGCTCAAGCGCGTTGAACGTCGTTTCGAGAACCTGCTCTTCAACAGCCGCTGGCTGATGGCGCCGTTCTATTTCGGCCTCGTCATCAGCCTCGCGGCGTTGCTGCTCAAGTTCTGCATGGAGCTGTGGCACTTCATCCTGCATGTGCCGGATGCCAAGGAATCCGACATCATTCTCGGCGTGCTGGCGCTGATCGACATCTCGCTGACCGGCAATCTGATCCTGATCGTGGTGTTTTCCGGTTACGAGAATTTCGTCTCGAAGATCGATCCGGAAGGGCACCCGGATTGGCCGGACTGGATGACCAAGGTCGATTTCGGCGGCCTGAAGCAAAAGCTGCTGGCGTCGATCGTCGCGATCTCGGCCATTCAGGTGCTGAAGGCGTTCATGAACATCGATACCGTCTTCGATCCCAGCAAGCTCGCCTGGCTGGTCGGCGTGCACCTGGTGTTCGTGGTCTCGGCCTTCATGCTCGCGATCTCCGACCGCTGGGGTAGCAGCCATCACGGCGGGGAGTAGATTCTATCCGCCTGATTTCAGCTCGTCGCGGACACTGATGAATTCCTTCGCGACCCGGTCGAGCACGAACAGCGAGCCTTCGGCGACGCCGAAATAGGCGCCGTGCAGCTGCATCTCGCCGCTCTCCACACGTTCGCGCACGAACGGGAAGGTCATCAGGTTCTCCAGCGAGCGGAACACCGCGGCCTTCTCGATACGGACGACGAAGTCCTGCATCGTCTCATGCTCGCGTTGCTCGACGACCTCGCCGGGCTTGATGAACATCTGCATCCATTTACCGATGAAGTCGCCGGGGGTGAGCGGCTTGATCTTGTCGACGAAGGCGCGGATGCCGCCGCACTGCGCGTGGCCCAGCACCACGATATTCTTCACCTTCAAAACGGTCACGGCGTATTCCAGGGCGGCCGAGACGCCGTGGGCGTTGCTGTCGGGCTGATAGACAGGAACCAGGTTCGCGATGTTGCGGACCACGAACAATTCGCCGGGGCCGGCGTCGAAGATCACCTCCGGCGAGACGCGGGAATCGCAGCAGCCGATCACCATGGTCTCGGGAAACTGGCCGCGCTCCGACAGGTCGCGGTAGCGCGACTGCTCGGTCGGCAGCCGCTGGGTCGCGAACGTCCGGTAGCCGTCGATCAACTGCTTCGGAAAGAATTTCATGGCCTCTGGCTAACCACATGCGGGTGACGGGAACAAGACTTTCGGCGTGTGGCCTGAGATGATAGGGCAGCGTTGAAGAATGGTTCCGCCCGATGCCCAAACAATGGACACTGGCGGAGCCCAAGCCCCCAGGAGAATGTCGATGACCCGTCCGCGCCGCAGCCTGTTGTTCATGCCGGGATCGAATGCACGGGCGCTGGAAAAGGCCCGGACGCTGCCGGCGGACGGCATTATCCTCGACCTGGAGGATTCCGTTGCCCCCGACGCCAAGGCCACGGCGCGGGAGCAGATCGCCAAGGCGGTCGCGGCCAAGGGCTTTGGCAAGCGCGAGGTCCTGATCCGCATCAACGCGCTCGACACGCCCTGGTGGGTCGACGACATCGGCATGGCCGGCAAGGCGCAGCCGGACGGCATCCTGGTTCCCAAGATTTCGACCGTCGACGATCTCAACGCCGTCGCCGATCGCCTCAGCGACATCAATGCGCCTGCCTCGATCCGGGTCTGGGCGATGATCGAAACCGCGCGCGCGGTGCTCGACGCCGACAAGCTGGCCGCGGCCTCGAAGGATTCCGAAACCCGGCTCGCCGGCTTCGTGTTCGGGCCGAACGACATTGCGCGCGAAACCCGGATCCGGATGAAGCCGGGCCGCGCGGCGATGATCCCGATGATCACGCATTGCATCCTGGCGACCCGCGCGCACGGCCTCGAGATCCTCGACGGACCCTACAGCGACATCAGCAATGTCGACGGCTTCGCCGAGGAATGCGCGCAGGGCCGCGATCTCGGCTTCGACGGCAAGACGCTGATCCATCCGAGCCACATCGATGCCTGCAACGCGATCTTCACGCCGCCCGAGGCCGAGGTCGCCGAGGCGCGCAAGATCATTGCCGCCTTCGAGAAGCCGGAGAACGCCTCGCGCGGCGCGATCCAGCTCGACGGCCGCATGGTCGAGCGCCTGCACGCCGAGATGGCCAAGCGCACCATCGCGATCGCCGATGCGATCGCCGCGATGGGGTCGTGATAACCGTCCCGCGACGGCAAGAGCTTCGGCTCTGATTGAATCAGAACCAAAGCTCTTGCTCCTTGTCTTGACGCGTTTTCTTCACGCGAACCGGTATCCGCTTCGCTCGAAAACGCTCTACCTATATTTTAGGCTCAGAATGTAGTCGACGAGGTCGTCGGCCTGGCCCGGCCCAATGATGATGTTAGGCATCGTCGGGTGACTAGTCTGCAGGAATACCTTGAGCGAGAGGGCCGTCGTCGAGGGCCGGTTGGCGATTGCGGCGAAATCCGGCGGCACTCTCTTCGCGCCCGCCGCGACCGCACCGATCGTATGGCATTCCATGCACCAGGCCTCGGCCAGCCTACGTCCCGCGGTAATGCTTTCCGATTGTGGTTCGGCGCCATTGGCATTGTGCATACGCAATAGAAAGAGCGCCGCCGCCGCAACCGTCAAGGCCAATGCCACGCGGTACCAAGCGACCTGCCGACCCTGCATCCCGACACCTCGCTAGCTAGCCGACCCGTGTTCACTTCTCGACCAAATCGCCCAAGGCATCGATCGTCGAAGCGTTAAGACAATATCGATGATAGCGCGCAGGCGAGACGCCGGCAGCGAGGTCATCCTCGCATTGACGCTTGTGGTTACACAGGCTGCAGACCCGCTCCATGTCGCGCAGAACCAGAGGCTCGGTGCGTGCCAGTTTCTCTTGATCGATTCCGAGCGCCTCAAGCAGCTTTGGCAGTTCGTCGGCACTGTGTGACCCCTGGCGCACCAACTCATTGAGGTCGCCCGGGCTGATTCGCAGGTCGCTCGCAATCTGGTTGAAGCTTGCGGTATCGAGCTCCCGCAATTCGCCGAGTTCCTTGCGATGCTTCAGCCAATCGCCGAAAACGTCGATCAAGTATCGGAGAACGGGGTAAACCTTTGCTTCGGTGGTCATGGCGGACCCCTCCGACGGTGAGAGCCTGTCCAATAAGACCACAATGGCGCAATCCGCTGTTGCGCCAGATCAAACAGGTCAACCCTGTCCGAAATGCTCCGCCGCCCACGCATAGAGGCTGCCGGGGATCGGCGCCTCCTTGCCGCGTCCCTTCGGCGAGATATGCAGGCCGATGATCCCGGGATCGTTCAAGTAGCGCGAAAAATCCGACGGCTCGAAGAACAGTCTCGGCTCGGCGTGTACCGCATAGAACGAACGCTTCGGCAGCGCGTGCTGCAATTCGCCGGCGCGGCGCGCCAGCGCGGTCAGCGCCGCCGGGCCGTAGATCGCGACGCGAATGTCGGCGAGGCGGTTGGATTTGCCGCGCAGCCGGCGCATCGCAAAGGTCAGGCGGTGCCGCAGCGCCAGCCAGTCCGGGATCAACTCGTCCTGCTGCATCAGCGCCTCGAAGGCGCGCACGATCGGATCATCCTGCGGCAGATACAGCACGGAGTTGCCGAGCTGCCGCGGCCGCTCCCAGGCAAAATAGGGCTTTGCCGGATCGAACTCGACGCCCTTCAGCAGCAGCACGTCGGCGTCGAGCCAGAGGCCGGCGCGCTGCGCCATCAGGCGCATGCGGAAGAAGTCGCTGAACTGCAGCATGGTCCAGTCGCGCCACGAGCCGTCGGGCTCCGCCGGGCGCAGCTTCTCCGCGAACGAATGCGGCAGCACGGCCTCGGCTTCGGCATTGCCGATACCGTCGGGCAGGCCGGGAATCGGATCGAAGCTGTAGACGGTGACCTTGTGCCCCGCCGCCGCCTGCGAGCGCAGGCAGGTCTGACGCAGTGCGTCCATCGAGCCGTGCCAGAAGGTGACGATGTCAGGCAGCATGCGCGTCAGCTATCAGCGGGTTTGCGGCGAGCGAATTTGGCAAAGAAAAGCCCCGGCGCCTGACGGCACCGGGGCACGATGATGCGCTGAGCCTCAAGCCCAGGCACGTTCCTTGAGCTTGGCCTCGTAGCTGTCGATCGACGTCTTCTTCTCCATCGTCAGGCCGATGTCGTCGAGGCCGTTGATCAGGCAGTGCTTGCGGAACGGGTCGATCTCGAACTTGACCTTGCCGCCGTCCGGACCGCGGATCTCCTGGTTGGGGAGGTCGATGGTCAGCGTCGCGTTGGCGCCGCGCTCGGCGTCGTCGAACAGCTTGTCGAGGTCCTCCTGCGACACGCGGATCGGCAGGATGCCGTTCTTGAAGCAGTTGTTGTAGAAGATGTCGCCGAACGAGGTCGAGACCACGCAGCGGATGCCGAAATCGAGCAGTGCCCAAGGTGCGTGCTCGCGGCTCGAGCCGCAGCCGAAATTGTCGCCGGCGACCAGCACCTTCGCGTTGCGATAGGCGGGCTGGTTGAGGACGAAATCCGGGTTCTCGCTGCCGTCATCCTTGTAACGCTGCTCGGAGAAAAGCCCCTTGCCAAGGCCGGTACGCTTGATGGTCTTGAGGTACTGCTTCGGAATGATCATGTCGGTGTCGACATTGATGATCTTCAGCGGCGCCGCGACGCCTTCCAGCGTGGTGAACTTGTCCATCGGTGCTCTTCCCAGGCAAAAGATAGCGGATATCGGCAGGATGTTTATCGCGAATGTGACAGCGGTAAAAGGGCCATTTCTGCAGGGCTGCAGCCCTTTTCCGTTTTAGCCCGCATCGGCCTCAATCGCCTCCATATCGGCGTCGGAGAGGCCGAAATGGTGCCCAATCTCATGGATCAGCACGTGGCGGATGATGTGACCGAGGGTCTCGTCGTGTTCGGCCCAGTAGTCCAGGATCGGCCGGCGGTACAGCCAGATCAGGTTCGGCAGCCGGGCCACGTCGCCATGGCTCCGCTGTGGCAGGCCGATGCCGTGAAACAGGCCGAGCAGGTCGAACTCGCTCTCGGCCTGCATCTCGTCGAGCACCTCGTCGGTCGGGAAATCGTCGACGCGGATGATCAGACCCTCGCAGAGGGCCCGGAACGCCTTGGGCAGGCGCTCGAAAACCTCGTGCGCCATGGCCTCCATCTCGGCGAGCGAGGGGGCTTTTTCTGTGGTCCACATGACACTCCTTTAGCGCGAGTGCTATCGGCGGCGCCAGCGCAGTTGACCTTGGCGGCGCAATGGGAGACCGTGCTGCCCACGAATGGGGCTCAAGAATCGAGCTTGGGTGGGCGTAATGAAACGGATCGTGGCGGTAGCGCTGTTGGCTGGTGCAGTCGGGCTCTCGCTCCCGGCAGCGGAGGCGCAGGCACAGAGCGCGGCAGCTGAGGCGCGCGTCGGCGAGGCGGCACCGGTCGTGCGCGAGCGCGTCGTCGAGCGCCGCCGGCTGAAGCGCGTGCCGATCTACCGGTCCCAACCCGATCATTGGGAACCCGATGTCATCCCGCGCTACAATCCCGGTCCGAACGCCGTGCGCGACTGCACCGCGACTTATGTGCAGGAGCACCGGCCGAGCGGTACGGTGATCACGCCGCGCATGAACTGCTTCTGGCGGCCGGGCTAGTTACGCAGATGTCGGCGCGTCGCGCCGATCATCGCAACAGCCGCGATCAATCCTGCCGTTCCCACACCATGCGACCATCGTCTATGCCGGATTTACGCATTGACACGAAAATCCTGCGGCTGTGTCGGAACCTGAAGCGCGCTGGCAGCATTCATGATCGTGGCGCAGTTATTCACTTTCCATTCACGTCGTCCGCATTCTGCTAGCGATCTGCGTCGCGGCAACGGGTCGATTCGAAAGCTCAAGCGTTTTCCAGCGAAGCCTGTCCCGCACGTGATGCGGGATGGATACCGGTTTGCGTAAGGAAAACGCGTCAAGCAGAAGTTCGGGTCGTCGTTGCAAGACGTGACTTCAAGGGATCAAGGAGACAATTCATGAAAGCGATGAAGGTTCTGGGGCTCGCGGCTGTCGGTGCCGTGTTGGTATTGGCGGCGCCGGCCGAGCGTGCAAGCGCGATGTCGCTCGCCACGCCGGGCACAGCCGCAACGGTTCAGGACAACGCGAACCAGGCGAGCACGCAGGTACGCTGGGGCGGGCGCGGCTGGCATCGTGGCTGGCATCGCGGACATCACCGCGGCTGGGGCTGGGGGCATCGTCGCCACTGGCGCCGTTGATCGCGCGGCGTATCAGCGCAGTTGAGACACAGGCCCGTGAGCGGCGGGCCTGTTGTCGTTCTCAGCCATCAAACCGGCAGATTCGCCCACGCGGGATGATATCAATCGCAATCTGCAGGAGTTGATCATGATGAGATGGATCGGTGTTGCGGCTGTCGCGTGTGCATTCGCGTTGACAGCGCCGGCATCGGCAACCGCCGCGGCAGCAGCCAAGCCGCAGGCCGCGGCACCACAGCGGCAAGCAGGCAAGGCAACTGATATCAGCGCGCAGCGCCATCATCACCACTACCATCGTCGCCACCATCACCACGGCTACCGGCCGTACTACCGGCCCTACTCCGATTATCGGCCGTACGGCTCCTATTACTACGGGAGGCCCTCTTACTATCGGCCGTACCCATATGCCGCGCCGGCGCCATTCACCTTCGGCTTCGGGTTCGGCCCGTTCTGGTAATGCGCGCAGTCGCGCCGGGCGCGACATCAGCCGTGCAACAACGGAGCAGCTCCGATCGGAGCTGCTCCGTCCGCCTCAGGGCGCGAAGCCCTTCGCCAGCAGCACAACGCCCTGCGCACCCGCCTTGCGATCCCTCGAGATCTCGACATACTCGGGCGACTCCGACCAGGCACGGAATGCGGCTTCGTCAGGGAACGACATCAGAACCAGCTTGTCGCGATCCCAGCTGCCCTCGAGCACCGCGGGCTGCTCGTCTGCCGACAGCAGGCGTCCATTGAACTTCCTGAACACGTCGAAGAAGCGCGCCTGATACCGATCATAGGCGGCGCGATCGGTCATCTTGAGTTGCACGATCACATAGACAGTCACTGGCGTTCCTCCGGACGTTTCGTCGCTGCGTTTTGCGCGTTCATGGCGCATTCACTCAGCGGTTTCTAGCGTGATGCCGGGAGCGACTGCAATGAACGCAATGAAGCCTGCTGCCATGCAGCGTGGTGCTCGTTGCCGTTGTCAGGGAGGTTCAGAGATGAGGGAGAGCTATTTGCGGCGCGGATTGGTGCGCCGTCTCGGCGTTGCGGCGGCCGCGGTCTTCGCGTTGTCGGTCGCTTCGCAGCAGCGCGCCGAAGCGCTGTCGCTGGTGAGCCCGGGCACCGCGCCCGCGGCAAAGTCTGCGGCCGATGCCATGACGACCCAGGTCCGGCACGGCGGTGGCCACGGCGGTGGAGGTTTTCATGGTGGCGGCTTCCGCGGTGGCGGGTTTCACGGCGGTGGGTTCCGCGGCTTCCATGGTGGCGGCTTCCATCGCCATTATGGCGGTTACCACCGCTTCTATGGCGGCGGTTACCGCTACGGCTATCGGCCGTACTACCGCCGACACTTCCATCATCGGCGCTTCTTCTACGGATCGTCCTACTATTACCCGGCCTACTATCATCACCGCCGTTGCCGGGTGGTCTGGACCTATTACGGTCCGCGCCGGATCTGCCGGCCATGGTGGCACCACCGCCACTACTGGCGGCCGTACCGGGTCTATTGGTAAAGTCTGAAACGACAGCGGGCGCCTCACGGCGCCCGTCTTGTTGGGTCACTCTCTTTGCGCGCCGGAGCGTGTTCGAGCGAAGTGAACGCCGGTTGGCGTGAAGAAACCGTCAAGCAAGAAGCGCTAATCCCAGTTCTTCAGCTTCCAGGACTTTATCTTCCACGGCGTCAGGTTTTCCATCCGCCATTGCGTCCAGCGCTCCGGCGGCCAATGGCTGAGGCGCGAGGTTTCCTTCACCTCGGGAAGCGGGTCGATGATGCGCGTCACGGCACGACGGCGCTTCTGGCGCGTCGCCTCGCTGATCATGTCGACGAATTCGGGTTTATCGGCCACGGCACGCGCTCCTTGCGAAGGCTCGTTTTCGCAAGGAGGCAGTGTGCGTGCGCCCCGTTAACGAGCCGTTTCCGAAACGGCTCGAGCTTGAGACGAAACCTGCGCGTACCTTACCGCCAGTCGCGGACGTCGACGAAGTGTCCGGCGATCGCGGCGGCCGCGGCCATCGCCGGCGACACCAGATGGGTGCGGCCCTTGAAGCCCTGGCGGCCCTCGAAGTTGCGGTTCGAGGTCGAGGCGCAGCGCTCTTCCGGCTTCAGCTTGTCCGGGTTCATCGCAAGGCACATCGAGCAGCCCGGCTCGCGCCAGTCGAAGCCGGCCGCAATGAATATCTTGTCGAGGCC
The DNA here is from genome assembly GCF_009720285.1 of Bradyrhizobium sp. BR2003. NCBI lineage: Bacteria > Pseudomonadati > Pseudomonadota > Alphaproteobacteria > Hyphomicrobiales > Nitrobacteraceae > Bradyrhizobium > Bradyrhizobium sp. BR2003. Next base: position 146,461 of record NZ_SMYJ01000036.1, read on the forward strand.
TTCGGCTTCCGCCTGCTCCTTCACGATGCCCGAGCCCGGCACGATCATCGCGTTGACGTTGGCGTTGACGGTCTTGCCCTCGGCGATCTTCGCAGCGGCACGCAGATCCTCGATGCGGCCGTTGGTGCAGGAGCCGATGAAGACGCGGTCGAGCTTGATGTCGGTGATCTTCGTACCGGCGGACAGGCCCATATATTTCAGCGCGCGATGCTTGGAGATGCGCTTGGCCTCGTCCGCGATCTTGTCCGGATCGGGCACGAAGCCGGTCACCGAGATGACGTCCTCAGGGCTCGTGCCCCAGGTGACGATCGGCGGCAGCTTGGCGGCATCGAGGCGGATTTCGTGGTCGAAATGCGCGCCCTCGTCGGAGCGCAGCGTCTCCCAGTAGCGCATCGCGGCGTCCCAGGCGGCGCCCTTCGGGGCCTTCGGGCGGCCGCGCAGGAAGTCGAACGCCTTCTGGTCGGGCGCAACCAGGCCGGCGCGCGCGCCGCCTTCGATCGACATGTTGCAGACCGTCATGCGGCCTTCCATCGAGAGCGCACGGATCGCCTCTCCGGCATATTCCAGCACGTAGCCGGTGCCGCCGGCGGTGCCGATCTCGCCGATGATCGCCAGGATGATGTCCTTGCCGGTCACGCCTTCGGGCAACTTGCCGTCGACGATCGCGCGCATGTTCTTGGCCTTCTTCTGGATCAGCGTCTGCGTCGCCAGCACGTGCTCGACCTCGGAGGTGCCGATGCCGTGCGCGAGCGCGCCGAACGCGCCATGCGTCGAGGTGTGGCTGTCACCGCAGACGATGGTGGTGCCGGGCAGCGTAAAACCCTGCTCCGGGCCGATGACGTGAACGATGCCCTGGCGTTTGTCGAACTCGTTGTAATACTCGATGCCGAATTCCTTGGCGTTCTCTGCCATCACCCGCATCTGCTCGATGCTTTCAGGGTCGGGGTTCGGCTTCGAGCGGTCGGTGGTCGGGATGTTGTGGTCGACGACGGCGAGCGTCTTCTCGGGCGCGTGCACCTTGCGGCCGGCGGCGCGCAGCCCTTCGAACGCCTGCGGCGAGGTCACCTCGTGCACCAGATGGCGATCGATATAGAGCAGGCAGGTGCCGTCCTCGGCCTCGTGGACCAGATGGTCGTTCCAGATCTTGTCGTACAGCGTGGTCGGTTTGGACATGAGCTTCAGCTCCAGAAGAAAATCAGTGGTGGAATGGCATGAGCGCGTCTTAAGCGCGCGGACAGGCGAAAAGCGTCCAGGCAGCGTTACGCTGCGCGTCTAAGCTCAGACGTTGCCGATGTCGCAAAGCGCCCGAAGAAGCGGCCGGGCAGCCGCGAGCGATCGTCGATCACGACGCGCTTGCAGGTCTGACTTGAGCACTGACTTGGACAGCGCTGGCTTGCTTGATCCGGAACCATTCCAAATTTCTAACACAGGGCTCGCGCCCGCGACAATCGATCCATGCGCGGACCTGCACGTCAGATAGGTATGCCGCAACAAAAAAGCGCGGGGGCAGGCCCCGCGCTTTCGGTCACATCCGCTTCTTGTTTTGACGCGTTTGCTTGACGCGAACCGGTCCCCACTTCGCTCGAAAACGCTATGCGGGAAACGTTACTCGCCGACGGCGGTCTGACGGTCCTGCTTCTCGACGATGCGGGCCGACTTGCCGCGCAGGTTGCGCAGATAATAAAGCTTGGCGCGACGAACCTTGCCGCGACGCACGACCTTGATCGAGTCGATCATCGGCGACATCACCGGGAAGACGCGCTCGACGCCTTCGCCGTAGGAGATCTTGCGCACGGTGAAGCTCTCGTTGAGGCCCTGGCCGGAACGACCGATGCAAACGCCTTCATAGGCCTGTACGCGGGTACGCTCGCCTTCGACCACCTTCACGTTGACGATGACGGTGTCGCCGGGTCCGAATTCCGGGATATCCTTGGTGGCGGCGAGCTTGTCGAACTGCTCTTTTTCGAGCTGCTGAATAAGGTTCATTGAAATCTCCATCGGCGGCGCGCCCAGCCTTTCGCGGGCTGCGCAAACGTCCATCTATCCTGCGCGGGTGCGGATTTGGCCGCCCGTATAAGGCAAAGCGCAGGGTTTGTCACCCGTCTGTCGTGTTTTTTGTCCCTCGCCGCGAGGCTTTTTGGCCGGCCTTGCGGGCCCAGAGATCGGGCCGCCGGGCCGCCGTCAGGGCCTCGGACTGGGCCAGCCGCCAAGCCGCGACCTTGGCGTGATCGCCGGAAATCAGGATTTCCGGGATTGGCCGGCCCTCGAACTCCTGCGGGCGGGTGTATTGGGGGTATTCCAGTAGCCCTTCGGAAAAGCTTTCCTCGGTTCCCGAGGCCTGCTTGCCCATTACCCCCGGCAGCAGGCGGACGCAGGCGTCGATCAGGGCCATCGCGGCGATTTCGCCGCCGGACAGCACATAATCGCCGATCGAGACCTCCTCGAGGCCCCGCGCCTCGATCACCCGCTGGTCGATGCCCTCGAAGCGGCCACAGACGATCAGGGGGCCGGGCCCGGTCGCCAGCTCCGCGACCTGGGTCTGGGTCAATGGCCGACCGCGCGGGCTCATCAAGAGGCGCGGGCGGTCAGGCGCGATGTTAGCGGCGTCGATCGCCGCCGCCAGGACATCGGCCCGCAGCACCATGCCCGGGCCGCCGCCGGCCGGCGTGTCGTCGACGCTGCGGTGCTTGTCGGTGGCCGAGGCCCGGATGTCGCGAGCCTCCAGCGACCACAGTCCGCCGGCCAGCGCCTTGCCGGCGAGGCTCACGCCGAGTGGCCCCGGAAACATGTCCGGGAACAGGGTCAGCACGGTGGCGCGCCATGGTGTCGCCGGGGCTGGGGTCTCTTGCGATGTCATGGCCTCTGGTTACGGCACCACGGCCGTGAGGTCGAGGCTCTGCATCATCGCGGCCGCATCCACCGCACGGCGGAAGTCGGCAAGCTTGAAGCTCGCGACATTGATCTTGCGCAGGTCCAGCAAGCCTTCGGCGGCGAGGCCGGCGAGCTGGCCTGGTGCCGTGCGGTCGTACATGAACTGTCCGACCACCTCCCAATCGTTGGCCAGCATCTCGCGGAACGAGAGCTCGAGCGGCACCTCGGCGCTGCCCATCAGCACCATCCGACCGCCACGCCTGAGCGCGCGCAGAGAGGACAGTGTGGTCGACGTGCTCTTGGCGGCGCCGAGCAAATCGAGCGCGACATCGGCGGTGCCGCCAGCGGCGCGGCGGATGACCGCAAGGTCGGCTGCGGCATCGCCGCTGACAACGGCGGGAATGACGCGCGGGCCGAACGCATCGCGCAACTGCTCGAGCGCGGTCTCTTTGCGTCCGACCGCAACGACGCGGCCCGCGCCCATCGCGACCGCGAGCATCACGCCGCCCGAACCGAAATAGCCGGTCGCGCCGTTGATGACGATGGTCTGGCCGCCGCGCAGGCCGGAGCGCTGCAATCCGCCGAACGGCACGATCAGTTTTGCGAGCCCGATCAATTCGGTGGCCGGCTTGTCGTCGAGATTGGCAAGCGGCGTGACGCAGGCGGCCGGCCAGTGCGCGATCTCCGCGAACACGCCGTCGCGCCAGCGCGCCTGCAAGGCGAACGCTTCCGGCGTCGTCACCGTCGCGGTGAGGCCGATCAGGATCTGCGGCGGATCGCGATCCGGCACGTCGCCGCGCAGATGCGGGCTGAGGAACACGCGGTCGCCGCATTGCACATGGGTGACGTTCTCGCCGGTGGCGACGACGCGCGCGATCGCATTGGTGCCCGGCACGAACGGCATCGGCGGCAGGCTGTAGGGCAACGCGCCGGACAAAAGCCTGTTGGTATAGGACAGCACCATGCCGGCCTCGATCCGCACCACGACGCCGTCGGGTGCGGGCCTCGGCGTCGCGACATCCTCGAAGCGGAGATCATTGTGGGCGTGCAGCCGCCAGGCCTTGTGCGTGCTTGTCATTGGGATGCTCCGTGACACCATTGCTTAAGTAGCCCGGATGAGGCGAAGCGCAATCCGGGAATCATGCAAGCAACGAGGAGCGGCCCCGGATTGCGCTTCGCTCCATCCGGGCTACAAGACCTGGGCCAATTAAGCCTCACGCCGTCGTTGGATCGTCGGCGAGATGCCGCGCGAGCGCCACTGCCAGCGGACAGATCGCCAGCGCCGTGAGCGCGGTCGCAGCGGTGGCGAGCGTCGGGCCGAGTGCGTCGCCAAGCAGGCCGTAGAGCACCGGCGCGATCGCGCCCGATCCGATCGTTCCGGTATAGAACAGCGCGAAGGCGCGCTCTGTCTGATGCGCGGGGGTAAGCTCGGGCACCGTGCCGTAGAGCACCGATGACGTGCCGTTGAGCATCACGCCGAGCACCGGCAGCAGCACGATGGCCGGTGCAAGTGGCAGCGCCAGCGCGGCGACGATCAGCGCCGCCGTGCCGCCTTCGGTGATCAGCACGGTGCGCAACGTGCCGACCCGCTCGCCGAGCCAGCCGCAGGTGAATTTTCCCGCGGCGCCGCCGATGAAGACCAGCGCCAGCGCGAGGCCATTGGTCGGTAGCGAGGCGCCCTTGTCGCGCAACAGGAACGGCAGGAAGGTGAGAAAGCCCATCCTGACCGCGGTGTCGAGGATTCCGATCGCGAGCAGCCAGCGAAAGCCGCCGCCTGTGCTGGCGCCGCGCGATGCTGATGTCGCCTTGTGCTCGGCGCCCTTGCCGACCGAGGGCATCCAGAGCGCGATGCAGATCGCGACCAGCAAGCCTGCGAGAGCGAGCACGAGCAGCGTGTGCCGCCACGACATGATCACGAGCAGGATCGAGGTCAGCGCCGGGATTGCGGCCTTGCCGAGATCACCGGTGAAATTGTAGATGCCGAGCGGCCCGCGTGCCGCCGTGCCATAGGCACGCGACACCGCGGCGGAAGCGATCGGATGCTGCGTGCTCGACCCCGCGCCGGAGAGCGCGAGGGCGAGGCCAAGGCCAATGACACCGCCGGAGAATCCGGCAAACGCGTAGCCAAGCGCCGACAGCGCCGTGCCCGCGATCAGGATGACCTTGCCGTCGATCCGCTCCGCGATACGGCCGACCGGAATCTGCAGCCCGGCCATGGCGCCGGCATAGAGCCCGCGCAGCAGCGCCAGCAGGCCGTAGCTCAGCGCGAATTCGGCCTGCCAGACCGGCAGCAGCACGTAGATGACGTCGGTGTAGCCGTCGTGGAGGGCGTGATTGAGCCCGGTCACGGTCAGGGTGCGGGTTGGCCGGGCACGGTCGGGTCGCGCCGCGCCGGTTTCAGCCGATACGCTCATTGCCGCCCTCCGGTGCAAGAAAATCTAAAGTTGGGACGGGTGAGCATCGGGAGGGACCTCAAAAAAGAAAGCTATATAAGCAGCTTGTATGCAGTATGCGCGGCCAAGGCCGTTGTCACAAATCAGTCATAGTCGGATCATGCGTTAGAAAATCTTGTATTGAGGAATCATGTTCGTCCCACGCCGCAGCCTGCCGCCACTCAATGCGGTCCGCGCCTTCGAGGCCGCCGCGCGCCTCGGCAGCTTCAAGGAGGCCGCCGCCGAGCTCAGCGTGACCCATGGCGCGGTCAGTCAGCAGATCCGCCTGCTCGAGGAATGGCTGGGCGAGCCGTCGCTGTTTCGGCGATCGGTGCGGCGTGTGGTGCTGACGCCGGCAGGCGCGGCATTGCTGGCAGAGTTCGCACCCGCGCTCGACCGGATTTCCGCCGCCGTGCAGCAGCATCGCGAGCGGCGTGGCGATGCAGCGGTCGCGGTGTTGCGCGTCAATGCGCTCGCGACCTTCAGCCTGCGCTGGCTATTACCGCGGATGAGCCGGTTTCGCGCCGAGCATCCCGATATCGAGGTGCGCCTGAGCACGTCGAACGATCCGGTGGATGCGCTGCCGGATACGTTCGACGTCGTGATCCGCGGTGGCCCCGACACCTTCCACGGCTTCTCGTCACGCTTCCTGGTGTCGGAGCGGAGATTGCCGGTGTGCAGTCCGTCGCTATCAGCGCAGCTGCCGCTCAATGAGATCGCAGATCTCTCCAGGCACACGCTGCTGCATGTCACGTCGATGCCGCGGCTGTGGCGCGACTGGCTCGCCGAGGCCGGGCAATCCGCGCTGGAGCCGGCGGCGGCACTGACCTTCGATCATTTCTATCTGACGATCCAGGCCGCGCTCGACGGCCTCGGCGTTGCGATGGGACCGACCGCGCTGATCGCGGACGATCTCGCGGCCGGGCGCCTGGTGACGCCGTTTCCGGATGTCAGCCTGCCGGCGCGGAGCTACTTCGCGTATTTTCCCGCAGGCCGCAGCAACGATCCGCACAGCGCGGTGTTCTGCGACTGGCTCGAGCAGCAGGGCCGGATGACGGGCTGATATTTTTGGTTCAGGCGGCCGACGGATCGTCGCCGTCGATTTCCGTGGGCAAGTCGATCACCACGCGGCCGCCGTCGAGATCGACAGTCGGCACCACGGCGTTGGTGAAGGGCAGCAGCATCGTCGCGCCCTGCGGCGGGGCGATCTCGATGATGTCGCCGGCGCCGAAATTGTGGATCGCGATCACCTTGCCGAGCGGCTGCTCCGTCGTCGTCACCGCGGCGAGCCCGATCAAATCGGTGTGGTAATATTCGCCGTCGTCGGTGTCCGGCAGCCGGTCGCGCGGAACGTAGAGCTCGAGCCCGTTGAGTCGTTCGGCATCATCGCGGCTGGCGACGCCCTTCAGCGTCACCACCAGATGGTCCTTGGCCTCGCGCGCATGCGTGACCTCGAACTGGCGCGTGCCGTCCTTGGTCATCAGCGGGCCGTAGTCCTTCACGGCCAGCGGATCTTCGGTGAAGGTCCAAAGCCTGACGGCGCCGCGCACGCCATGCGCAGCGCCGATACGGGCGACACAGACCGGTGCAGCCACCGTGGTCGCCGTTCAGCCTTAAGCCTTGGCGGCGGCTTCGGCCTGCGCCTTGCGCTCCTTGCGCGGCACGGCCTTTTCCGGGTTGTTGCGCGGCGCGCGCTTCTTGACGCCGGCGGCGTCGAGGAAGCGGGTCACGCGATCCGACGGCTGCGCGCCCTTGGCGAGCCAGGCCTTCACCTTGTCCATGTCGAGCTTCAGGCGCGACTCGTTGTCTTTCGGCAGCAGCGGGTTGAAGTGGCCGAGACGCTCGATGAAGCGGCCATCGCGCGGGAAGCGCGAGTCGGCGACGACGACGTGATAGACCGGACGCTTCTTGGTGCCTGCGCGAGCGAGGCGGATAACAACGGACATTCAGTTCTCCTTCAAAGGTCGATGTGTTCGATTGATTGGCATTCCGCGTCGCGCCGGTCCCGTGTGAGCCGTCGCGACGAATTCCTCATTTCTTCTTGCCCGGGAAGCCGCCGAGGCCCGGCAGCATCGGCTTGCCGGAAAGGCCGGTCAGGCCTGGCACGTTCGGCAGGCCGCCGCGCAGGCCCGCGGGCAGATCCTTCGGCAGGTTCGGCAGGCCGCCGCCGGCGCCGCCCTGCATCTTCTCGGCGAGCGCCTTCATCTCCTCGGCCGAGGGCGGCTTCATGCCGCCGCCAAAACCCATCGCCTGCGCGATGCCGGCGAGCGGGCCGCGCTTGCCGCTTCCCATGGCCTTCATCATGTCGGCCATGTTCCGGTGCATCTTCAAGAGCTTGTTGACGTGCTCGACGCTCTGGCCGGCGCCCGCCGCGATGCGCTTCTTGCGGCTCGCCTTCAAGATGTCCGGGTTCTTGCGCTCCTGCCGCGTCATCGAATCGATGATCGCGACCTGGCGCTTCAGGATCTTGTCGTCGATGCCGGCCGCCGCGATCTGGTTCTTCATCTTGGAGATGCCGGGCATCATGCCCATCAGGCCGCCGATGCCGCCCATATTGGCCATCTGCTGCAGCTGTTCGCGCATGTCGTTGAGATCGAACTGACCCTTGCGCATCCGCTCGGCGGTGCGCGCGGCCTTCTCGGCGTCGATATTGGCGGCGGCCTTCTCGACCAGCGAGACGACGTCGCCCATGCCGAGGATGCGGCCGGCGATGCGGTTCGGATGGAAGTCTTCCAGCGCGTCGGTCTTTTCGCCGGTGCCGATCAGCTTGATCGGCTTGCCGGTGACGGCGCGCATCGACAGCGCGGCGCCGCCGCGGCCGTCGCCGTCGACGCGGGTCAGCACGATGCCGGTGAGGCCGACGCGCTCATCGAACGAGCGTGCGAGGTTGACCGCGTCCTGGCCGGTGAGGCTATCCGCGACCAGCAGCACTTCATGCGGGTTGGCGGCGGCTTTGATCTCGGCCGCCTCCTTCATCATGTCTTCGTCGAGCGTGGTGCGGCCGGCGGTGTCGAGCAGCACGACGTCGTAGCCGCCGAGCTTGCCGGCCTCTAACGCGCGCCTTGCGATCTGCGGCGGCATCTGGCCGGCGACGATCGGCAGCGTCGGAATATCGAGATCGCGGCCGAGCACCGCGAGCTGCTCCATCGCCGCCGGGCGGTAGACGTCGAGCGAGGCCATCAGCACCTTGCGCTTGTCGCGCTGGACCATGCGGCGCGCGAGCTTTGCGGTGGTGGTGGTCTTACCGGAGCCTTGCAGACCGACCATCATGATCGGCACCGGGGGCACGGAGTTGATATCGATGGTCTGGCCGTCGGAACCGAGCGTGGCGACGAGCTCGTCATGGACGATCTTCACCACCATCTGGCCCGGCGTCACCGACTTGACGACGGTGGCGCCGATCGCCTGCTCGCGGACCCGGTCGATGAAGCTGCGGACCACCTCGAGCGCGACGTCAGCTTCGAGCAGCGCGCGGCGCACCTCGCGCATCGCGGCATCGACGTCCTTTTCGGTCAGCGCGCCGCGCCCCGTCAGACGATCGAGAATGCCACCAAGCCGTTCCGACAGATTGTCGAACAATGCCGTTGTCCTTCGTTGCGCCCGTGAGCGCGCTTCTTTCGCTTCTGGTCATGACCCGCTTTTGCGGGTGATGACCACATAGTCCGCCTTGGCGTCAGCCCAAGACGATGGTCCAAACACTTTCGCGCCCGAGGGCGCATCGCGCTGTCGGGCGTTGGCCTCTGGCCTCCAGGACCAGTCGGCGGGTCGAAAAGACGGAGCTTTCCGAGAAAGTGGTCGGGTTAAACGCTGCCGGGGCGGCAAAGTCAAGGAAAGTTTCGCTGAAATCCGCTCAGTTTGGACAGTAAAGTACTGAAATCACGTCGATTTGCCGTATTGGTTCCGAATTCGCCGCTGCCACCCATATAACCGGAGCCTGCCTCCTATTTCGGAACCCGCGTGCTGATCACCCGCCGCCGCCTGCTTGCAACCTTGACCGGAGCCGCCTCGGCGATCGGCGTGCCCTCGATCTGGATGATCTACATGAAAACCTACGACGGCCCCGTCTCCGATCATTTCGACGGCCTGCACTTCTTCGATCCGGACGGCTCGCCGCCGAAATCGCTTGGTGAGGTGCTGCGCTGGCAGTTCGGGGGCCGCCGGCAGCGCGCGGTCTGGCCGGAATGGGCGCCAAGCCCCCATGCCGATACGCCGCCGCCCCGCGTCGACGGCGACAAGGTGCGGTTCTGTTTCGTCGGTCATGCCAGCTGGCTGATCCAGACCGCGGGCCTCAACATCCTGTTCGATCCGGTCTGGTCGATGCGTGCCTCACCGTTCAGCTTCGCCGGGCCGAAGCGGCGCAACGATCCCGGCATCGCATTCGAGAAACTGCCCAGTATCGATGTCGTGCTGGTGTCGCACGGCCACTACGATCATCTCGACGTCGCGACGCTGTCGAGACTTGCGGGGGCATTTGGTCCTCGCGTGATCACGCCGCTCGGCAACGACGTCACGATGCGCGAATCCGATGCCGCAATCAAAGCCGAGGCGTTCGACTGGCATCAGCGCGTCGAGCTTGGCAATGGCCTTGCCGCGACGCTGGTGCCGACGCGGCACTGGTCGGCGCGCGGGCTGTTCGATCGCAACAAGGCGCTGTGGGCGAGTTTTGTTCTGGAGACGCCGGCCGGCAAGCTCTACATCGTCGGCGATTCCGGTTACGGCAACGGGGGGCATTTCCGCCGGGTGGCCGAGGCGCATGGTCCGTTGCGGCTCGCGATCCTGCCGATCGGCGCCTACGAGCCGCGCTGGTTCATGCGCGACCAGCACATGAATCCGGAGGATGCGGTCAAGGCGCTGGTCGACTGCGGCGCGGCGCAAGCGCTGGCGCATCACCACGGCACGTTCCAGCTGACCGACGAAGCGATCGACGCGCCGGCGATCGCGCTCACCGAGGCGCTCGACGCGGCCAAGGTGCTGCGCGAGAAGTTTCTGACGCTGAAGCCAGGACAGGTGTTCGAGATTTAGAGAGATAAGTATGCCGGATGAAGCGTAGCGTAATCCGGGAAAGTCCATCCGCGGAGAGGTCGGCCCCGGATTGCGCTGCGCTCCATCCGGGCTACGCCTGCTGAGGCAGGGGCAGGCGTTCGAGACTTAGTGTCGTCCGGACCTTCGCCGGGACGACAATCGCTACTTCTCCCTGATCGCCCAGGAGACGCTGACGTTGACCGTCAGCGTTTCCTCGCCCTGCGCCACCGGCGTCGGCGCGGCGAAGCCGGCCGTGGCCATCTTGGTGCGGAACACCGGGACCGGCGCCGAGCCGACCTCCGCGATATTGACGGGGGCACCGAGCGTGACGCCGGCGGCCTTGGCGTAGATCTCGGCCTTGCGGCGGGCGTCGGCGATCGCCTTTTCGCGGGCGTCGTCGAGCAGCTTCGAGGCCTGCGACGCCGAGAAATTGAGCCCGCCGATATCGTTGGCGCCTGCGCCGACCAGCACGTCGATGACGCTGGCGACCTTGCTTACATCGTGCAGCCGGATCGTGACGCGATTGCTCGCGTGGTAGCCGACGATGCTGGGCGGGGCGCTCGGCGACGACGGCCCACGATTGGCGAATTGCGGTTGCAGCGACAGCCGCGAGGTCTGAAAGTCCTTCTCCGCGATCCCGGCGCCCTTCAGCGCGGCCAGCACCTTGCCCATCGTCGCATTGTTGGCTTCGGCGGCTTCGCGTGCGGTCTTGGCGTCGGTGGTGACGCCGGCGTCGAGCTGCGCCTGGTCGGGCGGCGCCGACACGGTCGCCTCGCCGGTGACCGAAATCGCCGGCGGAAAGTCGTCATTGGCCAGTACGGGCGCGGCCAGCAGCGTGGTCGCGATCAGGGTGGCGGCGAAGGGGAGACGGTGGGTCATCTGGCTCACTTCAGGGGTACGTAGACGTTGATCACAAGCTTGTCCTCCGCGGTCTTCAGCGGATCGGTGATGTATTCCTCGATAAAGGTGTCCTTGGCTTCGAGCTTCTTGTCGTCGAGGTGATTGGTGATCGCCTCATAGGTGTTGTCCATGTTGTCGTAGGAACCGCGATGGACGAACTTCAGCGCCTTGCCGTCAGGCGAATTGCCCATGCTCATGTTCTTGCCGAGGTTCTTGACGTCCTGATCGACCGGGATCTCGGCGATGAAGGTGAAGCCGGTGTCGTCGGTCGAGGTGTAGACGATCATCGGATTGCCCGCTGCCTTGACGCCGTCCTTGTCGAGCAGCGCGGTGAGCTGCTTGAACGCCTCGATCAGGGCGTCGAAGGCGGAATCCCAATTGGCGGTGCCCTTCAGCATCACGACCTTCTTCGGCTCCAGCGTGAACGGTTCGCCGAAGGGGTCGGCGGTCTGCACCGGGGCGGCCGGCGCCGGCGTCGGGGTCTGCGCTGCGGCCGGGCTGTCGGCCGGCGACTTGGTCTCGGCCGGCGGGGGCACCGGCGTCGCCGACGGTGCAGGCGCCGGGGTTGGGCTCGGGCTCGCCGCGGGAGCGGGCGAGGCTGACGGCGACTGGGCAGGGGCCGGGCTTGCCAGTGCGATCGCGGCCAAGGGCAGCAGCGCGACCAGGGCCGCGCGGAGCGTGTTGATACGGTTCATTGGCTATTCTCCATCCCCTGCCTCAAACGGCCGCTCGATCTGTCCCGGCGCGCGGTCCGCGAGGTGCGATATTCCTAACACGCAAGTTCTGCATTCGTCCCATGACAGATGTGTCATGGGGCTATTCAGGCTGGCTAACGGGCCATCACTCGCCATATAACCGGGCAGAATTTGGGAAAATCGATGAGCGCGCTCGCCAATCACGCATTCGCCAAGATGAACGGCATCGGCAACGAGATCGTCGTCGTCGACCTGCGCGATTCCGAGGCACAAGATCGGGCGCAGGTGTCGGCGGCGGAAGCGCGCGCGGTGGCTTCGCCGGCCGGTGGCGTGCCCTACGACCAGCTGATGGTGCTGCAGCCGCCGCGGCTCGACGGCACCGAAGCGTTCATCTCGATCTACAACAATGACGGTTCGGAGGCCGGCGCCTGCGGCAACGGCATGCGTTGCGTGGTGCGGCGGATCTTCGAGAAGACCGGCCAGACATCAGCGACGTTCCAGACCCGTGCCGGCCTGCTCAATTGCTGGCAGGGTCCGGCGCCCGATCTCTACACCGTCGACATGGGCGCGCCGAAGTTCGGCTGGCAGGACATTCCGCTGGCTGAGGAGTTTCGCGACACCCGCTACATCGAGCTGCAGGTCGGGCCGATCGACAATCCGGTATTGCACTCGCCCTCGGTCGTCTCGATGGGCAATCCGCATGCGATCTTCTGGGTCGATGACGTCAATGCCTACGACCTCGAGCGTTTCGGGCCGCTGCTGGAAAACCATCCGATCTTTCCGGAGCGCGCCAACATCACGTTGGCCCACATCGTCGATCGCGACCACATCACGATCCGCACCTGGGAGCGCGGCGCTGGCCTGACCAAAGCGTGCGGCTCGGCGGCGTGCGCGACGGCGGTTGCGGCGGCGCGGCTGAAGCGCGCCAACCGCAGCGTCGAGATCACACTGCCCGGCGGCAAGCTCGGCATCGAGTGGCGCGAGCGCGACGATCACGTGCTGATGACCGGCACCGCCGATTTCGAATATGAGGGCCGCTTCGATCCGGCGCTGTTCGCCAGCGTCGCTTGATCGGGCGTGAGATCGGTTATGGGCGTCGATGTCGTCACCTTTGGCTGCCGCCTCAACGCATTCGAATCTGAGGTGATTCGCCGCGAGGCGGAGCAGGCGGGGCTTTCGGACACCATCGTCATCAACAGTTGCGCCGTCACCAACGAGGCGGTGGCGCAGGCGCGGCAGTCGATCCGCAAGCTGAAACGCGAACGCCCGCATGCGCGCATCGTCGTCACGGGCTGTGCGGCGCAGACGCAAAGCCAGATGTTCGCTGACATGGCCGAGGTCGATCGCGTCGTCGGCAATGACGAGAAGATGCGCGGCGACGCCTGGCAGGCGACGCGCGCTGCGTTCGAGGCGCCGTTCGGCATCGACGCGAGCGAAAAGGTCGCGGTCGCCGACATCATGGCGGTGACCGAGATGGCGCCGCATCTGCTCGACGGCTTCGAGCGCGGCCTGCCTCGCGCATTCGTGCAGGTGCAGAACGGCTGCGATCATCGCTGCACCTTCTGCATCATCCCCTACGGCCGCGGCAATTCGCGCTCGGTGGCGATGGGCGCGGTAGTCGATCAGGTCTGCGCGCTGGTCGAGCGCGGCCATGCCGAGATCGTGCTGACCGGCGTCGATCTCACGAGCTATGGCGCCGACCTGCCGGGCGCGCCAAAACTCGGCCAGTTGACCCGGCAGATCCTGCGTCATGTGCCCGAGCTGAAGCGGCTGCGCATCTCGTCGATCGATTCGATCGAGGCGGATCGCGACCTGCTCGATGTCATCGCGAACGATACGCGGCTGATGCCGCATCTGCATCTGTCGCTGCAGTCCGGCGATGACATGATCCTCAAGCGGATGAAGCGCCGGCATTCACGCCAGGACGCGATCGATTTCTGCGCGCAGGTCCGCCGGCTGCGGCCAGACATCGCGTTCGGTGCCGACATCATCGCGGGCTTCCCGACCGAGTCCGAAGAGATGTTTGCGCGCTCGCTTGATCTGGTCGAGCAATGCGATCTCACCTTCCTGCATGTGTTTCCCTATTCGCGCCGTCCGGGCACGCCGGCCGCGCGGATGCCGCAGGTGGAGGGCGACGTGATCAAGGAGCGTGCCAGGCGGCTGCGCACGGCAGGCGAAGCCGCGCTGCAGCGCCGGCTTGATGCGGAGTTCGGCGCGACGCGGGAGGTGCTGATCGAGAGCGAGCGGCAAGGCCGCACCGAACATTTCCTGCCGGTCGCGATCGATGATGATGTGCCGGGCATGGTGCGGCGGCTGACGGTGACCGGTCACGATGGCACGCGCCTCGTTGCACAGGACCGCTGAGACGCTCACTCCGACTCCATCTCCGCCATCCTTGCAAGTCAGGACGCGCTGGATCGGACAGATGATGTCGCGAGAACGTGAGGCTGCGTCCCTATTCTCATCGTCGTCCTGGCGAAAGCCGGACCCATTACCCCAGATCTCAATTGTTGCGCGACGCTGGGGTAGCGATCTCGCACAGTCACCGAATGCGGTGGTCATGGGGTCCTGGCTTTCCAGGCCGTGCAAAAAGGGGCGGCTTGAGTTGAAGACGAGGGGGTGGCCTCAAGCTGGACAGGGCCGGAGCGCCTTGAGCAGGGCGGGTGTCGTTTT
>NZ_SMYJ01000037.1:0-31338 GCF_009720285.1 Bradyrhizobium sp. BR2003
GATAGCGCGACTGCCCGACGACGTGTCCCATCAAGCCCTCCGAATCAGCCTCTCCCTCCAAAATCCAGCATCACAGCGTGGTTTTTGCACGGCCTGTTTCGTCAGGACAATGAATGGAGGGAGCTGCGCATTGGCGCCTCCGGAACAGCGGGTCACCCGCATTCGCGGGTGATGACACCGAACCAGCTGTTTGACAGGTTGCATCGATAACCATCGCGTCTTCGTGCACGACGCACTCAGTGCGCGCGCCCGCCCGGCCTCGCCGGCTGCGACGCGCGAACCTGCCAGAACCGCAGCAGGCGATCGGCGTTTTCGCGGGTCAATTTGGTGAACTGGCTCTTCGCACGGGCGAGTTCGACCGGTCCCATCGAGCCGGTGGTATAGCGACATTCCATCACCGCGGCGGTGGTCTCCCAACTCAGGTCTGCCGCCCGGCAGGGCACCAGCAGGCCTTCACTGCGCAGGCTTTGCATCAGGGAGCGGATCACCTCGATGTTCGACTGCGCAAGATACGCCAGCGCAACGATGGTCTCTTCATATTTTCGCTGCCTGGCGAAACCGAGCAGGGAGGCTTCGTTGAGCTCGCCGTCGTCCTTCAGCTTTGCGACATGGCGCTTGGCCGCGGTGAAGTCGCGGACCTGCGACATGTCGCGCTCGACGCCGGCGGCGACCGCGGCGATCGCGTGCCGGATCTCTTCGAACAGATAGGGCGGGGCGCGCTCCAGCAGACGGCCGCGAACCTCTTCCGTCGCGCGGCGCAGGAGCTGAAGGCGGAGCTCCGACGGCAGGTCCGCGCGAATACCGGTCTCGACCGCAAGCACCGGATCGTGCTCGGCCTGCGCGAGGATGACGGCAAATCCGCCCGGCGATACTTTGGCGCCGGGATTGCTGACAAGGCGGTGGCTCACGCTCGCAAAGCGGCGCGCCAGGAGCGCGTCGGTGACGACCTCCTTCAACCACCAACGGCCGGCGACGGCGAGCACATGCTGCTCGCTCTTGGTCCGCGCGATCTCGACGAGGTCGTCCGCGCTGAGCCGCGACGATTCCTGCAGGATCGGCCGCGCGATCCTGATCTCGTCATTGCTGGCGAGGCGGCGAATGATCGCG
The DNA here is from genome assembly GCF_009720285.1 of Bradyrhizobium sp. BR2003. Taxonomy (NCBI): domain Bacteria; kingdom Pseudomonadati; phylum Pseudomonadota; class Alphaproteobacteria; order Hyphomicrobiales; family Nitrobacteraceae; genus Bradyrhizobium; species Bradyrhizobium sp. BR2003. The sequence continues at coordinate 1,108 of NZ_SMYJ01000037.1, forward strand.
GGCGGTGCCTGGGCGACCGGTGCGAGCTGTTCGCTGATATCGGTGAGTGCCATCCGGGCGCTGATGTCGGCGAGGGCACGCAACTCGATGGTCTTCACCAGACGCTCGAGCACGTTGTCGAACAACTCGATCTGTTCGCTGTTGAACTTGCCGGCGGATGCGAGGAAAAGGCTGGTGACGCGCCTTGCCGTGGCCAGGCATTTATCGGCGGAGCCGGCGCGTATCGCAGCCTCGACCTCGTCGACAATTGCCTGCCCATCATTCAGCATTGCTCGTCCTGAGCCGTCGTGGCGCGCTTTTTCTAAGCCGCCTGCAGGACTATCCGATGGGCCTGAATGTTCCGTAAAGGATAATTGTCCGTAAAATCACGGAGGCTACCGCCCGTTCCAGCCGCAGGCCTTGAGCCGCTCCCGCATGTGTTCGGGCGCCGGCGCGACGACACGGACCGGGTCCTTGTTCCTGGAGATCGGGATGCCGATCTCGCGGGAATGCAGATGCAAAGTCGGCTCGCCGAAGCGCGGACCGTTGCCATAGATATTGTCGCCGACGATCGGCCAGCCCATCGCCGCCGAATGCACGCGCAGCTGATGGGTGCGGCCGGTGACCGGCTCCATCGCGAGCCAGGTGAGGCCGTCGCCGCGCCCCAGTACCTTCCAGTTGGTGATCGCCTTCTGGCCATCCGGGTCCGGCTTCTGCCACCAGCCGCGCTCGGCGTTGAGCCGGCCGAGCGGGATGTCGATGGTGCCTTCATCCTCGGCAGGGCCGCCCTCGACCACAGTCCAATAGGTCTTCGAGATCTTGCTGTGCTTGAACAACAGCCCGAGCGAGGCGGTCGCCTTGCGGTGGCGTCCCAGGACGAGGCAGCCGGACGTGTCCTTGTCCAGCCGATGCGCCAGCACGGGCGGCCGCGGCAGGCCGAACCGCAGCGCGTCGAACGAGGCCTCCAGATTGGGCCCGCCCTTCGGGCCGCGATGCACCGGCAGGCCGGCTGGCTTGTCGATCACCAGCATCAGCCCGTCGCGGTGGAGCACGCGGCCCAGGATTTCTTCCGCGGTCAATTGGGGAACATCGATCAATTCGTCGAGACTTTCGTTTATGGGCCGAAACGGCTAACACGTCCCTGGTGCGGCGGATTTGGCATTCGCTTCTTGTTTCCACGCACCGGCGAGCGAATGTCAAATCCGAAAAGCCGCACCAGAGTCAAAATTCTCTAGTGTCCCTCGGCTCTAACATTCGCAACAGAGCTAGCCGCAACGGGATGCGAATGTTAGAGCCGGACACTAGACATGAACGATACCACTGCGGGAACTCCAAAACAGAGCTGGTGGCAGCGGCTGAAGGGCGGCCTGAAGCGGACCTCGAGTTCGATCGGGACCGCGGTCGCCGACCTCGTCATCAAGCGCAAGCTCGATTCGGCCATGCTCGATGACATCGAGGATGTGCTGCTGCGCGCCGATCTCGGTACCGATGTCGCGGTCCGCATTGCCGAGGCTGTCGGCAAGGGGCGCTACGATAAGGCGATCTCGGCCGACGAGGTCAAGGAGGTGGTCGCGACCGAGGTCGAGAAGGTACTGTCGCCGGTGGCAAAGCCGCTCGAGATCGATGCCGCGAAGCAGCCGTTCGTCATCCTGGTGGTCGGCGTCAACGGCTCCGGCAAGACCACGACGATCGGCAAGCTGGCCGCGAAATTCTCCGCCGAGGGCCGCAAGGTCATGCTGGCCGCCGGCGACACCTTCCGCGCTGCGGCGATCGAGCAGCTCAAGGTCTGGGGCGAGCGCACCAAGTCGCCGGTCATATCAGGCGCCCAGGGCTCGGATTCGGCGAGTCTTGCCTTCAGCGCGCTGACCGCGGCCAAGGAGCAGCAGCGCGACGTGCTGCTGATCGACACCGCCGGACGCCTGCAAAACAAGTCCGAGCTGATGAACGAACTCGAAAAGGTCGTGCGCGTCATCAGGAAGGTCGATGCGTCGGCGCCGCACGCGGTGCTGCTCGTGCTCGACGCCACGGTGGGACAAAATGCGTTGTCGCAGGTCGAGGCGTTTCATCGTACGGCAGGTGTCACGGGGCTCGTGATGACCAAGCTTGACGGCACGGCGCGCGGCGGCATCCTTGTCGCGCTGTCGGAGAAGCACAAGCTGCCGGTGCATTTCATTGGCGTCGGCGAAGGCGTCGAGGACCTCGCGCCCTTCGCGGCGAAGGATTTTGCCAAGGCAATTGCCGGAATCGATTGATGGACAAGACCCAGCCGCATCCGCTGTTCAAGCTGGCGACCGAACTCGGGCCGCTGCTCGTGTTCTTTATCGCCAACGCGAAGTACCATCTGTTCGTCGCGACCGGCGCGTTCATGGTGGCGATCGTGGCCGCAATGATCGCATCCTATGTGGTGACCAGGCACGTGCCGATCATGGCGCTGGTGACCGGCGCGATCGTGCTGGTGTTCGGCACCCTGACGCTGGTGCTGCACGACGAGACCTTCATCAAGGTCAAGCCGACCATCATCTACGGGCTGTTCGCGGCCGTGCTCGGCGGCGGGCTGCTGTTCGGCCGGTCCTTCATCGCCATCATGTTCGACCAGGTGTTCAACTTGACGCCGCAGGGCTGGCGCATCCTCACCATGCGCTGGGCGCTGTTCTTCGCCGGCATGGCGGTTCTCAACGAGCTGGTCTGGCGCACGCAGACCACGGATTTCTGGGTGAACTTCAAGGTGTTCGGCGTGACGCCGCTGACCATGATCTTCGCCATCGCCCAGATGCCGCTGACCAAGCGCTATCACATCGAGCCGGTCTCGCTGGAAACCAGCGAGGCGGACGCCGGCGACCTCAGAAAGTGACCGATCTGTTGTCCCGGACGCGGTGCGGCGCGCAGTGCCGCTCCGCAGAGCCGGGACCTATCTCACCAGATAGCTTTCGCTGAGGCATAAGCCCAGGCTTTGCAGCGCATCACTCGCGTGCTGCGCTGCGTCCGGGGCATGAGAAAGAGCTCAGCTCTTCTGCTTGGCGACGATCTTGTCCTTGATCTTGTCGTAGGTCGCCTGCGGCAGGATGTTCTTCTGCACCAGTTCATCCTTGCCCTTGTAGGGGCGGCCCTTGATGATCGCGGCCGAATAGGCCTTGCCGACACCAGGCAGCGCGTCGAGCTGGTCGGTGCTGGCGCTGTTGATGTCGAGCAAATCGTCCTTCGCCATTCCCGTCGTCTTCAACTCAGGGGTGGCGGCCTTCGGGGCGGGAGCCATCTTGCTCTCGGACTTCGCGGCGGGCGCAGCCGGCTGCGGAGTCTGGGCCATCGACGGCGACGCCGTGATCATGCCGAGCGTGAGTGCGGTGGCGAGAAGTGAAGCGAGCGTGGTCTTGCGCATATGTCCCCTCCAGAGGAACGTTGATGTCAACGCCGCTAAGTTGGGGGTGCGTTCATGGCGTTGCCGTGGCCGCGAAATGAACCGCCGATAAACGTGTCGTAGTATTATGCCGCAGGTGTTTTCTCGCGTCATTCATGCGCGATTCAGGTTCGCCAGTCACGGCATGCCGACGCGATTACTTGTCCGCGCGCAGCGCCTTCTCGATCTCGGCCTTGAGCACGCTGTTGACGTTGTCCGGCGTCACCGGGCCGACCAGCTTGTAGACGATGGTGCCCTCGCGCCCGACCAGGAAGGTCTCGGGCACGCCATAGACGCCCCATTCGATCGAGGCGCGGCCGTTGCCGTCGACGCCGACGATGCCGAACGGATTGCCGTAGCGGCCGAGGAAGCGCCGGGCATTCTCGGGCGAGTCCTTGTAGTTGATGCCGATGATCTGGAAGCGCTTGTCCTTGCCGAGCTCGGTCAGCAGCGGCGCCTCGTCGTGACACGGCACGCACCACGACGCCCAGACATTGACGACCGAGACCTTGCCCTTGAAGGCGGCGGGATCGAGACCGGGGACAGGCGCGCCGTCCCGCGCCAGGCCGTCGAGCGCGGGCAGCGCGGTCTGCGGCGCCGGCCGGCCGATCAGCGCCGACGGGATTTTCGATGGATCGCCGCCATAGAGCCGCAGCAGGAACAGCCCGGCGAGGGCGAGGAAGATCACCAGCGGCAGCACCACCAGCAGGCGGCGGGCTTGCGGCGGGCTGTTGGTCGCCTGATCGCTCATCTTATATCCGCCGCGCTGCGGCCGGAGCGGCGCGTCACGCCGCTGGCCTCGATCTCCCTGAGACGCGTCTGTTGCCGGCGATAGTCGACGATGATCCAGACGATCAACAGCAGCACGACCGCCGCGACCAGCGCGTAGGACGTCACGATGAAGGAGGCGTAGGGACCAAGCGCCATCGTGTCACGCCGCTCCAATTTCGTTTGACGCGTTTTTTTCGCGCGAACCAGTCGTGAACGAGACGCGGCTGGCCTGCATCATCTGCAGGCTGCGCACGCGCCGGCGCAGGATCTCGTTGCGCATCGCCGCCAGGTGCAAGGTGATGAAGAGCAGCGAGAACGCGATCGCCATCACCAGCAGCGGCCACAGGAACACCTTGTCGAGCGTCGGCCCGCCGGCGCGAAACACCGAGGCCGGCTGATGCAGCGTGTTCCACCAGTCGACCGAGAACTTGATGATCGGGATGTTGATGGCGCCGACCAGAGTGAGCACCGCCGCCGCCCTTGCCGCGCGCGACGGGTCTTCCACCGCGCGCCACAGCGCCATCAGGCCGAGATACATCAGGAACAGGATCAAGACCGAGGTCAGGCGCGCATCCCACTCCCAATAGGTGCCCCACATCGGCCGGCCCCACAGCGAGCCGGTGACGAGCGCAAGGAAAGTGAAGGCGGCGCCGATCGGAGCGGCGGCCTTTGCGGCGACGTCGGCGAGCGGATGCCGCCACACCAAGGTGCCGAGCGCGGCCACGCTCATGACGCCCCAGACGAACATCGACAGCCACGCATTCGGCACGTGGATGAACATGATCTTCACCGTGGCGCCCTGCTGGTAGTCGTCGGGCGCCATCGCCGACTGGTAGAGCCCGATCGCGAGCAGGATCGCGGTCACGCCGGCGAGCCACGGCAGGATGCGCGCGGTCAGCGCCAGAAACTTGGTCGGGTTGGCGAGGTCGGTCAGCGTCATGGCACCCTGATAGTCGTCCAATGTGTCGCACGCAATTGGCCGAATTCCCCTCGGCGAGATTTGATCTGGCTCATCTCAGTCCAGCCCGTGCCGCAGGCTCGCGGCGGCGGCAAAGGGGCCGATCACGAGGCTGGCAAGCGACAGCGCGCAGAGGATCGAGAACGGTGTTCCAAAGGGCAGGGGCCCCGATATCGCTGCCTGCGAAGCGGCAACGCCGAAGATCAGCACCGGGATCGACAGCGGCAGCACCAGCACCGCGAGCAATAGCCCGCCGCGATGCAGCGTCACCGCCAATGCCGCGCCGATCATGCCGGTGAAGGTCAGCGCCGGTGTTCCCGCCAGCAGCGTCGCGGCCACCGCAAGCGTCGCGGTGCCGTCGAGATTGAGCAGCAGGCCGAGTACCGGGGTTGCGACGATCAGCGGCAGGCCGGCGGCGATCCAGTGCGCCAGCGCCTTGGCCGCGCAGGCGAGTTCCAGCGGCGTCCGGCTCATCACGATGAGGTCGAGCGAGCCGTCCTCGTGGTCGGCCGTGAACAGCCGGTCGAGCGTGAGCAGGCTCGCCAGCAGTGCGCCGAGCCAGAGGATGGCGGGGCCGAGCCGCGACAGCAGCGCCAGATCCGGCCCGACCGCGAACGGCATCAGCACGGTGACGGTGAGGAAGAACAGCACGCCGATCAGCGCGCCGCCGCCGACGCGCAGCGCGATGCGGATGTCGCGCCGGATCAGCGCGCCAAGCGCGCTCATGCCGCGCCTCCCATCCGCAGATCGCGCGCATCGATGCCGAGCGGAAGGTGCGTCGCCGCGACGATCAGGCCGCCCTGTGCGAGATGGTCGCGCATCAGCCCGACGAACAGCGCCTGTCCGGCCGCATCGAGCGCCGACGTCGGCTCATCCAGCAGCCACACCGGCCGCCGCACCGAGAGCAGGCGCGCGATCGACAGACGGCGGCGCTGGCCGGCGGAGAGGTAGGCCGCCGGCAGATGCGCGGCGTGGTCGAGCGCCACCGCGGCAAGGCAGCCGCCGGCGTCCTGTGTCTCGCCGCCGAGGAATTCCCGCCAGAAGGACAGATTCTCCGCAACGCTCAGCGCCGGCTTCAGGGCGTCGCGATGGCCGAGATAGTGGGCCTGCTCGGGCAGGCTGAGCTCGGCGTCGCCGCCTTCGAGCGCGACCACACCCTCGGCGGGAACCAATAGCCCGGCGAGGACGCGCAGCAGTGAGGTCTTGCCGGCGCCGTTGGGGCCCGTAATGGCGAGCGCCTCGCCGGCGGTGGCCGACAGATCGAGGCCGGAAAACACCTCGCGTCCGCCGCGCACGCATTTCAGATTTCGTCCCGAGAGCCGCATGGTTCGTCTTGTCACAGCCCTCTGAAATCTTTCGCTACCGCGTGAGAATTTTTGGGTCGCGCAACGCTGTCGCACGCTTGTCGGTGTGGCGGTGCTTCTAGAAAGGTTCTATAAGCCCGGAACTTGATGCAGCACACACAATCGGCGGCCGCAACCCACCCCAGGCCATCCCTTGGCCAGTACCGATCGCCGGTGTTTAGTTACCCTTGCCGGGTATAACTGAGAATTGGGATTCCTCGCATGACCTCGCTCGACAGCTTCAAATGCCGCAAGACCCTGAAGGTCGGCGGCAAGTCCTACGTCTATTACAGCCTGCCCCAGGCAGAGAAGAACGGACTGAAGGGGATTTCGAAGCTGCCGTATTCGATGAAGGTTCTGCTGGAGAACCTGCTGCGCAACGAGGACGGCCGCACCGTCAAGAAGGAAGACATCGTTGCGGTGTCGAAGTGGCTGAAGAAGCGCCAGCTCGAGCACGAAATCGCGTTCCGCCCGGCGCGCGTGCTGATGCAGGATTTCACCGGCGTCCCGGCCGTGGTCGACCTCGCGGCGATGCGCAACGCGATGCAGAACCTCGGCGGCGATGCCGAGAAGATCAACCCGCTGGTGCCGGTCGATCTCGTCATCGACCACTCGGTGATCGTCAACTTCTTCGGTGACAACAAGGCGTTCGCGAAGAACGTCACCGAGGAATACAAGCAGAACCAGGAGCGCTACGAGTTCCTGAAGTGGGGCCAGAAGGCGTTCTCGAACTTCTCGGTGGTGCCGCCCGGCACCGGCATCTGCCACCAGGTCAATCTGGAATATCTGGCGCAGACGGTGTGGACCAAGAAGGAGAAGATGACGGTCGGCCGGAAGACCGGCACCTTCGAGGTCGCCTATCCCGACTCGCTGGTCGGCACCGACTCGCACACCACGATGGTCAATGGCCTCGCCGTGCTCGGTTGGGGCGTCGGCGGCATCGAGGCGGAGGCCTGCATGCTCGGCCAGCCGCTGTCGATGCTGCTGCCTGAGGTGGTCGGCTTCAAGCTCAAGGGCCAGCTCAAGGAAGGCGTCACCGCGACCGACCTCGTGCTGACCGTCACCCAGATGCTGCGCAAGCTCGGCGTGGTCGGCAAGTTCGTGGAGTTCTTCGGCCCGGGCCTCGACTATCTTTCGGTCGCGGACAAGGCGACCATCGGCAACATGGCGCCCGAATACGGTGCGACCTGCGGCTTCTTCCCGGTCGATGCCGCGACCATCGATTACCTGAAGACCTCGGGCCGCAAGGCAGATCGCGTCAAGCTGGTGCAGACCTATGCCAAGGCGCAGGGCCTGTTCCGCACCGCCAAGTCGGCCGATCCGGTATTCACCACCACGCTGACGCTCGACCTCGGCGACGTCGTGCCGTCGATGGCCGGACCGAAGCGCCCCGAAGGCCGCATCGCGCTGCCGGCGGTGTCGACCGGTTTCGCGACCGCGCTGGTCGGCGAATACAAGAAGCCCGAGGGCGAATCGAAGCGTTATGCGGTCGAGGGCCGTGATTTCGATCTCGGCCATGGCGACGTCGTCATCGCGGCGATCACCTCCTGCACCAACACCTCGAACCCGAGCGTGCTGATCGGCGCCGGCCTCTTGGCGCGCAAGGCCGCCGCCAAGGGCCTCAAGGCCAAGCCGTGGGTGAAGACCTCGCTCGCGCCGGGCAGCCAGGTGGTGGCGGAATATCTCGCCAATTCCGGCCTGCAGGCCGATCTCGACAAGGTCGGCTTCAACCTGGTCGGCTTCGGTTGCACGACCTGCATCGGCAATTCCGGCCCGCTGCCCGAAGATATCTCGAAGTCGATCAACGAAAACGGCATCGTCGCCGCCGCCGTGCTGTCGGGCAACCGCAACTTCGAAGGCCGCGTCTCGCCCGACGTGCAGGCGAACTACCTCGCCTCGCCGCCGCTCGTCGTCGCGCATGCGCTCGCCGGCACCGTGACCAAGGATCTCGCGGTCGAGCCGCTCGGCATCGGCAAGGACGGCAAGCAGGTGTTCCTCAAGGACATCTGGCCGACCGCGAAGGAGATCAACGCCTTCATGAAGAAGTACGTCACCGCGACGATCTTCAAGAAGAAGTACGCCGACGTGTTCAAGGGCGATACCAACTGGCGCAAGATCAAGACCACGGAAAGCGAGACCTATCGCTGGAACATGAGCTCGACCTATGTGCAGAACCCGCCCTATTTCGAAGGCATGAAGAAGCAGCCGGACCCGGTCACCGACGTGGTCGATGCACGCATCCTCGCGATGTTCGGCGACAAGATCACCACCGACCACATCTCGCCGGCCGGTTCGATCAAGCTGACCTCGCCCGCCGGCAAGTTCCTCAGCGAGCACCAGGTGCGCCCCGCCGACTTCAACCAGTACGGCACGCGGCGTGGCAACCATGAAGTGATGATGCGCGGCACCTTCGCCAACATCCGCATCAAGAACTTCATGCTGAAGGGTGCCGACGGCAATATTCCGGAAGGCGGTTTGACCAAGCACTGGCCCGACGGCGAGCAGATGTCGATCTACGACGCCGCCATGAAGTACCAGGCGGAAGGCGTGCCGCTGGTGGTGTTCGCCGGCGCCGAATACGGCAACGGCTCGTCGCGCGACTGGGCCGCGAAGGGCACCCGCCTGCTCGGCGTGCGCGCGGTGATCTGCCAGAGCTTCGAGCGCATCCATCGCTCCAACCTGGTCGGCATGGGTGTGCTTCCGCTCACCTTCCAGGACGGCACGTCGTGGTCCTCGCTCGGCCTCAAGGGCGACGAAAAGGTCACGATCCGCGGGCTGCAGGGCGATTTGAAGCCGCGCCAGACGCTGACGGCCGAAATCGTCTCCGCCGACGGCGGCAAGAAGGATGTCCCGCTGCTCTGCCGCATCGATACACTGGACGAGCTCGATTACTATCGCAACGGCGGCATCCTGCATTATGTGCTGCGCAAACTCGCGGCCTAACGCGGATTTGTGATCGGTGCCTCACCGCTTAGTGAGTAGCGACTAAAAAGAAGGCGGCCTATGAAAAGGCCGCTTTCTCGCGTTTTGGGGCACGCAAGTTCAGGGACAGACTTCATGCTCCGTACAATTACGGATGGAAATCATCACGACTGGTTCGCAGTATGACAGCGATGATGGCCTATAACTGTATCTCGCGATGGTCGAGCGCCCTTGGTATCTGCGCAATCGTCGCGATCATCCGCCCCGCCCACGCCGATCCGCGTGCCGTCGTCGAACTCTTCACCTCGCAGGGATGCTCGTCCTGTCCGCCCGCGGACAAGATCATCGGTGACCTCGCGAAGGATCCCAACGTCATCGCGCTGAGCATGCCGATCGACTATTGGGATTATCTCGGCTGGAAGGACACGCTGGCCGATTCCCGCTTCAGCGCGCGCCAGAAGGCCTATTCACATGTGCGCGGCGATCGCGACGTCTACACGCCGCAGGCCGTGATCAACGGCTCCGCGCATGTGATCGGCAGCGATCGCGCCAGTATCGAGGACGCCATCAAGAGCACCGAAAGGAGCGGCAGCGTGATGTCGGTGCCGGTGACGATGACGCTGACCGGCAAGCAGATCAACGTGTCGGTCGCCGCATCGAAGTCACCCGCAGTGTCGCGCGGCGAGGTCTGGATCTGCTCGATCTCGAAGTCGGTGCCGATCTCGATCGCGCGCGGCGAGAACCGCGGCCGCGAGATCACCTACCACAACGTGGTGCGCAATCTCCTCAAGGTCGGTGACTGGAACGGTTCGTCCGGGAGCTGGACCGTGCCGCTGGAGAACATCACGCGTGACGGTGTCGATGCTGCGGCGGTGTACGTCCAGGACGGCAACCGCGAGAAGCCGGGCCCGATGCTCGGCGCTGCTTTCACCTCGCTTCACTAGCGTCTCGCTGCGGTCAAGCGCGATGCGCCGGCTTCCGCCCGTCGCGTCGTTGGACCGCACGCGTGTTGTCGTGCAGCCGCGCATGGCGACGAACGTGCATCCAGTGATTTGCCGAAAGGAAAGCGCCGGGGGCTTCCGCGCGTCCCGCTTGCGCAGGTCCCAAAAACAAAAAGGACCAACTTTCGTTGGCCCAGTGTTGGGATTTGACTCCCCTGCGAACAGGCCCGATCCCGACGGCCCCGGGGGGCTGGGGGCTGAGGAATCCGGAACCGAAAGGACCGGGCCAACGCAGGATTTCCTTTTCGCAGGGCAGCGGGGCGGGCGATGGGCGGAAGTGGGGCAGCAATATGATTCCGCTAACGTTCCCGTGACTCTGCTGTTTTCCGGACAATCCGCCGCGCGCGGCGGTGGTTAAGGCCCGGTTGCATTGCGATTGGCCCCTTGCGGGCCCCCTCGCTTAGCGCGATCATGTCACTCTCGTGACGATCCCGACGAGGGGCCTTCGGAACCCGATCGTCACCGAGGTGACAGGAGGCGCTCGATGAGTTTGATCTCGGAGGACACTGATCCGAGCGGGAGTCGTGCCGCGGCGCGCACCGCCGCCGCGACTCCTCAGCCCAACCGCGTGACTTTCAATCGACTTGAGCTCAACCGCATTCTCAATCTCTATGGCCGCATGGTCGCCGACGGCGAGTGGCGCGACTATGCGATCGACTTCCTGAAGGACCGTGCCGTGTTCTCGGTGTTCCGGCGCGCATCCGAAATGCCGATCTACCGGATCGAGAAGGATCCCCGGCTTGCGCGCAAGCAGGGCATGTACAGCGTGATTTCCGCGACCGGCCTGATCCTACGCCGCGGCCATGAACTCGAACGCGTGCTGTTCGTGATCGATCGCAAGCTGTCGCTGGTGTAAGCGCGTCAGGTTAGCCTGCTGTGCCCGAGTGGAGCGAAGCGAAATCCGGGCAAGCTGTACCTACCTGATGAAGACCGTCCCGGATGTCGCTTCGCTCATCCGGGCTACAAATGCCGAAGCCATGGATGAACTTGTCCCGGATTACGCTTGTGCTTCATCCGGGCTACGCCACATCATGCCTCGTCCAAAAGAAAAAGCCCCGGCACGATGGCCGGGGCTTGGATCGATTGGCTCGCTCGAGGCGCTTAGTCGCGCTGGCCGAGCAGCTGCAGGAGCAGCGTGAACAGGTTGATGAAGTTCAGGTAGAGCGACAGCGCACCCGTGATTGCCGCACGCTCTGCCATCACGCCACCCTGCGAGGCGTAGCCGTAGATGTAGTCGTTCTTCAGCCGCTGGGTGTCCCAGGCGGTGAGGCCCGCGAACACCAGCACGCCGACCACCGACACGATGAACTGCAGCGCCGAGCTCGCCAGGAACAGGTTGACCAGGCTCGCGATGATGATGCCGATCAGACCCATGAACAGGAACGAGCCCATGCCGCTCATGTCACGCTTGGTGGTGTAGCCGTAGAGGCTCAGCGCACCGAACGTCGCCGCGGTGATGAAGAACACGCGCACGATCGAAGTGTGCGTGTACACCAGGAAGATCGACGACAGCGACAGACCCATCAGCGCCGAGAACACCCAGAACAGGAGTTGGGCGGTCGCGGGCTGCAGGCGGTTGATGCCGGCCGAGATGACGAACACCATCGCCAGAGGGGCGAGGATGAACAGCCACTTCAGCGGGCTCACGAACATCGCATAGCCGAACTGCGTCAGATAGGCGTTGCCGAACTTGGCGACGGCGGCCGACTGGTCGGTGGTCACCGCGCCCATATAGACGCCGAGCGCGGCGAGGCCGGTAATGGCCAGGCCGATGCTCATGTAGTTGTAGATGCGCAGCATGTAGGCGCGCAGACCGGCGTCGACGGCCGCAGCGTCAATGCGCCCGGCGGCCCGGCCGAAAGGAGAAGCGTAATTGCGGTCTAGGTCCGACATGGTCGAATTCCCGTGGTTGGTCCCGGTGGAGCGCAAGGGATTTGCGGCGCCGGTCGTAAATCTATCTCAGATTGCTCGGTTTGCGGAACATTAATTCCGTGTCATTCAAACCGACTATCCGACCCGATTGGTATGTGGGAAATTAACACATCCGACGCAAGCTTCCACGCGCGGCCGAATGTCGCTCTACCCTAGCGTTATAGGCAAAAACGGCGCTCGCGCCGCTACATTTTGTCACAAATTCCGCAACACTGAGGCCGGCTTCTGGTTTAGCGCGAGCAGCGTCCCGGCGAGCCCCAGCCCGACCGTGACGACCAGCGCGGCGACCACGACCAGCGCGGCGCTGCCCGCCTGCCAGATAAAACTCAGCGTCATCAGCCGCGTCACGATCAGCCAGGCCGCGATCGAGCCGGCGATCACCCCGAACACGGCGGTTGCAAAACCGATCATCAGATACTCCAGCGCGTAGGCGCCGAGCAATCGCACCCGCGTGGCGCCGAGCGTCTTGAGAATCACGGCGTCATAGACGCGGTGGCGGTGTCCGGCCGCGAGCGCGCCGCCGAGCACCAGGATCGCCGAGATCAGCGTCACGGCGCTGGCGCCGCGGATCGCCAGCACCAGATTGCTGACCACGCTGCCGACCGTCTCCAGCGCCTCGCGGACCCGCACGCTGGTCACCATCGGGAACGCGTCGGCGACCTGCTTGATGACGCGCGCATCGTCCGCGGAATCGGCATGTGGTTCCGTCAGGGTCGCGACATGGCTGTGCGGCGCGCCCTTGAAGGCATTCGGCGAGAACACCAGCACGAAATTGATGCCGAGCCCCTGCCAGTCGATGTTGCGCAGGTTGGCGATCTTCGCCGGCACGTCGCGGCCGAGCACGTTGACAACGATCTCGTCACCGATCTTCAGGGACAGGCCGTCGGCGATCTTCTTCTCCATCGAGACCAGCGGGGGGCCGCTGTAGTCCGGCCCCCACCATTCGCCCTCGACGATCTTCGAGCCCTTGGGAATTTCGCCGGTATAGGTCAGGCCGCGATCGCTCTGCAGCACCCATTCCGAATCGACTGACGGCTTCAGCTGGTCGGCCTTGACGCCGCGCGCGGCCACGATGCGCCCGCGCAGCATCGGAACGTCCTCGACGGTCGAGCCGGCGGCGATCTTGGTCAGGAAGGCATTGAAGCGGTCGGCTTCGGTGGAGGGGATGTCGATGAAGAAGAACGACGGCGCCCGCTCCGGCAGGGCGGCCAGGAACTGCCGGCGCAGATTGCCGTCGATCTGGGTGATGGTGACGAGCACCGCGAGCCCGAGCCCCAGCGACAGCACCACCGACGGCGTTAGCGCGCCCGGCCGGTGGATGTTGGCGATCGCGAGCCGCAGCATGGTCATGCGGCTGCGCGGCAGCCGCCGCGCCACCACCATCAGGAGCTCGGCGATTCCGCGCAACAGCAGGAACACCGCAATCGACGAGGCGACGAACACGGCGGCGACCCGCTTGTCATAGGCAAGCCCGATTGCGACGCCGATCAGGAGCGCGATCACCACGGCCATCAGCGCCAGATAGCTCCAGCGCGGGCGGTGCCACTCGCTGGTGACGGTCTCGCGGAACAGCGCGGCGACCGGCACGTCATGCACCCGGCCGAGCGGCCACAGCCCGAACGCCAGCGCGGTGAGCTGGCCGTAGAGGAAGGACAGCGCGAGCTCGTCGGGATGCAGCGCGGGCACCACCGGCAGCGGCAGCAGCTTGCCGAACAGGCCGACGATGACGAAGGGCAGCGCGGCGCCGAGCACGAGCCCGATCACCGAGCCGATCCCGGCCAGCACCACCACCTGCGTGCAGTAAATCGTGAAGACGTCGCGGCCGGTGGCGCCGAGCGCCTTGAACGAAGCGATGACGTCGCGGCGCCGGTCGATATGGCTCTTCACCGCGTTGGCGACGCCGACACCGCCGACCAGCAGCGCCGCGAGGCCGACCAGGGTCAGGAACTGGGTGAAGCGGTTGATGGTGCGCTCGAGCTGCGGTGAGGCATTGCTGCGGCTGCGGACCTCCCAGCCGGCCTCCGGCGCGGCACTGCGCGCGCCGTCGATCAGCGCGGTGGTGGCGCGATCGTCATTGGCGCCGTCGGGCAGTTTCACCCGGTAGATCCAGCGCACCAGGCTGCCCGGTTGCAGCAGGTCGGTGGCGTGCAGGCTGGCTTCGCTGATCAGGAAGCGCGGCCCGAGGCCGACGCCGCCGGCGAGCTTGTCGGGCTCGGCCACCACCACGCTGCGGATCTGGTAGGTCGCGCTGCCGATGGTTACACGGTCGCCGAGCTTCAGGTCGAGCCGCGCCAGCAACGTCGAATCGGCGGCCGCGCCATAGGCGCCGTCGCGTTCGGCGAGCAGATCGGCGACCGGCATGTTCGGCTCGAGCGTCAGCTCGCCGAGCATCGGATATTTGTTGTCGACCGCCTTGAGCTCGACCAGGGCCAGCTTGCCGTCATTGCTGCGCGCCATCGCACGCAAGGTGGCCGCGATCGAAACCTCGCCGCGCGTGCGCAGATAGGCGACCTCGTCGGGCTTGGCCTCGCGCGAGATCAGCGAGAACGCGGCGTCGCCGCCGAGCAGCGTGCGTCCCTCGCGCGACAGGCCGTCGCCGAGGCTGGCGGCGACCGAGCCGACGCCGGCAATCGCCATCACGCCGAGCGCGATGCAGGCGATGAACACGTAGAAGCCGCGCAGGCCGCCGCGCAGTTCGCGCAGCGCATAACGGAAGGCAAGCGACGACGCGCGGCCCTGCAGCGCGACTTCGGACGCAATGCTCATGTGGTGGCAAAGCTCATGTCGTTGATTGTCCGTCGATGCGGCCGGAGCGCAGCCGCACGACGCGGTCGCAGCGCTGCGCGAGCGCGAGATCATGCGTCACCAGCACCAGCGTCATGCCGCGCTCGGCGTGCTTGGTGAACAGCAGGTCGACGATCTGCTTGCCCGTCGTCTCGTCGAGATTGCCGGTCGGCTCGTCGGCGACGAGGATCGCGGGATCGGGCGCGAGCGCGCGCGCGATCGCGACGCGCTGCTGCTCGCCGCCGGAGAGTTGCGTCGGATAGTGATGCAGACGCTCGCCGAGCCCGACCGATTGCAGCTCATGCGCGGCGCGCGCGGCGGCATCGGGATTGCCGGCGAGCTCGAGCGGCACCGCGACATTCTCCAGCGCCGTCATGGTCGGGATCAGATGGAACGACTGGAAGACGATGCCGACCTGGCGGCCGCGGAAGCGCGCCAGCGCATCTTCATCGAGGGCATTGAACGAGGTGCCGTTGACGACCACTTCTCCACTGTCAGGACGTTCGAGCCCCGCCATCACCATCAGCAAGGTCGACTTGCCCGAGCCCGACGGGCCGATCAGGCCGATGGCCTCACCCGCCGCCACACGAAGGCTGATATCTTTGAGGATATGGACCCGTGCCGCGCCGGTGCCGAGCGAGAGATTGACGTTGCTGACGGCAATGGTGTCCGGCTCGACGTCGGTCAGTGAAGAGGATTCGATGAGACTGTCCATGGTTCGGTCATATGGCACTTCCGCGGCTGCGGTCGAGGGCCGGTTGAGAATCTTCGTGCACATACTCGTGTTGCTTATGGGCTTGATGACGGCGGCCAGCGCGCAGACGCCAGGACTGGAAAATGGCCCGGAGAAAGGCCCGGCGAAGCCGATCAAGATGGTGATTCTGGGCGATTCCCTGAGCGCCGGGTACGGCCTGCCGGGCCCGGCGGCATTCCCGATCCGGCTGCAAAAGGCCTTGGAAGCCAAGGGGATAAAGGTCGAGATGACCAATGCCGGGGTGTCCGGCGACACCGCCTCGGGCGGCCGTGAGCGGCTCGACTGGTCGGTGCCCGATGGAACCGATGCCGTGATCGTCGAGCTCGGCGCCAACGACGCCTTGCGCGGCATCGATCCCGCCGTTACGCGCGCCGCGCTCGCCGACATCATCACAAAGTTGCAGGCGCGCAAGATCGCCGTGCTCTTGTGCGGCATGCTCGCGCCACCGAACTATGGCAGTGAGTATGCAGCGAAGTTCAACGCGATCTATCCGGATCTCTCGAAGGACCATGGCGTGCCGCTCTATCCGTTCTTCCTCGACGGCGTTGCTGCTAATCCGAAGATCAATCAGGCCGACGGCATGCATCCGACGGCGGAGGGTGTGGACATCGTTGTGAAAAATATCCTGCCCACAGTGGAGGCATTTCTCGGCGCAATATCAGGGCAACGCAGCTGAAGCGCAGGCAGTGAGCCGTGTCGTGTCCGTAGGTTTACGAGCTGTTAACGGGTCATGCTTCGCAGAGTCACATATCTCGGGTACAAATAGGCATCGGTGATTCGTCGCCGGGCTGTTACAGGGTGCGGGCTCCCAAAACTCGCGCCAAGCATCGAGGATTATTGCGATGCCGCGTCTGTTCACTGGACTGGAAATTCCGGCCGAGATCGGCCAAACCCTCTCCAGCTTGCGTGGCGGCCTTCCCGGCGCGCGCTGGATCGATCCCGAAAATTATCACGTCACTCTGCGCTTCATCGGCGATATCGATGGCATCTGGGCCAACGAGATCGCATCGATGCTGTTTCGGGTGAACCGCAAGCCGTTCGAGGTCAAACTGCAAGGCCTGTCGAGCTTCGGCGGACGCAAGCCGCGCGCGGTGGTTGCCGCAGTCGAGCCGAGCCGGCCGCTGATCGAACTGCAGGCGGAGCTCGAGCGGATGATGCAGCGGATGGGGCTCGATCCCGAGGGCAGAAAATTCACGCCACATGTCACCCTCGCGCGTTTGCATGACGCTTCGAGCCAGGACGTCGCGGATTATCTGTCCGTGCGCGGCTACTTCCCGAGCCGCACTTTCATGGCGGACCGCTTCGTGCTGTTCTCGTCGCGCGCGTCGACAGGCGGCGGCCCCTATGTGGTCGAGGATGCCTACGCGCTCTGCGCGTGAGGTGCCCTAAGATCGCGGCTTGAGACACCCGACGTGGCTCATGCGGCCGGCCGTGGTATGCAAGGGCTCGCGCTTGCATACCTGCCTGCATAGCCACCGGCACAATTCACGGCTTGCAATTTGCCGCGCACTAGGGCCGTAAGGTGGGCTTATGCTGTCCACCTCGCCCAGTTCCTTTCTCGAGCACTACAAGTCCCTGGTCGCGTCCGGCGCGATCGAGGCCGATCTCGCGCAGGCCCGCGCCGCCGAGGCGTTCGGCGCGCTGGATGAACGGCTCGCGAGCTACAAGCCGCAGCGCAAGCAAGGCCTGTTCGGGCGGCTGTTCGGCGGCGACAAGGACGACAAGCCGCCGCGCGGACTCTACGTCCACGGCGAGGTCGGTCGCGGCAAGACCATGCTGATGGATCTGTTTTTCCAGCAGAGCCCGGTCGAGCACAAGCGCCGCGCGCACTTCCACGAATTCATGGCCGAGGCGCATGAGCGCATCTACGGCTACCGTCAGCAGATCGCGCGCGGCGAGATCGCCGACGGCGACGTGATCGCGCTTACCGCGCAGGCGATCTTCGACGAAGCCTGGCTGCTCTGCTTCGACGAATTTCACGTCACCGACATTGCCGATGCGATGATCCTCGGCCGGCTGTTCGCAAAGCTGTTCGATCTCGGCACCGTCGTGGTCGCGACGTCGAACGTTGCGCCTGACGATCTCTACAAGGGTGGGCTCAATCGCGCGCTGTTCCTGCCGTTCATTGCGCAGATCTCCGACCACATGGACGTGCTGCGGCTCGATGCGCGCACCGACTTCCGGCTGGAAAAACTCGTGGGCGTCAAGATGTGGCTGGTGCCCGCAGATGACGCGGCCGATGCCGCGCTCAACTCGGCCTGGCGCAAGATGACCGGCAATGCGCCGTGCAAGGCGCGCCTCATTCCGATCAAGGGACGCATCCTGAACGTGCCCTGCTCGGCGCACGGCGTCGCGCGCTTCAGCTTCATGGACATCTGCGAGAAGCCGCTGGCCGCGTCCGACTATCTCAGGCTCGCGCACGACTACCACACGATCCTGATCGACCACATTCCGGTGATGGATTACGCCGAGCGCAATGCCGCCAAGCGCTTCATCTCGCTGATCGACACGCTCTATGACAATGCCGTGAAGCTGATGGCCTCGGCCGAGGCCGATCCGGTGTCGCTGTACCTTGCGACCGACGGCGTCGAGGCGATGGAGTTCAAGCGCACAGCCTCGCGCCTGATCGAGATGAGCTCGGAATCCTACCTGGCGCTGCCGCACGGCCGGAAGGACTCCTCGGCGAGCGGCGCGTCGACCGGCCTGGTCGAGACCTGAAATTCAGCCTCGAAATTCCGTCTTGCGCGCGGTCCGGTTCGGGGCAACTTTTCGTGTCTCCGGGGCGGATGTTGCTGGCATGCCTGATCGAATTCCAGGCAGGGCCCGCAATCGGGCAGGCCGCGACTTGAATGGATCATTCGAAAGGGATAACCACCCTTGCAACCGACTTCCCTCCCTCCCGTACACAGTTCAAAGGACTGATTTCCCATGGCACGCGACAAGATTGCTCTGATTGGCTCCGGACAGATCGGCGGAACGCTGGCGCACCTCGTCGGCCTCAAGGAACTCGGAGACGTCGTGCTGTTCGATATTGCCGAGGGCGTGCCGCAGGGCAAAGCGCTCGACATTGCGCAGTCGTCGCCGGTCGACGGTTTCGATTCCAATCTGGTCGGCGCCAATTCCTATGAAGCGCTCGACGGCGCCAAGGTCTGCATCGTCACCGCCGGCGTGCCGCGCAAGCCCGGCATGAGCCGCGACGATCTTCTCTCTATCAACCTCAAGGTCATGGAGCAGGTCGGCGCCGGCATCAAGAAGTACGCGCCCGACGCTTTCGTCATCTGCATCACCAACCCGCTCGACGCCATGGTGTGGGCGCTGCAGAAGGCCTCGGGCCTGCCGCACAAGAAGGTGGTCGGCATGGCCGGCGTGCTCGACTCCGCGCGTTTCCGCTATTTCCTGGCCGACGAATTCAACGTCTCGGTCGAGGACGTCACGGCTTTCGTGCTGGGCGGCCATGGCGACACCATGGTGCCGCTGACCCGCTACTCGACTGTCGCCGGCATTCCGCTGCCCGACCTCGTCAAGATGGGCTGGACCTCGCAGGCGCGCATCGATGAGATCGTCGATCGTACCCGCAACGGCGGCGCCGAGATCGTCAACCTGCTCAAGACCGGCTCCGCCTTCTACGCGCCGGCGGCGTCCGCGATCGCGATGGCCGAGAGCTATCTGAAGGACAAGAAGCGCGTGCTGCCCTGCGCCGCCTACCTCAACGGCGAGTACGGCGTGAAAGACATGTATGTCGGCGTGCCGGTCGTGGTCGGCGCCAAGGGTGTCGAGCGCATCGTCGAGATCGAACTGGCGGGCAAGGACCGCGAGGCTTTCGACAAGTCGGTCGGTGCGGTGCAGGGCCTAGTCGACGCCTGCAAGAAGATCGCGCCCGATCTGCTCGGCAAGTAATCTCGAATGGCAATGACCCGATAGGCGGCTTCAATCGTCTGTCGGGTGCAAGGCGATGAAATTCCGGCGGATTTTTTAGTTGCGCGAGCTTTGGTATATGGTATGCCAGTCTCAAGGCTGACGTAAAAGGTCGCCGCACGAGGGTTTGGGAGCGTCTTTCCATGAATATCCATGAATACCAGGCCAAGGCTTTGCTGCATGAATTCGGCGTGCCGATCTCGCGCGGCGTGCCGGTGCTGAAGCCGGAAGAGGCCGATGCGGCGGCCAAGCAGCTGCCCGGCCCGATCTGGGTGGTGAAGAGCCAGATCCATGCCGGCGGCCGCGGCAAGGGCAAGTTCAAGGAAGCATCGGCCGGCGACAAGGGCGGCGTCCGCATCGCCAAGTCGGCCGCCGAGGTCGCCGAGTTCGCCAAGCAGATGCTCGGCGCGACGCTGGTCACGGTGCAGACCGGTCCGCACGGCAAGCAGGTCAACCGCCTCTACATCGAGGAAGGCTCCGACATCGACAAGGAGTTCTACCTCTCGATCCTGGTCAATCGCGAGACCTCCGAAGTCTCCTTCGTGGTCTCGACCGAGGGTGGCGTCAACATCGAGGAGGTCGCGCATTCGACCCCGGAGAAGATCGTCTCGTTCTCGGTCGATCCCGCGACCGGCATCATGCCGCATCACGGCCGCACCGTCGCCGAGGCGTTGAAGCTGAAGGGCGATCTCGCCAAGCAGGCCGAGAAGCTGACCAGTCAGCTCTATGCCGCCTTCGTCGCCAAGGACATGGCGATGCTCGAGATCAATCCGCTCGTCGTCACCAAGCAGGGCCAGCTCCGCGTGCTCGACGCCAAGGTGTCGTTCGACAGCAACGCGCTCTACCGTCATCCCGACGTGGTCGCGCTGCGCGACGAGACCGAGGAAGACGCCAAGGAGATCGAGGCGTCGAAATACGACCTCAACTATGTGGCGCTCGACGGCACGATCGGCTGCATGGTCAACGGCGCCGGCCTCGCCATGGCGACCATGGACATCATCAAGCTGTACGGCATGGAGCCGGCGAACTTCCTCGATGTCGGCGGCGGCGCCAGCGTCGAGAAGGTCGCGGCCGCGTTCAAGATCATCACCGCCGATCCGAACGTGAAGGGCATCCTGGTCAACATCTTCGGCGGCATCATGAAGTGCGATGTGATCGCCGAGGGCGTGGTCGCCGCGGTGAAGCAGGTCGGCCTCAAGGTGCCGCTGGTGGTGCGCCTCGAAGGCACCAATGTCGAGCAGGGCAAGAAGATCATCCGCGAGAGCGGCCTCAACGTCCTGCCCGCCGACAACCTCGATGACGCTGCACAGAAGATCGTGAAAGCCGTCAAGGGAGGCTGACGATGGCCGATCATCTCGACGCTCCGACACCGCTGGACGAACACCGCAAGCTCGCGGCGTTTGCGGGCGAGTGGAGCGGCGAAGAGATGGTCTATCCGTCGCGCTGGACCGCGGGCGGTCCGGCCACCTCGCATGTCGTTGCGCGCGTCGCGCTCAACGGCTTCTACCTGATCCAGGACAGCGTGCAGACCCGCGACGGCAAGGAGAGCTTCGCCACCCACGGCGTGTTCACCTACGACCGCGACGATCGGGCCTACAAACTGTTCTGGCACGACTCGCTCGGCTACTACCCGCCGTCACCGGCGTCCGGTGGCTGGGCGGGCAAGTCGCTGATCCTGGTGCGCGGCTCGCTGCGCGGCAATGCCCGTCACGTCTACGAGGTCGTCGACGACAACACCTACAACATGAAAATCCAGTTCTCGCCTGACGCGGAAGGGTGGGCCGACGTGCTCACCGGCGTGTACCGGCGTATCCACTGAGCATGATCCGGAAAAGTGGTCCCCCGGTCTTCCGACAAGATCATGCTCAAACCATAGAGTTCCCTTCACCGATCGTCTCGCGAAAGCATCTCGAACCATGTCCATTCTGATCGACAAGAACACCAAGGTCATCTGCCAGGGCTTCACCGGCAAGAACGGCACGTTCCATTCGGAAGCGGCGATCGCTTACGGCACCAAGATGGTCGGCGGCGTGGCGCCCGGCAAAGGCGGCTCGACCCATCTCAACCTGCCGGTGTTCGACACCGTCGCCGAAGCGCGGCAGAAGACCGGCGCCGACGCCAGCGTGGTCTATGTCCCGCCGCCGGGCGCGGCGGACGCGATCTGCGAGGCGATCGACGCGGAGATCCCGCTGATCGTCTGCATCACCGAGGGCATCCCGGTGCTCGACATGGTGCGCGTGAAGCGCTCGCTGTCAGGCTCGAAGTCGCGGCTGATCGGGCCGAACTGCCCCGGCGTGATGACCGCCGGCGAATGCAAGATCGGCATCATGCCGGCCAACATCTTCAAGCCCGGCTCGGTCGGCATCGTCTCCCGCTCCGGGACCCTGACCTATGAGGCGGTGTTCCAGACCACCCAGGAGGGCCTCGGCCAGACCACCGCGGTCGGCATCGGCGGCGACCCGGTCAAGGGCACCGAGTTCATCGACGTGCTGGAGCTGTTCCTGGCCGACGAGAAGACCAAGTCGATCGTGATGATCGGCGAGATCGGCGGTTCGGCCGAGGAAGACGCCGCGCAGTTCCTCAAGGACGAGGCCAAGCGCGGCCGCAAGAAACCGATGGTCGGCTTCATTGCCGGTGTCACCGCACCTCCCGGCCGCCGCATGGGCCATGCCGGCGCGATCATCTCGGGCGGCAAGGGCGACGCCGGTTCCAAGACCGCGGCGATGGAAGCCGCCGGCATCAGGGTGTCACCGTCGCCGGCGCGCCTCGGGCACACCCTTGCGGAGATGCTGAAGTAACTGCCGTCCGGCGAAGTTCCCTGCGAGATTTGGCGTGTTTTAGGCGGGTTCTCCTTGGGGAACCCGCCCTTCTATTGCGTTTTGTCGCCAGAATGGCGATCAATAAAAAATGAAAATCAGTTCATTTCTTAGTTCTTTTAGACAGGAATATCTGTCCTAGATAGGGTAAAGGGTATCAATCCAGCCGGCGCACTTCCAGACCGGCACCTAGCGCCGTCTCCTACGCGCGAACCGAAAAAATCACCAGGACTGCCCATGTCTCGCCAAGACGCGAACGCCGCTTTTGCACTCTCATCATTCCTGCAGGGCACCAACGCCGCCTACATCGACGACCTCTACGCCCGCTACGAGCAGGACCCGTCGTCGGTCGACGCCGAATGGCAGGATTTCTTCAAGAGCCTGAAGGACGCCCCGGCCGACGTCCAGAAGAACGCCGAGGGCGCCTCGTGGGGCCGCGACAACTGGCCGGTGACGCCGCGCGACGAGCTGACCTCCGCGCTCGACGGCAACTGGGCCCAGGTCGAAAAGGCGGTCGGCAGCAAGCTCGCGGCCAAGGCGCAGGCCAAGGGCGCCGAGCTGTCCGATGCCGACGTCCATCAGGCCACCCGCGATTCGGTTCGCGCACTGATGCTGATCCGCGCCTACCGCATGCGCGGCCATTTCCACGCCAAGCTCGATCCGCTCGGCATCGAGGCGCCGCGCGACCGTGAGGAGCTCGATCCGCGCTCCTACGGCTTTAGCGAGGCGGACTTCGATCGCAAGATCTTCCTCGACCACGTGCTCGGCCTCGAATACGGCACGCTGCGCGAGATCGTGCAGATCTGCGAACGCACCTACTGCCAGACGCTCGGCGTCGAGTTCATGCATATCTCCAACGCCGCGCAGAAGGCGTGGATCCAGGAGCGCATCGAGGGGCCGGACAAGGAAATCTCGTTCACGCCCGAGGGACGCCGCGCGATCCTCAACAAGCTGATCGAGGCGGACGGCTTCGAGAAGTTCTGCGACACCAAGTTCACCGGCACCAAGCGCTTCGGCCTCGACGGCGGTGAATCGCTGATCCCGGCGCTCGAGCAGATCATCAAGCGCGGCGGCAATCTCGGCGTGAAGGAGATCGTGGTCGGCATGCCGCATCGCGGCCGCCTCAACGTGCTGACCCAGGTGATGGGCAAATCGCACCGCGCGCTGTTCCATGAGTTCAAGGGCGGCTCCGCCAATCCCGACGATGTCGAGGGCTCCGGCGACGTCAAGTATCACCTCGGCGCCTCCTCGGACCGCGAGTTCGACGGCAACAACATCCATCTGTCGCTGACCGCAAATCCGTCGCATCTGGAAATCGTCGATCCGGTCGTGATGGGCAAGGTGCGCGCCAAGCAGGACCAGCACGGCGATCCGCCTGACATGCGCATCTCCGTGCTGCCGCTGCTGATGCACGGCGACGCGGCCTTCGCGGGCCAGGGCGTGGTGGCGGAATGCTTCAGCCTGTCCGACCTGAAGGGCTACCGCACCGGCGGCTCGCTGCACTTCATCGTCAACAACCAGATCGGCTTCACCACCTATCCGCGCTACTCGCGCTCGTCGCCCTATCCGTCCGACGTGGCGAAGATGATCGATGCGCCGATCTTCCACGTCAACGGCGACGATCCGGAGGCCGTGGTGTTCGCGGCCAAGGTCGCGATCGAGTTCCGGCAGAAATTCCACAAGCCGGTCGTCATCGACATGTTCTGCTACCGGCGCCACGGCCACAACGAGGGCGACGAGCCGGCGTTCACCCAGCCGGTGATGTACAAGAAGATCGCCTCGCACCCGACCACGCTGGAGATCTACGCCAAGCGGCTGATCGCCGACGGCGTGGTGACCGAGGGCGAGGTCGACAAGGCCAAGGCCGACTGGCGCGCGCGCCTCGATGCCGAGTTCGAAGCGGGCGCCGGCTACAAGCCGAACAAGGCCGACTGGCTCGACGGCAAGTGGGCGGGCTTCAAGATCGCCGACCAGGAAGAGGATGCCCGCCGCGGCGTCACCGGCGTCGACGTCGCCGTGCTCAAGGACATCGGCCGCAAGATCACCAAGGTGCCGGACGGCTTCCGCGTCCACCGCACCATCCAGCGCTTCCTCGACAACCGCGCCAAGGCGATCGAGAGCGGCGTCGGGATCGACTGGGCGACCGGCGAGGCGCTGGCGTTCTGCACGCTGCTGCAGGAAGGCCATCACGTGCGCCTGTCGGGCCAGGATTCCGAGCGCGGCACCTTCTCTCAGCGCCATTCGGTCCTGATCGATCAGGAGGACGAGAGCCGCTACACGCCGTTCAACCATCTCGGCGGCGAGGACACCGGCCATTACGAGGTGATCAACTCGCTGCTGTCGGAAGAGGCCGTGCTCGGCTTCGAATACGGCTACTCGCTGGCCGAGCCGAATGCGCTGGCGCTGTGGGAAGCGCAGTTCGGCGACTTCGCCAACGGCGCCCAGGTGGTATTCGACCAGTTCATCTCCTCGGGCGAACGCAAGTGGCTGCGCATGTCGGGCCTCGTCTGCCTGCTGCCGCACGGCTATGAAGGGCAGGGACCGGAGCATTCATCCGCGCGCCTCGAGCGTTATTTGCAGATGTGCGCCGAGGACAACATGCAGGTGGTCAATCCGACCACGCCAGCGAACTACTTCCACGTGCTGCGGCGCCAGCTGCATCGCGAGATCCGCAAGCCGCTGATCCTGATGACGCCGAAGTCGCTGCTGCGCCACAAGCGCGCCGTGTCGCGGCTCGACGAACTCGGCAAGAACGCCACGTTCCACCGCATCCTGTACGATGACGCGCAGATGCTGCCGGACGAGAAGATCAAGTTGGTGCCGGACGGCAAGATTCGTCGTGTCGTGCTGTGCTCCGGCAAGGTCTATTATGACCTGTACGAGGAGCGCGAGAAGCGCGGCATCGACGACATCTACCTGCTGCGCATCGAGCAGCTCTATCCGGTGCCGCTGAAGGCGCTGGTGCAGGAGCTCGGCCGCTTCAAGAACGCCGAAGTGGTCTGGTGCCAGGAGGAGCCGCGCAACATGGGCTCCTGGCACTTCATCGAGCCCTATCTGGAATGGGTGCTGAACCAGATCAACGCCGCCAACAAGCGTCCGCGCTATGCCGGCCGTCCGGCATCGGCGGCGACTGCCACCGGGTTGATGTCGAAACATCTCGCGCAGCTCAAGGCGCTGCTCGACGACGCACTGAACTAACGACCTTCACTGACCATGCCCCGCCTTGTGCGCAATTGCGCACCGGAGCGGGGCATCCGGTATCCCGCGTCATCCAGCAGAAGTGCTGTCGTCACGGAGTGCCGGATCGCTCGCTTTGGCGGGCGGTGGCGGACAAGTTTCACGACCGCAAATTTTGCGACCGCAGGGTTATCGAGGAAAAGACCATGACTGAAATTCGCGTTCCAACGCTCGGCGAATCCGTGACCGAGGCCACGATCGGCCGCTGGTTCAAGAAGGCCGGTGAAGCCGTCGCGGTGGACGAGCCGTTGGTGGAGCTGGAGACCGACAAGGTCACGATCGAGGTGCCCGCGCCGGTCGCCGGTACGCTCGGCGAGATCATCGCCAAGGACGGCGAGACCGTCGCCGTCGGCGCGCTGCTCGGCCAGATCAATGACGGCGCGGCCGCGTCCGCCAAGCCGGCTGCCGCAGCTTCCGGCAAGGTGGCCGCGCCGGCTGCCGCGGCTTCTGCCGCCCCGGCTCATGCCGCGCCGAAGGCGCCGCCGGCGGATGCGCCGCTGGCACCCTCGGTCCGCAAGCTGTCCGCCGAAAGCGGCATCGATGCGTCCACCGTTCCCGGTTCAGGCAAGGATGGCCGCGTGACCAAGGGCGACATGCTGGCCGCGATCGAGAAGGCCGCCTCGGCGCCGACCCCGGTCAACCAGCCGGCCGCCGCCGTGCAGGTCCGTGCGCCGTCGCCGGCGGACGATGCCGCGCGCGAGGAGCGCGTGAAGATGACCCGGCTGCGCCAGACCATCGCGCGCCGTCTCAAGGACGTGCAGAATACCGCCGCGATGCTGACGACCTTCAACGAGGTCGACATGACCGAGGTGATGAAGCTGCGCGCCCTCTACAAGGACACGTTCGAGAAGAAGCATGGCTCGAAGCTCGGCTTCATGGGCTTCTTCACCAAGGCGGTCGTGCAGGGGCTGAAGGACATTCCGGCGGTTAACGCTGAAATCGACGGCAGCGACCTGATCTACAAGAACTACTATCACATCGGCGTTGCGGTCGGCACCGACCGCGGCCTCGTGGTGCCTGTGGTGCGCGACTGCGATCACAAGTCGATCGCCGAGATCGAGAAGTCGATCGCCGACTACGGCCGTAGAGCCCGCGACGGCCAGCTCAAGATCGACGAGATGCAGGGCGGCACCTTCACCATCACCAATGGCGGCATCTACGGTTCGCTGATGTCGACGCCGATCCTGAATGCGCCGCAGTCCGGCATCCTCGGCATGCACAAGATCCAGGAGCGGCCGATGGTGGTCGGCGGCAAGATCGAGGTGCGCCCGATGATGTATCTGGCGCTGTCCTACGATCACCGCGTCATCGACGGCAAGGAAGCGGTCACCTTCCTGGTGCGCGTCAAGGAGAGCCTGGAGGATCCGGCCCGCCTGGTGCTGGATCTCTAAGACCGTATCGCGCGCGGCGTCCGATCGGCTCGGGCGCCGCGATCTGTTGGGTGCTCACATTTGGGGATCAAAGTGACGGATAAGGTCGTTGTCATCACCGGCGGCAGCCGCGGCATCGGCCGCGCGACCGCGCTCGCTGCCGCCGCGCGCGGCTATCGCATCGTGGTCGGCTATGCATCCAACAAGACCGCGGCGGACGAGGTCGTCGCCGCGATCGAGGCGAAGAACGGCAAGGCGATCGCGGTGAAATGCGATGTCGGCAGCGAGCAGGACATCCTGGCGCTGTTCAAGGCGGCCGACGGCTTCGGCACGCTCGGCGCGCTGGTCAACAATGCCGGCATCGTCGGCAAGAGCGGTGTGCGTGTCGACGAGATGTCGGCCGAGCGTATCCAGCAGATGATGGCGGTCAATGTCACCGGCAGCATCCTGTGTGCGCGCGAGGCGGTGAAGCGCATGTCGACCAGGCACGGCGGCCAGGGCGGCGTCATCGTCAACCTCTCCTCGGTTGCGGCGAAGCTCGGCGCGCCCAACACCTATGTCGACTATGCCGCGTCCAAGGGCGCGATCGATTCCTTCACGATCGGCCTCGGCTACGAAGTCGCGAATGAGGGCATCCGCGTCGCCGGCATCCGGCCCGGACTGATCGACACCGACATCCACGCCGCAGGCGGCGAGCCCGATCGCGCGCACCGGCTCGCCCATATGGTGCCGATGAAGCGTGTCGGCACCGCCGATGAAATCGCCAACGCCATCGTCTGGCTGATCTCGGACGAGGCTTCCTATGTCACCAGCGCGATCCTCGACGTGTCGGGCGGTCGCTAGCACACGATCAAGAGCGGGCGGCGGTCTGCCGACACGATTGCGCCCGCGTAGTTGTCACAGAGCTTAGCTACAGGACCTTCCATCATGGCTTCTTACGATCTCGTCGTCATCGGCACCGGCCCGGGCGGATATGTCTGCGCGATCCGCGCGGCGCAACTCGGCATGAAGGTCGCCGTCGTCGAGAAGAACGCGACGCTGGGCGGCACCTGCCTCAATGTCGGCTGCATGCCGTCGAAGGCGCTGCTGCACGCCTCCGAGATGTTCGAGGAAGCCGCGCACTCCTTCGCCAAGATGGGCGTCAGCGTCCCGGCGCCGAAGCTCGATCTGCCCGCGATGATGAATTTCAAGCAGCAGGGCATCGACGGCAACGTCAAGGGCGTCGAGTTCCTGATGAAGAAGAACAAGATCGACGTGCTCAAGGGGACCGGCAAGATCCTCGGTGCCGGCAAGGTCGAGGTCTCGGGCGACGGCAAGACCGAGACCGTCGAGACCAGGAACATCGTGATCGCCACCGGCTCCGATATCGCCCGCCTGAAAGGCATCGACATCGACGAGAAGCGCATCGTGTCGTCGACCGGTGCGCTGTCGCTGGAGAAGGTGCCGGAGAAATTGTTGATCATCGGCGCCGGGGTGATCGGACTCGAGCTTGGCTCGGTCTGGCGGCGTCTCGGTGCGGACGTCATGGTCGTCGAATTCCTCGACCGCATTCTGCCCGGCATGGACGGCGAGGTGGCGAAGCAATTCCAGCGCATGCTCGAGAAGCAGGGCTTCGTCTTCAAGCTCGGCGCCAAGGTCACTGCGGTCGATACCTCCGGCAAGACGCTGCAGGTCAAGGTCGAGCCGGCCTCGGGCGGCGCTGCGGAAACCATCGAAGCCGATGTCGTGCTCGTCTGCATCGGACGGGTGCCCTACACCGAGGGCCTCGGGCTGAAGGAAGCCGGCGTCGCGCTCGACAATCGCGGCCGCGTCGAGATCGACGCGCACTTCTCGACCAACGTGAAGGGCATCTACGCGATCGGCGACGTCGTGGCCGGGCCGATGCTCGCGCACAAGGCGGAAGACGAAGGCGTTGCCTGCGCGGAGATCATCGCGGGCCAGGCCGGCCACGTGAACTACGATGTCATTCCAGGTGTTGTGTATACCACGCCGGAAGCGTCGTCGGTCGGCAAGACCGAGGAAGATCTCAAGCAGGCCGGCGTCGCGTACACTGTCGGCAAATTCCCGTTCACGGCGAACGGCCGGTCCAAGGTCAATCAGACCACCGACGGCTTCGTGAAAATTCTCGCAGATGCGAAGACGGATCGGGTGCTTGGCGTCCACATCGTCGGCCGCGAAGCCGGCGAAATGATCCACGAAGCCTGCGTTCTGATGGAATTCGGCGGATCGGCCGAGGATCTGGCACGCACCTGCCACGCGCACCCGACCCGTTCGGAGGCGATCAAGGAAGCCGCGCTTGCGGTGGGCAAGCGCGCCATCCATATGTGATGATCGAAAGTCCGGCGTCAGCCGGGTTGAGATCATAGCGATGCTGCGCCGCCTGCTTCAGCCGTTCTGGATTCTGCTTGCGATCGTCTTCCTGGTCGAGGCTTGGCTATGGGACCACCTCGAGCCGATCGTGGCGCGGGTGGTGGCGTGGATTCCGCTCCGCGCGCTCAAGCAATGGCTTGCCGACCGTGTCGATTCGCTGTCGCCGGCGATGACGCTGATCGTCTTCGTCGTGCCGGTCATCCCGCTGTTTCCGCTCAAGCTGGTCGGGCTCTGGCTGCTCGCGAACCAATACTGGTTCAGTGCGGTCTCGCTGATCCTGTTCGCCAAGTTCGTCGGTGTCGGCGTGACGGCCTTCCTGTTCGACGTGACGCGGCCGAAACTGCTGGAGATGCCCTGGTTCGAGGCGCTCTATAATTTCGTGATGGCGCTGCGGGCCAAGGCCACCGCGCTGGTCGAGCCGATCAAGCGGCGCATTCGCGAGATGATCCGTGGCGACGGCGAAGGCTGGGCGGCACGCACGCTGCGTGTGATCGCGCGCTTCCGCAAGAGCGTGCATCAGACCAGCAAGCCTCTTTGATCAAAACTTTCTATTCCGTCATCCTGAGACGCGCGCAAGGGCGCGCTCCTGAGAGTCTGACTCAAAAAGCGTGTTGGAGCCTGGCCAGGCGTCTGGTCAGGAGCCTGAGATGGGCGACGAGAAGCCAAGCGACTTCGGTGGCGGCGG
>NZ_SMYJ01000038.1:0-143044 GCF_009720285.1 Bradyrhizobium sp. BR2003
CCACGGCATCGTGCCCTCCCTCGAATCTTCGCAAATCCGAAGGAATCACAGCCTACCGAGATCACTCACTCCTTTTTCAGTCAGGCTCTCAGGATGGACGGTTCGAAAGCGGCGGGCTGCGCTCAATGCAGATGCAGCAAGTGCGGCTGGAACAGGCCGAGCGCCGTCATCACGATGCCGGCGAGCGTCACCAGGCCGGACACCCAGGCGAGCGCGAGGATACCCGTGATGATGGTCGCCGATGCCAGCACGATGGCGATCTGGAAGGCGGCGGAGGCAAGCTCGAAATGATGATATTTCGCGGTGGCCTCGTCGCGCTCATGCTCGGCGTGCTTGGCGCGCTCGGAGAGCTGCTCTGAACCCTCGCCGGTTTCCGGCTCCGAGCGATAGCGCGCCGCGGTCTTCTGCCAATCCTCGATCTGCTTCTGCAGCGCGGCCCTGGCCGCCTCGTCGGTGGTGGTCGCGAGGTTCAGCTTGCCCTGTTCGGCCGCGGTCTGCACCGCGGTCCGGCGGATGCTCTTGGCCTGGAAGAAGGCCCACAGGTTGGAGGCCTCGACATTCTTGCTGATCGATTCGGTCTGGGCGCCCTTGCCGAGCGTTTCCGACAGCGCCAGGCACAGGGCGATCACGGCGATCAGGAGCGCGATCTTCTTGTTCTCGCCCGAAGCATGCTCGGCATGCTCCGCGTGCTCCATACTTTCATGTGCGCTCATGATTCCCCTCCGGATGAGACCGCGCCACGATTGCCGAATGCAGCGCACAAGGCAAGGGCCGAACGGTTTGCAGTAGCCGTCTCAAGATGAACGGCGCATGACGGCGGGCCAAAGCTCGCGCTTTATTTTGAATCCAGGCCTGGGCGTTCAGCCGCGCGGATGCGCGGAGCGATAGACTTCGAGCAGACGCTCGCTGTCGATGCCTGTGTAGATTTGCGTGGTCGACAGCGATGCGTGGCCGAGCAATTCCTGGATCGCGCGCAAATCGCCGCCGCGGCTGAGCAGATGCGTGGCGAAGGAGTGCCGCAGTGCATGCGGCGTTGCGCTGTCGGGCAGGCCGAGCGCGCCGCGCAGCCGCTCCATGGTGAGCTGGATGATGCGCGGGCTCAAGGGGCCGCCGCGCGCGCCGACGAACATCGGCCCCGCGGGGCTGAGCTGATGCGGGCAGATCGCGGCATAGTCCGCGATCAATTGCAGCACGTTCTGCAGCACCGGCACCATGCGGGTCTTGTTGCCCTTGCCGGTCACCACAAGCACGTCGCCTTCGCCTGGCTTCGGCACGTCGCGGCGCTGCAGCCCCAGTGCTTCGGAGATGCGCAGGCCCGAACCATAGAGCAGTGCCATGACGGCGGCGTCACGCACCAGGATCCAGGTCTCGCGGGTCTCGTCCGCGCGCTCGTCGGCATCGGCAAAGCGTTTCGCCGCTTCCACGTGAATCGGCTTCGGCAGGCTCTTCGCTACCTTCGGCGCGCGGATCGCCGAGAGTGCGCCGACCTTGCCCTTGCCTTCGCGTTCCAGGAAGCGCCCGAACGAGCGCAGGCCAGCCAGCGCCCGCATCAGCGACCGGCCGCCGATCTCCTCGGTGCGGCGCATCGCCATGAAGGCGCGGACATCGCTCGCTTCGAGCCCGGAAAATGCCGCAAGCGTGACGCGCGCGCCCCAGTGTTCGGCCAGGAAGGCGAGGCATTGGCGCACATCGCGGGCGTAGGCCTCGAGCGTCTTCGGCGACAGCCGCCGCTCCGCACGCAGATGCGACAGCCAGCGCGTCATCTCCTGCGTGACCGATGCGTCGGCGCAGTCGAGCTCGAGCGGTTGGATGGGCTGATCGGTCCGGGCCATATCCGTGTCTTAGGGGCTATTGGCGCTGCCCATCTCCTGATTATATCGCACTGCCTTCGTTTACCGTTCGCTAAGAGCGCGAAGCGGTGGGAGAGCGTTTTCGAGCGGGGTGGACGCCGGTTCGCGTGAAGAAAACGCATCAAAACAAGAAGCTGGAGATTTGGTTCTGATTCGATCAGAAACCAAATCTCTAGCCCGCTCGGGTTCAAGGTTTCTGATTCAATGGACCATACCACGCGCCCCGGCCCAGCCTCCGCATCGACGACACGTGTCGTCGACGTGCTGGTGCCTGTCGCGCTGAACCAGACCTATTCCTACCGCATGCCGCGCGGTATGGAGCTTGCGCCGGGCGACGTGATCGGCGTTCCGCTCGGGCCGCGCGAGGTGGTTGCGGTGGTGTGGGCGGAAAATGCCAATCCGGATCCGCGGCTGCACAACCGGCTCAAGGACGTCAGCGAGAAGTTCGATGTTCCGCCGCTGAGGCCGGAGCTGCGCCAGCTGGTCGACTGGGTCTCCAATTACACTTTGTCGGCGCGCGGCATGGTGCTGCGGATGACGCTGCGGATGGGCGACAATCTCGGGCCGGAGCGGACGCGGCTCGGCGTGCGGCTGGTCGGCGAGCCGCCGCGGCGCCTGACGCCGGCACGCCGGCGGGTGATCGAGGTGCTGTCGGACCGGTTGCTGCACGGCAAGTCGGAGGCGGCGCGGGAGGCCGGCGTCAGTTCCGGCGTGATCGACGGCCTGGTCGACGAAGGCACCCTGACGGTCGAGGCGATGCCGCCGCCGGCACCGCCGCCCGTTCCGGATCCCTCCTACGCGCAGCCGGATTTTTCGCGCGAGCAGCGCAGCGCCGTCGACGTGATGCGGACGCTGGCTGCGAGCGGCAGCTTTCACGTCGCGCTGCTCGACGGCGTCACCGGTTCCGGCAAGACCGAAGTCTATTTCGAGGCGATCGCCGAGAATATCCGCCGCGACAAGCAGACGTTGATCCTGATGCCGGAGATCGCGCTGACCGGCCAGTTCCTCGACCGTTTCGCGCAGCGCTTCGGCGTGCGGCCGCTGGAATGGCATTCGGAGCTGACGCCGCGCACGCGGGCGCGAAACTGGGCGGCGATCTCCGAGGGCAAGGCGCCGGTCGTGGTCGGTGCCCGCTCCGCGCTGTTCCTGCCCTATGCCGATCTCGGCCTGATCGTCGTCGATGAGGAGCACGACCAGGCCTACAAGCAGGACGACGGCGCGCATTATCACGCGCGCGACATGGCGGTGGTCCGCGCCCATATTGCAAAGATCCCGATCGTGCTGGCCTCGGCCACGCCGTCGGTCGAGAGCGAGGTCAATGCGCGCAAGGGGCGCTACCAGCGCGTCGCGCTGCCGTCGCGGTTCGGCGGCCAGCACATGCCGCATATCGAGGCGATCGACATGCGACGCGCGCCGCCGCCGCGCGGCCGCTTCATTTCGCCGGTTCTGGCCGAGCAAATTCGCCATGCGATCGAGCGCCGCGAGCAGGCGCTGCTGTTCCTCAACCGCCGCGGCTATGCGCCGCTGACGCTGTGCCGGGCCTGCGGCCACCGCTTCGCCTGCACGATCTGCGATGCATGGCTGGTCGATCACCGGTTCCGGCAGCGGCTGGTCTGTCATCACTGCGGCTTCTCGATGCCGCGGCCGAATATCTGCCCGCATTGCGCGGCCGGGGAATCGCTGGTTGCGGTCGGGCCCGGCGTCGAGCGTCTGCAGGAGGAGGCAGCTCACATCTTCCCCGAGGCACGGACGATGGTGCTGTCGAGCGATCTCATCACTTCGATCGAGACCATGCGCAGCGAGCTCAACGAGATCGCCGAGGGCCGCGTCGACATCATCATCGGCACCCAGCTGGTGGCGAAGGGCCACAACTTCCCGCGGCTCAATCTGGTCGGCGTCATCGACGCCGATCTCGGTCTGAGCAATGGCGACCCGCGCGCCGCCGAGCGCACGTTCCAGTTGCTGAACCAGGTGGTCGGCCGCGCCGGCCGCGAGCAGGGCCGCGGCGTCGGCTTTCTGCAGACCCACCAGCCCGAGCATCCGGTGATCAAGGCCCTGATCGCCAATGACCGCGAGGCGTTCTATGCCAGCGAGATCGAGATTCGCGAGCGCACCGGCTATCCGCCGTTCGGCCGGCTGGCGAGCCTGATCGTCTCCGCCGGCGACCGTCCGACCGCGGAAGGCTTCGCCCGCAAGCTCGCCGCGGTGGCGCCGCTCGACGAGCGGATCCAGGTGCTCGGCCCCGCCGAGGCGCCGCTCGCCGTCATCAAGGGCCGCTACCGCTTCCGCCTGCTGGTGAAGTCGCTGCGCAATGTCGACCTGTCGCAATATCTGCGCGAATGGCTGGCGGCGGGTCCCAAGACCAAGGGCAATTTGAAGTTCGAGGTCGACGTCGATCCGCAGAGCTTCCTGTAGAGCATGATCCGGAAAAGTGTATCGCGGTTTCCGACAAGATCATGCTCAAGACAAAGAAGTAGAGCGGGATGACGGATAGAAGAGGAGTCATCGCGCTCTACTGAGCCGCAAAAGAAAAAGCCTGCCGTCATTTGCGACGGCAGGCCGTTTTGGTGCGAAGCCGGCCTCGCGGCCTTACGCAACGCAACGCTTACTGAACGCGCTTACGAGACGACCTCGGCGGTGACGCGGCCGACGCCGGCACCGGTCAGGCCGATGGCGCGGGCTGCGCCGGTGGAGAGGTCGAGCACGCGGCCGCGGATGAACGGACCACGATCGTTGATGGTGACGACGACGCTGCGGCCGCCATGGGTGACGCGGAGCTTGGTGCCGAACGGCAGCGAGCGGTGGGCGGCGGTCATGGCGTTCTGGTTGAAGCGCTGGCCGGAAGCGGTGCGGCTGCCCGACTCATTGCCGTAGAAGGAGGCCATCCCCGAGAAAGAGTGTCCGCCGGACGGCTGGATCGATGCATTGGCGTCGCGCCAGGACGAGCCCTCGGCGCGGGCGTGGTGATGATGGTGGTGGCGATGATGGTGGTGCCGGGACTTCGCGGACGCCTCGGTCACGCTGCCACCGACCAGAATAGTTGCGGCTACAAAAGCAAGCGCCGTACGCGAGCGGGTTACGTTGCCCGCCGCCTTCTTGATATTCAGCATTGATAAGACCCTCAGACAGTATTGCCGCTAACGCGGCAAGTGGAACCCCCGTCCCTTCGTTGACCAAGGCCGTTTGGTTTCCCAATGAGGCACGAATTGGGCAGTAAATCCCGATTATCTCGTGCTGAAATATCTTGTTACCGCCTTGGGGTAGTCGATCGAGGTTCCGTAATCTTGCTATTTAACCAATTTTTAACGACAAATATACTTGCCAATACTGATTATCGGGGCGACGCTAAGTTTTCGGTAAGTAATCGCCAAATGAAACCGCAGCCCGTCCGGAGTTCCCTGCGCGATCGGCCATAGGCCTATGCAAATTTCGATGGAACAAAATCGCGGCGGCACGAATCGGGTCCGGCGCGTCGAATTTCCGCGCACCAAATTTTTCCGATTCGGTCGCCGGCCGCGGTCGGCAAAAAGCGCGTGCGACAAGGCGGCACTCACGATGCCGTCATGTTGCACCTGCGCGATTGCTATGTTAGCAAAGCCGCGATTTTAACGGTCCCGGCACGTCCTGTGCCGGTCGAAAATCGAAGTCCCGCTTGAATTCCAAGGGCTTGGATCGCTAGGCGCTGCTTTGGTGGCGACGGTTTTTCCCTTGCGAATTTGACAGCAAAAAAGAGCGAGCTCGTGGCTGCTGAAGATCCGTCCGTTTCGGGAGTGTCCGGTCGTTACGCAACGGCCCTGTTCGAGTTGGCGCGCGACGAGCAATCCGTCGATCAAGTCCGGGCCGACCTCGACAAGTTCGAGGCCATGCTCAACGAGAGCGTCGATCTCAAGCGCCTCGTCCGCAGTCCGGTGTTCGCCGCGGACGCCCAGCTGAAGGCGCTGACCGCGGTGCTCGACAAGGCCGGCATCGCCGGCACGTCGGCCAAATTCCTCAAGGTGCTCACCGCCAATCGCCGGCTGTTCGCCGTTGCCGATGTGATCCGCGCCTATCGCGCGCTGGTGGCGAAGTTCAAGGGCGAGGCGACTGCGGAAGTCACCGTCGCCGAGCAGCTCAGTGACAAGAATCTCGACGCGCTGAAGGCCGCACTGAAATCAGTGACGGGCAAGGACGTCGCGCTCAACGTGAAGGTCGATCCCTCCATTATTGGTGGCTTGGTGGTCAAGCTCGGCAGCCGCATGGTGGATAGTTCGCTTCGCACCAAACTCAATTCGATCAAGAACGCGATGAAAGAGGCAGGCTGATGGACATCCGCGCCGCAGAAATTTCTGCGATCCTCAAGGACCAGATCAAGAACTTCGGCCAGGAAGCCGAGGTCACCGAAGTTGGCCAGGTGCTGTCGGTCGGTGACGGTATCGCCCGTGTCTACGGTCTCGACAACGTTCAGGCCGGTGAAATGGTCGAGTTCGAGAACGGCACGCGCGGCATGGCGCTCAACCTCGAAACCGACAACGTCGGTATCGTGATTTTCGGCGCCGACCGCGAGATCAAGGAAGGCCAGACCGTCAAGCGCACCCGCGCGATCGTGGACGCGCCGGTCGGTAAGGGGCTGCTCGGCCGCGTCGTCGACGCGCTCGGCAACCCGATCGACGGCAAGGGCCCGATCCAGGCCACCGAACGCAAGCGCGTCGACGTCAAGGCGCCCGGCATCATTCCGCGCAAGTCGGTGAACGAGCCGATGGCCACCGGCCTCAAGGCGATCGATGCGCTGATCCCGATCGGCCGCGGCCAGCGCGAGCTGATCATCGGCGACCGCCAGACTGGCAAGACCGCGATCGCGCTCGACACCATCCTGAACCAGAAGCCGCTCAACGCCCAGCCGGACGAGAACCTCAAGCTGTACTGCGTCTACGTCGCGGTCGGCCAGAAGCGTTCGACGGTTGCGCAGTTCGTGAAGGTACTCGAGGAGCAGGGCGCGCTGGAATACTCGATCGTCGTTGCCGCGACCGCGTCCGATCCGGCTCCGATGCAGTACATCGCGCCGTTCACCGGCTGCACGATGGGCGAATACTTCCGCGACAACGGCATGCACGCCGTGATCATCTATGACGACTTGTCGAAGCAGGCCGTCGCCTACCGCCAGATGTCGCTGCTGCTGCGCCGTCCGCCGGGCCGCGAGGCCTATCCGGGCGACGTGTTCTATCTGCATTCCCGCCTGCTCGAGCGTGCGGCGAAGCTCAACAAGGATCACGGTTCGGGCTCGCTGACCGCGCTGCCGGTGATCGAAACCCAGGCCAACGACGTGTCGGCCTACATCCCGACCAACGTGATTTCGATCACCGACGGCCAGATCTTCCTGGAAACCGACCTGTTCTTCCAGGGCATTCGTCCCGCGGTGAACGTCGGTCTGTCGGTGTCGCGCGTCGGTTCGTCGGCGCAGACCAAGGCGACCAAGAAGGTCGCCGGCAAGATCAAGGGCGAGCTCGCGCAGTACCGCGAAATGGCGGCGTTCGCGCAGTTCGGCTCCGACCTCGATGCCTCGACGCAGCGCCTGCTCAACCGCGGCTCGCGCCTGACCGAGCTCCTGAAGCAGCCGCAGTTCGCGCCGCTGAAGATGGAGGAGCAGGTCTGCGTGATCTGGGCCGGGACCAACGGCTACCTTGATCCGCTGCCGCTCAACAAGGTGAAGGCGTTCGAGGAAGGTCTGCTGTCGCTGCTGCGCGGCAAGAACGCCGACATCCTCAACGCGATCCGCGACAGCCGCGATCTCTCCGACGACACCGCCGCCAAGCTGAAGACGGTGGTCGAAGGTTTCGCCAAGACGTTTGCATAACGAATGGGGCGTCGCCCGGCTCGCCGCCGGGCGTGACGAACGGAGGCTTGCGATCTGACCATTATGGTCGGATCGCCGGGGTGAACGAAGAATGGCGTCACTAAAAGACATGCGGGTCCGCATCGCCTCGACCAAGGCGACGCAGAAGATCACCAAGGCCATGCAGATGGTCGCAGCCTCGAAGCTGCGCCGCGCGCAGAACGCCGCCGAAGCGGCGCGGCCCTATGCCACCAAGATGGATGCGGTGATTTCCAACATCGCCGCGGCAGCCAACGGCACGCCCGGCGCGCCGGCGCTGCTTGCCGGCACCGGCAACGATCAGGTGCACCTGCTGCTGGTCTGCACCGGCGAGCGCGGCCTGTCCGGCGCGTTCAACTCCGCCATCGTGCGCCTGGCGCGCGAGCGGGCGAACGCGCTACTCGCGCAGGGCAAGGAAGTCAAATTCTTCTGCGTCGGCCGCAAGGGCTACGAGCAGTTGCGGCGGACCTTCGAGAAGCGCATCGTCGAGCATCTCGACCTGCGTTCGGTGCGCCAGATCGGCTTCGTCAATGCCGAGGACATCGCCCAGAAGGTGCTGGCGCGATTCGAGGCCGGCGAGTTCGATGTCTGCACGCTGTTCTATTCGCGCTTCCAGTCGGTGATCGCGCAGATTCCGACCGCGCAGCAGATCATCCCGCTGGAGGTGGCTGAGCCCGCGGCCAATGCGGCGCCCTCCACGTCCTACGAATACGAGCCTGAAGAGGACCAGATCCTCGGCAGCCTGTTGCCGCGCAACCTCGCGGTGCAGATCTTCCG
The DNA here is from genome assembly GCF_009720285.1 of Bradyrhizobium sp. BR2003. NCBI lineage: Bacteria > Pseudomonadati > Pseudomonadota > Alphaproteobacteria > Hyphomicrobiales > Nitrobacteraceae > Bradyrhizobium > Bradyrhizobium sp. BR2003. The sequence goes on from NZ_SMYJ01000038.1 coordinate 8,476, forward strand.
CGCGCTGCTGGAGAACAACGCCTCGTTCTACGGCGCGCAGATGAGCGCGATGGACAGCGCGACGCGCAACGCAGGCGAAATGATCCGCAAGCAAACCCTGATTTACAACCGGACCCGTCAGGCCCAGATCACGAAGGAGCTGATTGAAATCATCTCCGGCGCTGAGGCGGTCTAAGGCAGATTTCGAAGGAGAACAGTCCATGGCTACAGCAGCCAATCAGCTCGGTCGCGTTACCCAAGTCACGGGCGCCGTGGTCGACGTGCAGTTCGAAGGCCATCTTCCGGCGATTCTCAACTCGCTCGAGACCAAGAACGGCGGCAACCGCCTGGTGCTCGAAGTCGCCCAGCATCTCGGTGAATCGACCGTCCGCACCATCGCGATGGACACCACCGAAGGTCTGGTCCGCGGTCAGGAAGTGACCGACACCGGTGCGCCGATCCGGGTGCCGGTCGGCGAAGGTACGCTCGGCCGCATCATCAACGTCGTCGGCGAGCCGATCGACGAAGCCGGCCCGATCAAGTCCGAAGGCCTGCGCGCCATCCACCAGGAAGCGCCGACCTACACCGACCAGTCCACCGAAGCGGAAATTCTCGTCACCGGCATCAAGGTCGTCGATCTGCTTGCTCCGTACGCGAAGGGCGGCAAGATCGGCCTGTTCGGCGGCGCCGGCGTCGGCAAGACCGTGCTGATTCAGGAGCTGATCAACAACGTCGCGAAGGCGCACGGCGGTTATTCGGTGTTCGCCGGCGTCGGCGAGCGCACCCGTGAAGGCAACGACCTCTATCACGAGTTCATCGAATCGAAGGTCAACGCCGATCCGCACAACCCGGATCCGAGCGTGAAGTCGAAGTGCGCGCTGGTGTTCGGGCAGATGAACGAGCCGCCGGGCGCCCGCGCCCGCGTCGGTCTGACCGGTCTCACCGTTGCTGAGCACTTCCGCGATCAGGGCCAGGACGTGCTGTTCTTCGTCGACAACATCTTCCGCTTCACCCAGGCGGGTTCGGAAGTGTCGGCGCTGCTCGGCCGTATTCCTTCGGCGGTCGGTTATCAGCCGACGCTCGCGACCGACATGGGCGCGCTGCAGGAGCGCATTACCACTACCCAGAAGGGCTCGATCACCTCGGTGCAGGCGATCTACGTGCCGGCCGACGACTTGACCGACCCGGCGCCCGCCACCTCGTTCGCGCACTTGGACGCCACCACGGTGCTGTCGCGCGCGATCTCGGAAAAGGGCATCTATCCGGCGGTGGACCCGCTCGACTCGACCTCGCGCATGCTGTCGCCGCTGGTCGTCGGCGAGGAGCACTACAACACCGCGCGTCTCGTCCAGCAGATCCTCCAGCGCTACAAGTCGCTGCAGGACATCATCGCCATTCTCGGCATGGACGAATTGTCGGAAGAGGACAAGCTGACGGTCGCCCGCGCCCGCAAGGTCGAGCGCTTCCTGTCGCAGCCGTTCCACGTCGCCGAAATCTTCACCGGCTCGCCGGGCAAGTTCGTCGACCTCGCCGACACCATCAAGGGCTTCCGCGATCTCTGCCAGGGCAAGTACGACCATCTGCCGGAAGCGGCGTTCTACATGGTCGGCACCATCGAAGAAGCCGTCGAGAAGGGCAAGAAGCTGGCGGCTGAAGCCGCCTAAGCTTCGGGATGTCGTCATCGCCGGACTTGATCCGGTGATCCATCGCACGAGAAGTATTTTGACTGATGGACCCGCGGGTCGAGCCCGCGGGTGACAGCGCAAAGAACGGAAAGACCATGGCCACCTTCCACTTCGATCTCGTCTCTCCCGAAAAGCTCGCCTTCTCCGGCGAGGTCGATCAGGTTGACGTCCCCGGCGTGGAGGGTGATTTCGGTGTGCTCGCCGGTCATGCACCTGTGGTCGCCACGGTGCGTCCGGGCATCCTGACGATCACGGCCGCCGGCAAGCGTGAGAAGGTGATCGTGCTCGGCGGCCTCGCTGAGGTCTCGGACAAGGGCCTCACCGTGCTCGCCGACGTCGCGACCGCGCTTGCGGACATCGATCGCGCGAAGTTCGCCGAGACGATCAACGAGATGCAGGAGAAGCTCGCCGAGAAGGAGGGCTCCGAGCTCGACCACGCGATCGAGCGGCTCGACCACTTCAAGAGCATCCAGCAAGAGCTCAACGCGACGGCTATGCACTAGGGCGCGGTTGCCGACCGGCGATCGCGCCTTTGCGTCGAGTGAGCCGACCCTCCTGATGGAATAGCTCACACTCTTCCAGTTATCGCCTACCAAGACTTGAACAAGTCGACGCTCGCCACACCCTGGCGGGCGTTGAATGCTTATTGCGCGCGGCATCGTCCGGCGGCATTCTTCCGGCATATCCGGGTTCCGGGGCTGGTATTCATGAAGCGCAAGGTCGCAGCGATCGTCGCGGCCGATATAGCAGGTCAGAGCCGATTGGTTGCCGACGATGCGCAAGAGACGCTGCGGCGGCTCACCTCCTCCCGACAAGTCCGCATCTTCGCGGTCGGCCCGGGCGGACGATCTGGAAGTTTGTGAAACGGCTTACAGCGGGGATCATGCACAAATGACAAGCTGCAGCGCGATGACGATTTGGCCCGACCGCATCGCGACTTCACTCCCGGCGTAATGGACAAGCTGCCGTGCTGACTTTCTCCACCGATGCTCTCCGCCCGCAGGACCGTTTCGAGCACTGGTGCGAGGTGCGCGGCAAGAGCCTGTTCGGGGTCACGATCGAACTCGAGCGCGACAAGCGGGCCGATTTCCGCGGACGCTTCACCGCAACGCCGGTGGGCGGTGCTGTGCTGGCGCAGATGTCGGCCTCCTCCTATCGCGTCAGCCGGACCGCATCCGACATCGCGCGCGTTCCGAGCAACAGCCTGCATCTCGCCTGGCAGGTGCGCGGCCCCGGCCACATGAATATCGGCCGCGATCGCGTCCAGTTTGTGCGCAACGGCGACCTGGTGTTCGGCCATTCCAATCTTCCGTTTGCCTCGACGCCCGAACGGACCGATGGCTTCGACTTCTTCAGCCTCAAGATCCCGGTCACCGACGAACTCGTGCTCGGCGTGCGGATCGAGGACGCGCCGCCGGTTGCGCTGGCGCGCGATGCGAGCCTGACCCGACTTGTCGGCGCCATGTTCCGCTCGATGACACGAGATCTCGCGCAAGCCGGGCAGTTCGCCGACGACGTTGCGCATATGGTGCGCCTGGCGCTGCTCGCGCGCGGTCGCCTGCGGCCACGCCGGGACGAGATCCGTGCCGCGCTGCATGCGGGCTACCTCCATGCCGCCCGCGAAATTCTGTTCCGCGACCTGCATCGCGCCTCGCTCACGCCGGCCGCGGTCGCCGCCGAGCTCGACATCTCACTGCGGCAATTGCATGCACTGTTCGAGCCGACCGGCCTCTCATTTGCGCGGACGCTGACGGCGGCAAGGTTGAAGGCGGCGAGGCGTTCGCTCTACGCCAAACGGGAGCGCAGCATCGACGAGATCGCGTTCTCGTGCGGCTTCGACAGCATCGCGACCTTCTATCGCGTCTTCCGTTCGACCTACGGCATGACGCCGGGCGATGCGCGGCGCATTCCGCCGCAGGATCAGCCGGCGAATTCCGCGAACCAGGTCGCGACCGCGCGATAGACATCGCGGCGGAACGGCACCACGAGATCGGCAACGCGATCGAGGCGCTCCCAGCGCCATCGATCGAATTCAGCCGGCTGGCCGTTGCGCGGCGTCAATGGATCGATCTCCTCGTCGCGTCCGGTGAAGCGCAGCGCAAACCATTTCTGCCGCTGGCCGCGGAATTTGGCCAGCCGGTGCGATGCCGGCCCGTCATAGGCGGGGAATTCGTAGGTCATCCAGTCGGTCTCGCCGAGATAGTCGGCGTTAACCGCCCCGGTCTCCTCCCACAATTCGCGCATCACGGCCTCACGCGGATCCTCGCCGGCGTCGATGCCGCCCTGCGGCATCTGCCATTCGAGACCGGGCAGCACGATCTCCGGACCATCGTCCTTGATCCGGTGGCCGATCAGCACGCGTCCGCCGGCGTTGAACAGCGCGATGCCCACATTGGGGCGATAAGGCTTGTCTGATGACATCTCGGTGGCTACGTGCGCGTCTACCTGGCCGGTTACTTGGCGGCGAGACCAGCAAATTCCTTCACGACGCGCTCATAGACCGGACGCTTGAACGGCACAATCAGCGCCGGCAGATTCTTCATCGGCTCCCAGCGCCAGGTGATGAACTCGGCCTTGTGGCCGCCGCCCGGATTGGCAACGTTGATCTCGTTCTCATCGCCGGTGAAGCGCAATGCGAACCACTTTTGCCGCTGTCCGCGATAGCGGCCCTTCCAGGCGCGGCCCGCGACGGTGCGCGGGATATCGTAGATCAACCAGTCCGAGACCTCGCCGAGCTTCTCCACGGACTTGATGCTGGTCTCCTCATAGAGCTCGCGCCGCGCAGCCTGAAACGTATCCTCGCCGGGATCGACGCCGCCTTGCGGCATCTGCCAGACATGCGCGTCGTCGACATGCTCGATGCCGCCCGCACGGCGTCCGATGAAGACCAGCCCTGCTGTATTCAGCAGCATGATGCCGACGCAGGTTCGATAGGGCAGGTCTTCATAACGTGCCATGCTGCCGCTACCTCACACAGTTCCGGCGCTGCCCGACCCGGCCCCCCGGCAAGGTCTCGAGCAACACCAACGGATTGATCGTTAGCCCGATTTTGATTTCAGCATCGCCGTTGTCAATGGCACAAGCATAATGCCCTTGGAATCCAGTGTCTTGAGCCAGGCGCCGAGCCGCTCGATCGAGACCGGCAACGCCGAAGCGACGCCCACCGCCGTGCCGCGTTCCTTGGCGATGGTTTCCAGCTTGACCAGCGCGCGGTCGATTTCCGCCGACGTCGGCACCGCGTCGATGGCGAAATCGGCCTTGGCGAACGGCAGCGACTGGCCCGCGGAGAGGGTCTGCGCGACGCTACGCGGGGTGGAACCGTCGTCGAAATAGCTCAGGCCGCGCTTGGCCGCTTCGCGGACGATAGGCTGCATCACGGGATCGGCCGCAACGAACCGGCCTCCCATGAAGTTGGCGATCCCGGCATAGCCTTGCAGGCGGCTCAGGTGCCAATAGAAGCGGTCGAGGTTCTGCTCGCTGCTCAGCGTGGTCAGCAGGGTTTGCGGACCCGGATCGTTGTCGGGATAGTCGAACGGCTCCATCGGGATCTGCAGCAGGATCTCGTGGCGCTGGCCCCTCGCGCGTTCCGCGAGCTTGCCCGGATCGGAGCCATAGGGCGTGAAGGCCAGCGTCACCGACGGCGGCAGCTTGATGATGGCGTCGGTGGTCTTGGCGGCGCCGACGCCGAGGCCGGCGACCACGATGGCGACCACGGGCATCCGGGCGGCCTTGGCGCGGTCGGCCTCGGCTGCGTAGACGGTAAACGGCTTCAGGCCGTCGGCGACAACAGGGATCATGCCATAGCGTGACTTTTCCAGCAGGCGCGGATCAATGCCGGTCATCGCGAGTGGCGGCGTATCGCCATCGGCCTTGTCGGCCGGATCGCCGGCGCCGATTACCACGTCCTGGCGCTTGCCGCTGGAGCCGTCGATGATGGTGACGGTTCTCGCGTCAGTGGATGCGGCCGGCGCCTTGGCGGCGGATTTGGCCACCGGTTCGGCTGCCGCCTGGCTGGCCGGAGCGTGCTTGTCGCCAGCGGCGGCGGGCGGGGGATTGCGGAGCGCGACACGGGCAATCGGCTCGCCGCCGAGTGGGTTGTCGTTGAACAACGCGATGCCGACAAAGCCGACCAGCACGAGCCCGAGCAGCACGGCGAGCGCCTGCATCGCCGTGAACGGCAGGCGAAACCGGCGCGTCCTGCCCACGGTCTGCTGCCCAAGCGGCGTGCTCAGTTCGTCGGCCGCCTCTGCCATGGCCCTCCCCGAATCAACAGCGCGAACGATAGCACGATGCGGTGCATTCCCGCGCGCCGGCCTCCCCGTCAAAGCACGGTTGCGGGTGGACACCGAAAGCAGAAAGGGCGGCCCGCGGGGCCGCCCTGTTCGCCGAATCGATCGGATTAAATCAGTTCGCGGCCTTGTTGCCCGGCTTGTCGACCGCGGCCTTGTCGCGCGCAGCCTCCGGCGCCGCCGGCGCGCTCGAGGTCGACTTGATGCCATGCAGCAGGTCGTCGGCCATTTTCAGCGCCTTGTCGTCCTTGGCGTCCGGCGGAACGTAGGACTGCGAGCCGGTCTTCTCGTCGCCGTCGTTCTTCAGATGGCCGCGCAGCGAAGCTTCGCCCTTGGTGTCGGTGCGCGCCTTCAGCTCTTCCGGCACGTCCTGCAGCACCTCGATATCGGGCACGATGCCCTTGGCCTGGATCGACTTGCCCGACGGCGTGTAGTAGCGCGCGGTGGTCAGGCGCAGCGCGCCATTGCCCGAGCCGAGCGGGATGATGGTCTGCACCGAGCCCTTGCCGAACGAACGGGTGCCGACCAGCGTGGCCCGCTTGTGGTCCTGCAGCGCGCCGGCGACGATCTCGGAGGCCGAGGCCGAACCGCCGTTGATCAGCACGATCACCGGCTTGCCCTTGGTCAGGTCGCCCGGATGGGCGGCGCGGCGCTGGGTTTCCTCGGCATTGCGTCCACGGGTCGAGACGATCTCGCCACGCTCCAGGAAGGAGTCGGACACCGTGACCGCCTCTTCGAGCAGGCCGCCGGGGTTGTTGCGGAGATCGATGATGTAGCCCTTCAGCTTGTCGCCGATCTGGCCCTGCAGATTGGTGATCTCCTTCTTCAGACCTTCGGTGGTCTGCTCGTTGAAGGTGGTGATGCGGATATAGGCGACGTCGTCGGCCTCGACGCGCGCACGCACCGAGCGGACGCGGATGTTGTCGCGCACCAGCGTGACGTCAATCGGATTGTCCTGGCCCTTGCGGATGATCTTGAGCTTGATCTTGGTGTTGACCGGACCGCGCATCTTCTCGACGGCTTGGTTCAAGGTCAGGCCCTGCACGGCCTCGTCGTCGAGGGTCGTGATGATGTCGTTGGCCATGATGCCGGCCTTCGAGGCCGGGGTGTCGTCGATCGGCGAGACCACCTTGATCAGGCCGTCTTCCATCGTGACTTCGATGCCGAGGCCGCCGAACTCGCCGCGGGTCTGCACCTGCATGTCGCGGAAGCTCTTGGCGTCCATGTAGCTCGAGTGCGGGTCGAGGCCGGACAGCATGCCGGAGATCGCGGATTCGACCAGCTTGCTGTCATCGGGCTTCTCGACATAGTCGCTGCGCACCCGCTCGAACACGTCGCCGAACAGATTGAGCTGGCGATAGGTGTCCGACGTCGCGGCGCGCGCGCTCGACCCCATCAGCACAGCGCGGGGCTGCGTGACGAAAAGCGTCAGGGCCGCGCCGGTGGCGGCGCTAAGGAGAATTACCGAAGTCTTGCGCATCATCCGCGAACCTTTTCGCCTTCATTTGCGGCCCACCATGGACCTGGATCGATTGGAGTGCCGTCTTTCCGGAACTCGACATAGAGCACTGGCTGGCTCGCATTGGTGGCGAGAATGGATGCAACTTGGGACGTCGACCCCATGGTCGCAACCGGCTCCCCCGTAAGTACAAACTGGCCGATGTTTACCGAAATACGCTCCATCCCGGCGATCAGGACATGATACCCGCCCCCGGCATTGAGGATCAAGAGTTGTCCATAGCTGCGGAAAGGACCAGCGTAAACAACCCAGCCGTCACACGGGGTTGTGACCTGCGCGCCCGGCTTGGCTGCCAAAGAAATGCCTTTTTGTACGCCCCCCGCCCCGTCGGAACCGCCAAATTCGCGAATCTTGGTGCCATTCACGGGATAGGAGAACAGGCCTTTGGCCGAGGCGAAAGCGACCGCCGGGCTCATGCGGGCCGGGTCCTTGAGCGCGCCCAGATTCGGCTTGCCGTTAACCGTCGCCGGCGCGCCCTGGAGGCTGGCCGTGGCGGCGGCCTTGGCCGCGCTCTTGAGATCCTGCTCCATCTTGGCGATCAGGCTCTGCAGATTGTCGGCCTGCTTCGACAGCGCGATGGCGCGGGCGCCTTCGGCCTCCATGTCCTTTTCGGCCGCGCTCTGCTGCCGCTGCCTTTCGTCGACCAGCGCCGCCAGGCGGGTCTGGTCTTCCCTCAGCTTGTCGCGGTCGCCCGCCAGCGCATCGCGTTCGGTCGAGATGGTCTTGCGCAGCGCCACCAGTTCGCCGAGATCGCCCGCAAGCTTCTCGGCGCGGACGCGCAATTCCGGCACCACGGCGCCGAGCAGCATCGCCGTGCGCAGCGATTGCAGCGCGTCCTCGGGCCGCACCAGCAGCGCCGGCGGCGTGCGTCGTCCGGCGCGCTGCAGCGCGGCCAGCACCTCGATCACCTCGGAGCGGCGTGAATCGAGCGAGGCGCGGATGTCGCGCTCACGGCCGTCGAGCGGCTGCAGGCGCGCCTCGGCGTCGGCGATCCGCGTCTCGACGCCGCGCACCTGGCCGGCAATATCGATCAGCTGCTGATTGAGCTTGCTGCGGTCCTGGCCGATCGCGGCAATGTCGGCCTTCAGCTTCTCCTGCAGCTCGGTCGCCTTGCGCTGTTGCTCGCGCGCGGCCTCGAGCTCCTGCTCGCGTTGCCTGATCGCATCGGGCGATGTCTCCGCGGTTGCAGCCTGCTGCGCCGGCGGCGTGGATTGCTGCGCCGATGGTGTCGCTTGCGCGTGCGCCGCGGCCAATGGATAGGCGGCGAACATGGCGATCGACAGCGGCAGCGATGCCGGCAGCCGGCGGCGGCGCGCGGTGCCGGCATGCGAAGCCGAATACGAAGCTGTGTCCCGCTTGTGCTGCATTCGCGTGCGTTCAGCGCTTTCGACTGTCCGTCACCACGCCTTACGCGCGATGATAGGGGTGGCCGGCCAAAATGGTCGCGGCGCGATAAATCTGTTCCAGAAGCATGACGCGGACCATTTGATGCGGCCAGGTCGCGGAGCCGAATGCAATTCGCAACAAAGCCTTGCGCTGCAATTCGGGCGAAAGTCCGTCTGCGCCGCCGATCACGAAGACAGTATGCGCTGTTCCCTCGTCGCGCCAGCGGCCAAGCTGCCGGGCAAAGCTCGCGCTGTCGATGTTCTTGCCGCGTTCGTCGAGGGCGACCAGCGCGTGCTTCTCAGGCAGCAGCGCCGAGATCGCCGCAGCTTCTTCGGCAATCCGCGCGGGCGTGTCGCGCGCGCGGCTTTCTGCGATCTCATGGATCTCGAGGCCGCGAAACCCGAGCTTGCGGCCGATATCCTCGAAGCGCTCGCGGTAACGCACGGCGAGCTCCCGTTCAGGGCCCTGTTTCAGACGGCCGATGCAGATCACGACGAGACGCATACACGCGTTTTCCGGCAAAGTGGAATCCGGTTTGCCGTAGAAAACGCGTCAAGTCTATAACTCGCATGCCTCCAGGCGCGCGCCCAGACTAGCTGCGCCGCAGCCGATTCGCATCGGCTTCGATACCCCTTAGACCGCCGCGACCGCCGGGTTCTGAGTCCACAACCGCTCGAGATTGTAGAACTCGCGCACCTCAGGCCTGAACACGTGCACGATCACCTCGCCGGAGTCGATCAGCACCCAGTCGCAATTGGGCAAGCCCTCGACATGGATGTTCTTGACCCCGTTCTCCTTGAGGCTCTTCGTCACATTTTCCGCAATCGCGCCAACGTGCCGGTTAACCCGGCCCGTGGTGACGATCATGTAGTCGGAATATGCGGATTTGCCCCGAAGGTCGATGGTGACCGTCTCTTCCGCCTTCATGTCCTCGAGGCGGGAGAGGATCAGGCTCAGCGTCTTGTTGGCATCCGGTTTGTCGGCGTCCGGTTGCGCCTGCAAGGCCGCGGTTTTGGTCGATGTTTTACGCGCAGTCTTTGGAACCTTGGGTAAAACAGACTTTGACAATACAGATGTGGCCAGGGACCATTCCTTTCACTGTATCGCGGGTGCCGAATCCTCGGCCCCACGCACCATACTACGCATGTGGGGTTAATGGTTTCAATATTCCAGTAACCCTTTTGCGCTTCATGCCGTTCTCCAGCTCCCGTCCGGGTTCCGAAGTCCGGTCGAAGACAGATTGGATTTCATTCCTGTCAGGAACACCCAGGCCGGCGCCCGCTGGTCGGCCAGCCGTGTCGCCTGATTTTCGGGCATCCGATAGCGCGCGAGCGCCTGCGCCGCCGGTGCGGCAAGGGCGCGGAAGCTTTGGGGCGGACGGTCGATCACGGCAATCGGCACATCGGACGCGATGCGCCGCCAATCTTTCCAGCGATGAAATTGCGCGAGATTGTCAGCGCCCATGATCCAGACGAAGTGCACGCCGGAGACGCGGCGGCGCAAGTGGATGATCGTGTCCACAGTGTAGCTGACGCCGATGACAGCTTCGAGACAGGAGATGTCGATGCGCGGATCGTCGGCAACGCGGCGCGCGGCCTCGGCGCGCTCGGCGAGCGCGTGCAGGCCGTCATGGTTCTTGAGCGGATTGCCCGGCGTCAGCAGCCACCACACGCGGTCCAGCTGCAGGCGCTTGAGCGCAAACAGGCTGATGGCGCGATGCGCGGCGTGCGGTGGATTGAACGAGCCGCCAAGCAGCCCGATGCGCATGCCGTTGGTATAGAACGGAAGCGCCTGGGCTGCGGATAACGACACGCTCGATGCTTGCTGCAAGGGCTTACCGTGCGCGTGCGACAATGATCACGGCCGCGTCTGCCCGGTGCCGTGGACGCGGTACTTGAAGCTCGTCAGCTGCTCGGCGCCGACCGGCCCGCGGGCGTGGAATTTGCCGGTGGCAATGCCGATCTCCGCACCGAAGCCGAACTCGCCGCCGTCGGCGAACTGGGTCGAGGCGTTGTGCAGCACGATCGCTGAATCGACCTCGTTGAGAAATCTTTGCGCGGCAGCGGCATCCTCCGTCACGATCGCATCGGTGTGATGCGAGCCGTGATTTTGAATATGCGCAATCGCTTCATCGAGACCATCGACGACCTTCGCCGAGATGATCGCGTCCTCATATTCGGTGTCCCAGTCCTCGTCGGATGCGGGCTTCACCCTGGCATCGACGCCCTGCACGACGTCGTCGCCGCGCACCTCGCAGCCGGCATCGATCAACAGCTCGACCAGCGGTTTCAGCTGCGTCCCGGCAGCGCTGCGATCGATCAGCAGGGTCTCGACGGCGCCGCAGACGCCGGGACGGCGCATCTTGGCGTTCAGCACGACCGCCTTGGCCATATCGAGCCTGGCGCTGGCATCGACGTAAATGTGGTTGACGCCTTCGAGATGCGCGAACACCGGAACGCGTGCCTCCGCCTCGACGCGTGCGACGAGGCTCTTGCCGCCGCGCGGCACGATCACATCGATGCCGCCGTTCAATCCCGTCAGCATCAGGCCGACGGCCGCGCGGTCGCGGGTCGGCACCAGGGTAATCGCGGCCTCAGGCAGGCCGGCTTCGCGCAGGCCCTGCACCAGGCAATCATGGATCGCGCGGCAGGAGCGGAAACTGTCCGAGCCGCCGCGCAGGATCACCGCGTTGCCGGACTTCAGGCACAGCACACCGGCGTCGGCGGCGACGTTGGGCCGGCTCTCGAAGATCACGCCGATCACACCGAGCGGCACGCGGACGCGCTCGATGGTCATGCCGTTCGGCCGCTGCCAGCTTTCGGTGACGGCGCCGACCGGATCAATGATCTCGCGCACGGTGGCAACGCCATCGGCCATGCCGGCGACGCGCGCCTCTGTCAGCGTCAGGCGGTCGACGAAGGCAGAGGTCATGCCACCCGCGCGCGCCTCGGCGACATCCTCGGCATTGGCGGCAAGGATGGCCGGCGCGTTGGCGCGGATCGCGCGTTCGATCGCAGCGAGCGCCCGGTCCTTCTGCTCCGGCGGCGCCAGCGCCAGCACGCGCGCGGCGGCGCGCGCCTTGGCGGCGAGGTCGGTCATCAGGGTGGTGAGATCGGCGTTGCCGTCGATCGCCTTCAGGGGGGCGCTCATGAAACTACCAGCTTTGGACTAAGGCCATGTTCTAGCATGGCAATTGAAGGGTGGCGAGGCGCGGAACCGGCATGGCAGGTGGGCGGCAGGCCGCCCCGCTCGGCCAATGGCCTATCCAGTGGCTTATTTCGGCGGGATCGCCCCGGCCGGGCCGATCACGAGGTCGTCGCGATGGATCATCTCGGACCGGCCGCTGATGCCCAGAATGGCCATCACGTCGGGCGAGGAGCGGCCCATGATCTTTTCGGCGTTCTCGGCGTCGTAGGCGACCAGGCCGCGGCCGATCTCATGGGTGTCGGGGCCGCGCACCACCACGGCATCGCCGCGGGCGAACTGGCCGTCGACCCGGATCACGCCTGCGGGCAGCAGGCTTTTGCCGGCGCGCAGCGCCGCCACCGCGCCGGCATCGATGGTCAGCGTGCCCTTCGGCTCGAGCGAGCCCGCGATCCAGCGCTTGCGCGCGGTGACGGGATTGGCCGGGGTCAGGAACCAGGTGCAGCGGCCGCCGTCGGCGATCGCAGCAAGCGGATGCTCGATCTTGCCGGACGCGATCAGCATGTGGGTGCCGGCGGTGGTCGCGATCTTCGCGGCCTCGATCTTGGTGGTCATGCCGCCGCGCGACAGTTCCGAGCCGGCCGAGCCAGCCATCCCCTCGATCTCCGAGGTGATGCTTTCGACCACCGGGATCAGCTTGGCGTCGGGATCGAGCGCGGGCGGCGCGGTGTAGAGGCCGTCGATATCGGACAGCAGGATCAGCAGATCCGCACTCGCCATGGTGGCGACGCGGGCGGCGAGGCGATCATTGTCGCCGTAGCGGATCTCGGTGGTCGCGACCGTGTCGTTCTCGTTGATCACGGGCACCGCGCCCCATTCCAGCAGCTTGGCGATGGTCGAGCGCGCGTTGAGATAGCGGCGGCGCTCCTCGGTGTCCTGCAGCGTCACCAGGATCTGCCCGGCGCCGATGCCGTGATGGCCGAGCACCTCCGACCAGATCCGCGCCAGCGCGATCTGGCCGACCGCTGCGGCCGCCTGGCTCTCCTCGAGCTTCAGCGGGCCGCGCGGCAGCTTCAGGCGACTGCGGCCGAGCGCGATCGAGCCCGACGACACCACCATGACCTCGCAGCCTCGCTTGTGCAGCTTTGCGATGTCCTCGACCAGCGCGGCGAGCCAGGACGCGCGCACTTCGCCGGCCTGCGAGTCGACCAGCAGCGATGAGCCGACCTTGACGACGATGCGGCGAAAGTTCTTGAGCGCGGGGCGTTTCATGAATTCGGTCTGGCAGGAAGATGGAAGCAATAGACGCCACAATGTGGCTTGGGAAGTCCAGGCGTTGCGCGGCCTGTGCCGTTCAACCCTGCGGCGCCGGCGTTGCCCACGGCTCCGCCTGGCCCTTGGCCTTGTTGGACACCGGCGCCTCGCCGATCACGTCGACCAGCGCGCGCAGCGCATCCTGCACGCCTTCGCCGGTCGCGCCTGACAGCAGCAGCGGGGTCTTCTTCGCCGCCCGCTTGAGGCGGTCCTTCTGCTTCTTCAGTTCGTCGGGCGCGACCGCGTCGATCTTGTTGAGCGCGACGATCTCGATCTTGTCGGCGAGCTGGCCCTCATAGGCTTCGAGCTCGGTGCGCACCGTCTTGTAGGCCTTGCCGGCATGCTCGCAGGTTGCGTCGACCAGATGCAGCAACACGCGGCAGCGCTCGACATGGCCGAGGAAGCGGTCGCCGAGGCCGGCGCCTTCATGCGCGCCTTCGATCAGCCCGGGGATGTCGGCCAGCACGAATTCGCGGCCGCCGAAATTCACCACGCCAAGCTGCGGATGCAGCGTGGTGAAGGGATAGTCGGCGATCTTCGGCCGTGCGGCGCTGACCACCGACAGGAAGGTCGATTTGCCGGCATTGGGCAGGCCGACCAGGCCGGCATCGGCGATCAGCTTCAGCCGCAGCCAGATCCAGCGCTCTTCGCCCGGCGCGCCGGGATTGGCGTTGCGCGGGGCGCGATTGGTGGAAGATTTGAAATGCGCATTGCCGAAGCCGCCATTACCGCCCTTGGCCAGCACGAAGGTCTCGCCGAGCTCGGTGAAGTCGTGCAGCAGGGTCTCGCGGTCCTCGTCGAACACCTGGGTGCCGACCGGCACTTTCAGCACGATCGACTTGCCGTTGGCGCCGTGGCGGTCCTTGCCCATGCCATTGCCGCCCTTCTGCGCCTTGAAGTGCTGCTGGTAGCGGTAGTCGATCAGCGTGTTCAGTCCGTCGACGGACTCGATGATGACGTCGCCGCCGCGGCCGCCATTGCCGCCGGACGGACCGCCGAACTCGATGAACTTCTCGCGCCGGAACGCGACGCAGCCGTTGCCGCCGTCGCCCGAGCGAATATAGACCTTGGCTTCATCGAGGAATTTCATGGTTTTCACTAGTTAGGGCAGGGTGGCCGCGGCGGCAACCCGGAAAGGCCCTGACTTCAGCGAAAAGCCTTAATTTTCGGGCCTTTTTACGGCCCTTGCGGCTAAGCAGGCCGCCGCCGGACCAGGAATTTCTGCATCCCCTCCAGCACCAGCTCGCGGCGCTGGTTGTGCACGGTCGAGCGCAGCGTCACGACGCCGGTGGTCTTGCCCGGCGACAGCTCGATCACCTCCAGCGCGGGGTAGATGGTATCGCCGGCATAGACCGGCTTCAGGAACTTGCTCGATTGCTCGAGGAAGCCGATCAGCGACTCCTCCACGACATAGGGAAACAGCCCCGCGCCGGGCGCGGTGTGCACCAGGGTCTGGAAGCCGTGGGCAAGCAGATCCGGCATGCCGCGCGCGCGGCAATATTCGACGTCGTAATGGATCGGATGGGTGTCGCCGCTGGCGGTCTGGAACGCCGCGAACACGGCCGAGGTCTGGGTCCGGCTCGGAATCACGAAGCGCTCGCCGAGCACGAAATCCTCGAACCACCGCTGCGCCGGGACCATGCGATGCTGGGTGGGGTCGAAGTCGCTCATGCGGCGTTTCCTGCTCTTCTTGTTGCCGGGATCAGCTACCGGTATCGCAGCGACGCAGGTGCGGCAATCCGTTCAATTCGTCATGCCCGGGCTTGTCCCGGGCATCCACGTCTTTAAAACCGGACGACTCGGGAACAATAGCGCAAGTCTGCTCATGAGCCTGTTCGCAAAGCTGTCCTCCTACGACGACCGATCGGCGCGGCTCGCCGGCATCGGCCTGATGCTGCTGTCGATCTTCATGTTCTCGTTCGGCGACGCGATGGGCAAATTCATCGTCGCCACCTATTCGGTCGGGCAATTGTTGTGGCTGCGTGCCTGCGCGGCGCTGCTCGTGCTGCTGCCGATCGTGTGGCAGCGGCGCGCGGATTTTCTGCATCTGGAGCGCCCTTGGCTGCAATTGCTGCGCGTCACGCTGTCGACGGTGGAGGTTGCGGCATTCTTCCTCGCGACCGTCTATCTGCCGCTCGCCGACGTCATCACCTACTATCTGGCCGGACCGATCTTCGTCACCGCGATGTCGGGCCTCGTGCTCGGCGAGCATATCGGCTGGCGGCGCTGGACCGCGATCCTGGTCGGCTTCTGCGGGGTGTTGATCGCGCTCCGGCCGTCGGCGCAGACGATCAGCTGGCCGGCGATGATCGCGCTTGGCGGCAGCCTGTCGTTTGCGGTGCTGATGCTGATCACGCGCTCGCTGCGCGCGACGCCCGATATCGTGCTGGCGACGACGCAATTCGGCGGCACGTTCGTCCTGGGCCTCGTGCTCTCGCCGTTCGGCTGGGTGACGCCATCAGCCGGCAGCCTCGTGCTGTTCTTCACCGCCGGCATCATCTCGGTCGCGGCGCTGCTTTGCGTCAATCGTTCGCTGAAGCTCGCGCCGGCGAGCGTGGTGGTGCCCTACCAGTATTCGATGATCGTCTGGGCGGTGATCTTCGGCTTCGTGGTGTTCGGCGACGTGCCGTCCTGGGCCACCATCATCGGCGCCGCCATCATCATCGCGGCCGGCCTCTACATCTTCGTGCGCGAGCAGCAGCTTGGACACCCGGACTCCGCGGTGAATCCGCCGGCGTGATTCCTACCCTCCCTGGAGGGGGAGGGGCGACGCGAATGCAATGAGCGGCGGGGTGGGGTGAAGGTCTCTCCTCATCCAACTGTGCCCGAGTGGAGAGATCACCCCACCCCGTTGCGCCTTCCGCTGCGCTTCACGCGCAACGACCCTCCCCCTCCAGGGGAGGGTGAAGGCCGAGAAGGGAGGAATCAGCTCTCCCGCCGGGTCGAGTTGTTCCAGCTCTTCAGCGACGCCCAGACGCCGCGCGACAGGCGGAAGCAGTCGACCGGGCTCGATGAGCCGAGCGCCTCGAAGCGGTGCAGCTCGACGCCGCCCCACTGGAAGCCGCACTTCTCGAGGATATTGCGCGACGACGGATTGACGACGCGGGCGCCCGAGATCAGCTGGTCGAGATCGAATTCCTCGAAGAAGTAATCGATCACGGCGCGCGCGGCCTCGGTGCCGAATCCCTGGCCCCAATAGTCGACGCCGAGCCAGTAGCCGAGTTCGGCCGATGTCTCCTCGCGCCAGTCGATGCCGACCATGCCGATCGGCGTGTGATTGTTCTCGATCAGGAAAACGGTTTCGCGTCCGCCGGCGCCGAGCGCGCGCACGAAGTCGATGGCGTCGTCGTGGGTATAGGGATGCGGCAGGCGGCGGGTGTTCTCCGCGATGCGGCGGTCATTGGCGAGGCGTGCGATTGCTTTTACGTCCGCGAGCGTCGGCTTGCGCAATGTCAGCCGTTCGGTCTCGAGGACGCATGCTCTTGCCTCGCGCAAGGTCGGCGTCGGGATGTCCTGCAACATGTCGAGCTCCTGTGATGCGAAAAATCGGTACGCAACGCTTGGAACGTCACGCGCGGTCGAACCGGATCGCGCGCAACAAAAAGGGGAGGCCGGTCATCCCGCCTCCCCTTGGAGCCCTTTGCGACTCCGCCGGTTCAACAGGACCCGGCGGACTCATGTGTGTCCACCGTCTACTCGGCCGCCTCTGCCATCGGAATAACCGATACGAACGTGCGGCCGTTGGCTTTGGCACGGAACTCGACATGACCCTCGACCTTGGCGAAGAGAGTATGATCGGTGCCCATGCCGACATTAAGGCCAGGATGCCAAGTGGTGCCGCGCTGACGCGCGATGATGTTTCCGGGGATCACGCGCTCGCCACCGAACGCCTTGATGCCAAGGCGCTTGCCCTTGGAATCACGTCCGTTGCGCGATGAACCGCCTGCTTTTTTGTGAGCCATGGCTCGTCTCCGACTTCGCTTTGATCTCTAGATCAATTCCTTGACGGAATCATTTCACGTTTTGTCACGCTTCACGTCTCAAAGCGCGACGATCACTTCTTCTCAAGCCTTGGCCGCGGCCTTCTTGGCCGGAGCCTCCTTGGCGGCCGGCGCCTTTGCGGACGCCTTCTTCTTGGCCGCCTGCGGCGCTGCGTCCTCGCCATCGGCGGGCGCTGCGACCTTTTCCTTCTTCGGCCGCGGGCCGACGGTCGGCTTGGCGTTATCGGCGAGGATCTCGGTGATGCGAAGCACCGTGAGCTCGTCGCGATAGCCGCGCTTGCGGCGTGAATTCTTGCGGCGACGCTTCTTGAACGCGATCACCTTGGCGCCGCGCTTGTGCTGCAGCACTTCGGCTGCAACGGACGCGCCTGCCACGGTGGGCGTTCCCAGCACCGGCGTGTCACCGCCGAGCACCAGAACTTCGCCAAGCTGCACGATCGTGCCGACATCGCCGGCGATCTTGCCTATCTCGAGTACATCATTCGGAACGACACGGTACTGCCGGCCGCCGGTTTTGATGACTGCGAACATCGTTTGATTCCTTCGTGTTCGATCCCGGCCTCGGACGGTTCGCCCGGGTCGGCTTCTTGTTCAGTCGCTATGGGTTGCGTGTCTCGTGCGAAGGGAATGAATTCCCAAACGGTCCGCACAAAAACAATCGGCGCGAGAAATCCCCGCGCCGGATGGGCGGACTTATAGCCGCAATCGACCGAGAGTCAAGGTAAAGCAGGGCAAAAACCGGCCAAAAATGAAGGGTTTGGCGTGGTTCCGGTCCGAATCGACCCTCAGGCCGCGGTCTGTGCCGCGGCCCGCGCGTGGCGGCGGATGGTCTGGGGCGGCTGGCCCAGCACCCGCAGGAACGCCCGCCGCATCCGTTCGCGATCGGCAAAGCCGGTCTCACCAGCAATTTCGTCCATCGAATGGCGGCCGTCACCGATCAATTCGCGCGCCGCCTCGACCCTCAGATGCTCGATCGCCTTGGCCGGTGACTGGCCGGTCTCGGAACGGAAGGCGCGGCTGAACTGGCGCGGGCTGAGCCGTGCGACGGCAGCCAACTCCTCGACCGAGAGCTCGTTGCGCAGATGCGCCTTGGCGTAATTGAGCGCGTTCTGGATGCGGTCGGATTTCGGGTCGAGCTCGAGCAGTGCCGAAAACTGCGACTGTCCGCCGGTGCGGCGGTAATAGACGACGAGCTTGCGCGCCACCGAACGGGCGACCTCGACGCCGAGGTCATGCTCGACCATCGCCAGCGCCAGATCGATCGTCGCGGTCATGCCGGCCGAGGTCCAGATCGGTCCGTCGACGATGTAGATGCGATCCTGCTCGACTTTCAGCTTGGGAAAGCGCGCCTGCAGCTCGGCGGCGTATTGCCAATGCGTGGAGACGCGCCGGCCGTCGAGCAGGCCGGCTTCGGCGAGCGAGAAGGCGCCAACGCAGGGCGCGGCAATGCGCTGTGACGCCGTCATGGCGCGGCGAACATAGTCGGTCAGCTTCGATGACGCCGGATGCAGCTCGGTGCCGGCGCCAACGAACAGCGTGTCGAAGCTGCGCTCGCTGAACGCTTCGGTCTCGACATTGAAGCCCGCGGATGACCGTACCGGGCCGCCATTCTCGGACAGCAATGTGACCCGGTAGAAGCTTTCACCGGCCACCAGATTGGCGATCTCGAAGGCGGTGATGGCGGTGAAGCCCATCACCTGGAAGCCCGGGAAGACGACGAACCCGATCTCCTGCATGGAACTCTCCAACGGCAGTTTTTGTCCTAAAAAGGTGTATATATGACATTTGAGACATGCAAGGGGGCCTGTAAAACCTGAGCAGCGGCCAAGACGGCCGCCCGGGTCAAATACCCAGGTCAAACAGGAGACCAAC
The DNA here is from genome assembly GCF_009720285.1 of Bradyrhizobium sp. BR2003. Classification (NCBI taxonomy): domain Bacteria; kingdom Pseudomonadati; phylum Pseudomonadota; class Alphaproteobacteria; order Hyphomicrobiales; family Nitrobacteraceae; genus Bradyrhizobium; species Bradyrhizobium sp. BR2003. Next base: position 27,665 of record NZ_SMYJ01000038.1, read on the forward strand.
ATGACCAAGTCAGCCAAGGAGACCACGACCGGAACGGCGCTCGTTACCGGTGCGTCGTCCGGAATCGGTGCCATCTACGCGGACCGGCTCGCACGGCGTGGCTACGATCTGATCCTCGTCGCACGCAACCGTGAGCGCCTCGATGGGCTTGCCAAGCGTCTGTCGGCGGAGACAGGCCGATCGATCGAGATCGTTGCCGCCGACCTCAGCAAGCGCGGCGATGTATCGCGGATCGAGTCCATTCTGCGCAGCAACGCCGGCATCAGCGTGCTGGTGAACAACGCCGGCGTCGGCGCCACCGCGCCGCTGCTCGCATCCGATGTCGACAAGATGAGCGACATGATCGCGCTCAATGTCGACGCGCTGATGCGCCTGACCTATGCGGCGGTGCCGGGGCTAGTCGCGCGCGGCGGCGGCACCATCATCAACATCGCCTCGGTCGTCGGCGTCCAGCCGGAGCTGCTCAACGGCGTCTACGGCGGCAGCAAGGCCTTCGTGCTCGCGCTGACCCACTCGCTGCAGCATGAGCTGAAGGACAAGAACATCCGGGTCCAGGCTGTGCTGCCCGGTGCCACGGCCACCGAGTTCTGGGACATAGCCGGCACGCCGGTCGCGCATCTGCCCGGCGAGATCGTGATGAAGGCCGAGGACATGGTCGATGCCGCGCTCGCCGGTTTCGACCAGGGCGAGGTCTTCACCGTGCCGTCGCTGCCGGAGGCCGCCGACTGGCAGGCCTATGAGGCAGCCCGCCAGAAGCTGATCCCGAATCTGTCGCGCAGTTCGCCTGCGGCGCGCTACGGGGTGAAGGCCGCCTGAGGCCCCGCGATAATTGCGTCCCGCGGGCCAGGCGCTGGCTCTGCGGGACGCAACCATTTGAGTTCCCGATTGTTAGTGCTGGGAACCTCAAGCGGGCAGGGCGAATGGCCGAAGACACCGGACTGACCACGGGCATCGCGCACCACGGTGCCGCGCGGCTGCCGTCTGTCGACATCGACAGCTTCAACATCGAGCTGAAGGACGACGAGGGCTTTCTCGGCGATCGCGCCTCCAAGGGCGCCTTCCGCAAGATCCTCGACCGCTGGCGCAAGCCGCTGCGCAAGTCGGACGAGGATCCGTTCGGCGACGAGCCGTCCGACAAGATCAGCAAGAAGAAGCTCGATGAGCTGCTGGTCGGCGACGACACCGAGGCCTCGGCGGTCGTGCACAGCGCGATCGAGGAGTTTGCCCAGGAGCTCGCCTATGTGACGCGGCGCTTCCTCAACACCAAGGCCTGGGCCAGGACCGAGCGCATCGTGGTCGGCGGCGGCTTCCGCGACTCCAGGCTCGGTGAGCTCGCCATCGCGCGCACCGAGATCATCCTGAAGTCGGAGGATTTCAAGGTCGATTTGCTGCCGATCCGCTTTCACCCCGACGATGCCGGGCTGATCGGCACGCTGCATCTGGCGCCATCGTGGATTTTCGAGGCCCATGACGGCGTCCTCGCAGTCGACATCGGCGGCACCAATATCCGCTGCGGCGTTGTCGAGACGCGCTGGAAGAAGGCGCCCGATCTTTCCAAGGCGGCGGTCTGGAAATCGGAGCTGTGGCGCCACGCCGACGACGAGCCGACGCGCGAAGGCGCGGTGAAGCGGCTGGTGAAGATGCTGAAGGAGTTGATTGCCTCCGCCGAGAAGGAGAATCTCAAGCTCGCGCCGTTCATCGGCATCGCCTGTCCCGGCGTCATCAATGAGGACGGATCGATCGAAAAGGGAGCACAGAACCTGCCCGGCAATTGGGAGAGCAGCAAATTCAACTTGCCGGCGAGCCTGGTCGAGGCGATCCCGCAGATCGGCGATCACGACACCGCGATCGTGATGCATAATGACGGCGTGGTGCAGGGGCTGGCCGAGGTCCCGTTCATGCAGGATGTCGCGCGCTGGGGCGTGCTGACGATCGGAACCGGGCTTGGCAATGCCCGCTACACCAATCGCAAGAAAGACAACGGCAAGGACGAGAAGAAGGCCGAGAAGAAAGAAGACGACGAGAGCGGAAAGAACGAGAAAAAGGCCAAAAAAGCCAAGAAGGCCGACGCCTGAGCCGTCAGGATTCAGCGATCGCGCGGTAAGGTTGATCGGTTAGGTTAAGATCGGGTTCGCGTTGCCGTTTCGACGTCGCTCGCTACCGTGGCCCGTGTCGCTCCCGCCGACCGGCGAAGCCGCACTTCCCGGCCAGCAATATTAAGAAGCGGCACGGGACCGCCAGTTTTTGTCGCGTCCTGGCGGTCCCACCACTTTCTACTTCCAATTGATCCGCGCGAAGAAGCCGGCGATCTCGGCGGCGGCGCGGTCGGGGTCCTCGCGATGCGGGAAGTGCCCGACATCGGGAAACATCTCGAGGTCCAGATCGGAGAAGGTCTCGCCCAGCCGGTCGGTCCAGGCATAGGGAAACAGCGGGTCGTGCTCGGCCCAGCGAATGCAGGTCGGCACCGTGATCGGCGGCAGCGCCGGGGCCTCGCCCTGCATCATCTTCACGCGCCCCGCATGTGACGCGCGATAATGCGCAAAGCCGCCGGCGAGATTGCCGGGCTTGAAGAAATTGTCGGCGAAATCCTCGATCACGTCGTCGAACGCAGCCTTGCGGTGCGACCAGTTGTGCAGGAAATGGCCGATATAGGTGCGGCAGCTGTTCCTGTTGGCGCCGACCAGCGCCGGCGCCATCTCCATCTGGTGGAACGACTGGTACCAGATGTGGTTCAGCCGGTCGGGCGCGGCCATCCGCGGCCCGATGCCGGGATAGACGAAATCGAACAAGAACAGCCCCGCGATGCGGTCGGGCGCGTTGCGGGCGAGGGGCTGCATCACGGCGCCGCCGACGTCGTGGCCGACAACGCCGGCCTTGTCGACGCCGAGCGCGTCCAGCAGCGCCAGCATGTCGTCGGTATGCTGATCGGGGCCATAGGCGCCGTGCGGCTTGTCGCTGTCGCCGAAGCCGCGCAGGTCGGGCGCGATCAGGGTGTAGCGGCCGGCGAGCCGCGCCATCACCGGCTTCCAGGTCAGCCAGAATTCCGGCCAGCCGTGCAACAGCAGCAGTGGCCTGCCGCTGCCGGTCCGCGCGACGTGGAACGCCGCACCATTGGCTCTTATCGTCACATGCTCCATGGCCCGCTCCTGCTCCGGCTGGTTCGCTCGCGCGCCGATCGAGCCAGAACCGTTCTGCTAGACCTTCGGTTCTAATTGAACCAGAACCGAAGGCCTGGATTCTTGCTCTGACGCGTTTTCTTCACGCGAACCGGTGTCCACTTGGCTCCAAAACGCTCTAGTGCTTTGTTTCCGCGCGCATTCTTGGCCGTATCCCGGTGCTTCGGTGGCGCGAGGCGTCAGTGACGGAAATATTATTGCAGCGCCTTGTCTGTCCCGCCATCCTCGCCTAGAACACGCCCCGACCGCGGGTGGCGCAAATCACCCGGGCCACTGGAGAGGTGGCAGAGTGGTTGAATGCACCGCACTCGAAATGCGGCATAGGTGCAAGCCTATCGGGGGTTCGAATCCCTCCCTCTCCGCCACTTCGACGTCACCGCGCTCATTTTCCCGGAGTGCGCTGGCTGGGTCCTCACCTTGACGACAAGACAAAGTCGGCCGCCAGATACTCGCATTGAGCGACGATATGGCAGCGCTGGGCGACGCGGATGAGGCCAGCATTAGCCGGGCCTGCCCGCCGTGCGGCGACAGGAACTTGCGAAGCTAGGGCGTTTGTGGATAGCGCGAATAATGACGATTTCGCCCCAGATGTGGTCCTTCACCGAAGGGCACCAACGCTTCTTCGAGGTGAAGGATTGCGTTGCCGCTTGCGATGGCTCGCCATGCCGCGGTCGGATCGTCCGCGCCCACATCATTCCTCGCTCTCAATTGAGGCAGATCGCCCAGAGAGGTCGCATCGTAGCCGTCCCTACCTCGCTGCCTGCCATAATGAAGATGCAGAGGACCGAGTTCGGGGCGAAGGAAATCGGCGTCGGCACGTTTTCGACCATGAATTGTTTTTGCGCCAAACACGACAAAGCTCTCTTCGCGCCAATTGAAGACGTCCCGCTCAATTTCTCACCCGAGCAACTTGCGCTGCTGCACTATCGAGCAATTGCGGCTGAGTTCTATCACCGTAGAAACCAGCAGGAGTCAGCGGCCTCCGAGCTAGATTGGGGAGCAGATGAACCCCAGAATTTCAGGTTCTCCTGGATTTTCACGTGGAGCGGCAAGGCGTTCCATGAAGCGCACCACGCTCTACGGCGCACCGAGAAGTTGATTGCTGCTCGACGATTCAGGGATGTTCGCAGCCTCGTCGTGCGCTTCGATGCTCCGCCTGCTGTGATGACCGCTGGTGCCTTTCGTCCGCAATACGATTTCGCCGCACGCCGGGCTCAGAACCTCGCCGGCGACTGTTGCTACGTGGCGATGCACTTGCTTGCTGCTGATGGTGCCGCAGTTTTGGTTTTCACTTGGCTTCACACGGATTCCGCGGCGGCGCGGTTCGTTCGCACGTTCGGCGCTCGGCCAAGGAAGCAGATGGCATCGCTCGCTGTCCAATGCGCCTTCGAGCACATCGAACACACCTGCATGTCTGATGTATGGTGGAGCGATCTGAAGCGTTCGATGCGTGTCGCGCTCCTTGAGCGCGTCAGACGGGCGAATTCCCTAGCTTACCGCCGCTCGCCACGATGCTTATCCTACCGCATGCACTATGCTGATTGGCCCGTTGCGGACATTCAGTAATCACTGGCGCAGATGCCAAGCGCGTCACGGTGAGGTGCGTTGGGGGCGCGCAATCAAAAAAAGAAGAAGCGAGATAAAGGAAATTCCCTAGTCCCAAAGGACACCTTGGGATGCGGTCTATTGTTTCAGCGAGGTGCTGATGGTGCTGGCGACTCCGCTATCGTCTGTGAGGGGTTGGAAGCATCGCACGGGCGTATGTCGGTGGTATGTAGCGACGGGCAATCATTGCAATATGTTTAAGACAATGGCTTAACACTGATTTAGGCCGACTCCCTCTCCATCACCCAGGAGCAGATCCGACCTTGCCAAAGCATCCCGACACGTCAGGGACGTTCTGCAGCTTGTCCGGATTGCGGGTCACATAGATCGCAAGGACCCGCTCGTTCTCGATATGCAAGGCTGTCGTTTGAACGAGGTCGTGCTCGATGGTGATGAAGCCCGGCAATCCGTTGATGGTGGCGTAGCGGATCAAGCGTGAGGGATGCGTCGCGAAGAGACGGGTGAGCCCCGCGAAACGCTCCATCGCGGCTTCCAGTCCGACCAGAGGTCGCGTCGGTGCCGGGACCCGGCCACCGCCATCCGCATAGACCACGACATCCTCGGCGAGCATCGCGCGCAGCGCGGCAAGGTCGCCGGTCCGTGTGGCCGTGAAGAAGGCATTGGCGAGCCGCAGGCCTTCTTCATTGCCGACGATGAACCTGGGCCTGGCGTCGTGGATATGCGCGCGGGCGCGGCTGGCAAGCTTGCGGCAGGTCGCAGCCTCGCGCCCGATCGTCTCGGCTACGGCATCGAACCCCAATCCGAACACGTCATGCAGCAGAAAGGCCGCCCGCTCCAAGGGCGACAGGCGTTCCAGCGCAATCATCAACGGCAGGATCAGATCGTCGGCGGCTTCCTCTGCTTCAGGATCGAAGAACGGTTCGGGGAGCCACGGTCCGACATAGGCAGCACGCCGGCGCCGCGCGGATTTCAATTCGTTGAGGGATAATCGGGTGACGATGGTGTGCAAGACGGCCTTGGGATCGCGCATCTGATCGCGATCGGCGGCGAGCCAGCGCACCCAGGCGCTGTGCACCACATCCTCGGCGTCGGCGACCGAGCCCAGCATCCGATAGGCCAGCCGGATCAGGCGCGGCCGCAACTCGGCGAAGATCTCGGCCGCCGATGCTTCGGCTGCATTGTTCATGACGCTGCCCGAACGGTCGCCGTGGCCGCGTCACGGCCACGCGCAAACTGCAGCGCCGTCTTCGCCACCCGCCGTCCCAAGTGGCGGGCGGTTGCGAGATCGGAGTCGGGCGGGGCGGTGTCCGCGCCCTCGTCGGTGTTCGACTGCGCGCCGGCTCCGAGCCAGAACCCCAGCCTGTTCGGATCGGCGTCCGATCCCGCTGCGGAGTTGTTCCCCGGGGGCAGGTCGAGATTGACCCAATGCATCCCATGCTGCGCGGCGAACAATGCAAGCTGGATCAAAGTGGACAGCTTGTCGCCGGCGTGTGCCCCCGAATTGGTGAAGCCGGCCGCGAGCTTGTCTTTCCAGCGATAGCCCTTTGACATCACCGCGCGTGACGTTGCTTCCTGAAAGGCTTTGAAGGCCGCGGAGGCGGCGCCCATGTAGGTGGGCGTGCCGAAGATCAGCGCTTCCGCATCCATCAGCCGATCCCAGTTCTGTTCCACGTGCTCGACAGGCACCAGAAGCGCTTCCGCGCCATCGACATCCTGGATGCCGGACCTGACGGCCTCCGCTTGACGCCGGGTATGGCCGTAGGCGCTGTGATAGACGATCGCGATCAGGGTGCGACCGCCTCCGGTTCCGGGTGTGTGCATGGTGTCCTCTGCTGCTGCCATTGCAGAAGCCAAGACAAGGCAGCGCGTCGAAACGTGACATGCCCCTCCGAACTTTCGTTCCGAAAATGTTGCTCGAACTGAACGTCGCTCAGGCTGGCGCGGCGGCCGCCGGCTCCTTTGCATGGGGTTGTTTTCGATATTTTGGTGGGAGCCGGCTTTCGGCCCGCCTCGGTAACCTTAATTCTTCGTTTCGATTGTCGATAAAATTTTATCGATTATCCTCGTGGCAGTTGAGCGGTGTGACGAACCGCGCGATGAGCGGCAACAGCCGAGTGGCTGGACGACCGCTCTGAAATCGAAGGGTGGGCAGAGCGCAGTGCCAGCCACCTTTCGGGCTGTCCGGCGGCGGCCGGCGGGGCAAATCAATTTTGAAGTGCTTTTGATTGCCAGGTTGCGGCGCATATCGCTCCGCATGAAGCCTTTCAATTGGGATGTTCCAAGATGACGCTCGCGCATTTCCTGATCGCGGCCGGTGGCGGCTTTTTGTTGCTGGCTGGCTTCGTCGCATTTGCCCTCTGGAGAAACGCGCTTCATTCGACGGCGCGGATTTAGCAACAGACCAGATTCAGCTCCGACGGCCTCGCGCTTGGGGACAAGCGAGGCTGGCGGGATGGCCGCACCGCCGCGCGGCCTGACAGCCGGGCACCGCGCCTTACGACCTACCCCAAGGCGACGCGTGCTCGGCTGTTCAATTCCTGACTGATCTTCGTCGTTCGAGCATTAATGCGTAAAGGCAATTCCTCCGCTCTGCGCGTCACGTCCACGACGCGAGATCCAGTCTGCGCGTGATCGCGATGGCCTCGAGGAAGGCCTCGTCGTGGCTGACAACCAGCAGCGCGCCGTCATAGGCGCGCAAGCCGGCCTCGACCGCTTCCATGGATTCGATATCCAGGTGATTGGTCGGCTCGTCGAGGATCAGAAAAGGCGGCGGTCTCTCGCCGCCGAGCACACAGGCGAGACCGGCGCGAAGCAACTGGCCGCCGCTGAGGCTCGCAACGGCCTGCAGCGCCGCATCGGCGCGGAACATGAAGCGCGCCAGCGCCGCGCGACAGGCGTTCTCGTCGGCATCCGGATTGATGCGCCGGAAATTCTCCAGGATGGAGGCCGACGCATCGAGCAGGCTGACCGCCTGATCGAACATGGCGAACCGGGTCATCACCTCGACGATGCCGCGCATCGCGATCAATTCGCCGCTGAGGAGCTTGAGCAGCGTCGTCTTGCCGGCGCCGTTGGGGCCGATGATCGCGACGCGCTCCGGACCCGACATGGAGAAGCTGACGTCACGCAGGATCGGCGCATCCGTGCTATAGCCGACATCGGCCGCGTCGATCCGCAGCACCATCCTGCTCGCCGGCAGATGCGTCGAGGGCAGCTGCACCGAGAAGGGTTGCAGCACCTCGATGCGCTGCCGGGCCGCGGTGGCAAGTTCGAGCGCTTGCGTCCGCCGTCGTTCGGCGAGACGGGCGTTCTCGCCGCCGCTGTCTTCGCTGCGGTCCTTGCGCAGCCCGGCGGCGATGCGCGGCAGATCACCCTTGGCGCGCTTCCTTGCGCCTGCGCCGTCCTTGCGCGCCTTCCGCTCGTTGGCTTCTCTGGCGTTGCGGTCGATCTCGGCAACGCGCTTTTCGGCATCCGCCAGATCGTGCCGTGCTGCCGACAGCTCGATCGCCTTGCGTGCGCGGTACGCGCTCCAATTGCCGCCGTAGCGCCTGGCTTCCAGCGAGGTCAGTTCGACGATCGCATCCATCGTCTCCAGCAATTCGCGGTCGTGGCTGACAACGATGGCGCCGTGCCGCCAGTCGGCGAGCAGGTCGATCACCGTCTTGCGCCCCGCGCGGTCGAGATTGTTGGTGGGTTCATCCAGCAGCAGAAAATCGGGCTGTGCGAAGGTCAGTGCCGCCAGGCGCGCCCGGGTGGCCTGTCCGCCGGACAGCGTCGCCAGCGGCGCGTCGAGTGCATCGCTCAGTCCGACGCGCTCGAGCGCGGCCGCGATGCGCGTGTCGAGCGTCCAGTCGACGTCGGCAATCTCCTCGATGCTCGCAAGGCCCTGTTCGGCACGGCGCAGCGCGGCCAATGCGTGGCGCGCGCCGAACAGGTCGACGACGCGTTCATCCGGCTTCAGCTGAACCGTCTGATGCAGCATCCCGACGCGTCCCTGAACCGAGACGGTGCCGGATTGCGGCGTGCGCACCCTCGCGATCAGGCCGAGCAGCGTCGTCTTGCCGACCCCGTTCCTGCCGACAAGGCCGGTGCGTTCAGGTCCGAAATTCAGATCGATGTTGGAAAGGAGAACCCGGCCGTCAGGCGCGGACAGGGTCAGATGAGAGAGCGCGATCGATGCAGGCATGGATATCCCCGAGGGCAAGGCTGATGGGCGTTGCTGTCAGGGTGAAATCCATGGTCGTCGGCATCCTGTCGGATTGATGATTTAACTGATGTAGTCGCCTGTGAAGGCAGGATCAAGGCGCGAAGCGTATTGTCACGCGGCTTCGGCGAAGGTCCAGCGGTCGGGATCGGGCGTATGACCGATCAAAGCGAGGCCGTAGGCGATCGATTCGAATTGATCCGCCGAGGTCAGCCGCGCTGCGCCAAAGCGCTCGGCGAACAGGCGCTGCACGGCCGGCACGAACGAGGTGCCGCCGGTCAGGAATACCTTCTCGACGTCGCGCGCGGTGATGCCGGACTTGGCCAGCGCCTCGTCGACCGTCGCGCCCAGCCGTTCGATGTCGTCGGCGATCCAGGATTCGAAATCGTCGCGCGTCACGGTCGCGCCGATGTCGATGCCTTCGCGGGCGAAGCGGAACTCGACGCGGTCGCGGCTCGACAGCGCGACCTTGGTGTCGGACACGGCGCGATACAGCGCGAAGCCGAGATCGTGGTCGACGATGGTAATGAAATCGTGCAGCGGCGCCGGATCGAGCGCGGTGCGCGCGAGCTGCTGCAATTCGCGCAAGTCGCCATTGCCCCGCATCATCGCGAGCTGATGCCAGCGAGCGAGGCTCGAATAATAGTGATTGGGGATCGGCAGCACCTTGTCGAACGAGCGGTAGCTGGTGCCCTTGCCGAGCCGCGGCGAGACGATGTGGTCGACGATGCGGTAATCGAAGGTGTCGCCGGCGATGCCGATGCCGGCATGGCCCAGCGGCTCGGCGCGCAGCACGCCGCCCTTGCGCGAGAACCGCATCACGGAGAAGTCGCTGGTGCCGCCGCCGAAATCGGCGACCAGCACGGTGGCATCGTGGTCCAGACTGCGTGCGAAGGAGAACGCCGCGCCGACCGGCTCGTAGACATAGCGCGCATGGCCGGCGCCGAGCCGCTCGAACGCGGCCCGGTAGCGCTGCATCGCGAGCTCGTCATTGGGATTGCCGCCGGCAAATTTCACCGGACGACCGACCATGATGGTCGGCGCGCCGAGATCGAATCCGTCGCCGGCATGGCGCGTCAGCGTGCGCAGGAACGCCGCGAGCAGGTCCTCGAACTTGTAGCGTTGCCGGAAGATCTGGGTGGTGTTGAAGGCCGAGCTGGCCGCGAACGTCTTGAACGACTGGATGAAGCGATGGATCGTGCGTCCCTCGAGGAACTGCTCGATCGCCCACGGGCCGCCCTCGGCGCGCGGATGCAGGCCGGCGCCGGGCCGTTCCTCCCAGAAGCACAGCGCGGACACATAGACGCTATGCGTGCGGCCGCCATGGTCGAAGCGAACAGCCTCGACGCGGCCGTCGCCGTCGGACAGCGCGACCACGGTGTTGCTGGTGCCAAAATCGACGCCAATCGAGACGGCGGGCGGGGCGCTCGACATGTCATGCTCGGATTGTCTGTGAAAGGGGGCGGACCTTTAGCGGCTTTGGCCGGATTTGCCAACCCGTCTGGACGCTATCCAGTTGGGCCAGTTCCACCTCCCCTTGGAAAGGAGAGGTCGCTTTGCTCACCGGAGCAAAGCGGGTGGGGATTCACTCTCTCGGGGGGAGCATCACCTGCGGCTGATCCCCATCCCGACCTTCCTCCTTTCAGGGGGAAGGAGAAGGAAGATGACGGCCCGATGAAGCGGCTCAATCCTTCAATGCGTAGGCGATGACGTAGTCGCCGCGCTTGGTGCCGAACGAGCCGTGGCCGCCGGCCGCGGTGACGACGTATTGCTTGCCGCCAGCCTCGTAGCTCATCGGCGTCGATTGGGCGCCGGCCGGCAGGCGATCCTCCCAGAGCACCTTGCCGTTGCGCACATCGTAGGCCCGGATCGTGTACTCATAGGTCCCGGTGTAGAACGCAACGCCGCCGGCGGTGGTGATCGGCCCACCCAGCATCGGCATGCCCATCTTGAATGGAAGCGGCAGCGGCGTGGTGTCCCGGATCGTGCCGTTGGGATGTTGCCAGACGATCTTCATCGTCTTCAGGTCGATCGCGGCCATCGAGCCCCATGGCGGCCGGTAGCACGGCACGGAGAAGGGCGAGAGGAAGCTCGAGATACCCACCCCGAACGGCGTGCCATACATCGGCTGCACTCCGACCTCGCTGCCGACCGGTTTCTCGGCTGTCGGCGCCGGAGGATTATGCGGGCCGCGCGGAATCAGCTTTGACGCGAACGGCAATGACATCGGATTGGCGATCGCGATCTGCCTGACAGGATCGACCGCGATGCCACCCCATTCGAACATGCCGAGATTGCCCGGGAAGACGAGCGTGCCCTGCAACGACGGCGGCGTGAAGGTGCGTTCGTAGCGCAAGCGGTGGAACATGATCCGGCACAGCAGCTGGTCGAAGATCGTGCCGCCCCACATGTCGGCGCCGGTCAGCTTCGCCTCCGGGCGGAAGGTCAGTTCGGAGAACGGCTGGGTCGGTGCCGAGCGGTCGCCGGGCGCCGGCCCTTGCGGCACCGCGCGTTCCGGCGCCGGCACGATCAGCTCGCCAGTCCTGCGGTCGAGCACGAAGATGTTGCCCACCTTGGTCGGCTGGATCAGCGCGGGAACGACGCCCTTGGCCGTCGTCACATCGACCAGGCTCGGTTGCGAGGGAACGTCCATGTCCCAGAGATCATGATGCACGGTCTGGTAGGACCAGGCGCGCTTGCCGGTGTTGACGTCAAGCGCGACGATGGCGCTGGAATAGCGCTCGACCAGCGCATCGCGATTGCCGCCCCAGATGTCAGGTCCGTTGTTGCCGGTCGGGATGTAGACCAGATTCAGTTTCGGATCGAACGAGGCCGTGATCCAGGAATTCGGCGACCCGTTGGTGTAATGCCGCGCCGGCGACGGCAATGCGTTCTCGTCCGCCGCGCCGGAATCCCAGGCCCAGACCAGTTTGCCGGTGTAGACATCGAAGCCGCGGATCACGCCCGACGGCACCTCGACCGCATAGTTGTCGATCACTGCGGCGGCCACGACCAGGATCTTGTCGCTGACGACCGGCGGCGACGTCGGCTCGAAGAAGCCGGCGGTCTTGATTCCCATCCCTTGCTGCAGGTCGAGGATGCCGTGATCGGCGAAACCTTCGCAGAGCTTGCCGCTGTCGGCATCGAGCGCGATCATGCGGCCGTCATTGACGGGCAGGAAGATCCGCCGCGGGCACTCGGCCGGCGCCGGATTGCCACTGCTGTCGACGGCGCCAGGCGCGGTTTCATGATAGGAGACCCCGCGGCAGGTCATGTGCTGGAACGTCTGGTTGTGCACAAGCTTGGGGTCGTAGCGCCAGCGCTCGGTGCCGGTCTTGACGTCGAGCGCGAACAGCACCTGGTGCTGCGAGCAGAGATAGAGCGTATCGCGCACCTTGATCGGGGTGACCTCGAAGGTCGTCTCGCCGGAATCCTCCGGCGTCGCCACGTCGCCGGTGCGGAAGGTCCAGGCGATCTTGAGGTTGCCCACATTGTCGGGCGTGATCTGCTTCAGCGGCGAATAGCGCTGTCCGAATTGCGTGCGTCCATAGGCGCGCCAGTCGCCGTCCGGCTGCGGGTCGGCTTCGCTTTGCGGCACGGCAGAGCCGGACTCGGCAATCGTGCCGTTGATGTCGTGATAGCTCGACAGCAGCCCGACGATGAGCACCGCCGCCGCTGCGGCGACGCCGATCCAGAGTAGCGCCGTCGCGCGCATGTAAGGCACTGGCCCGCTTCGTGTCAGGGCGCGCACGATCACCGGCGCGAGCAGCCAGAGCGCCATTGGGAAGATGACGTCGCCACGCGCAGCGAGCGGCCACCAGTCGAACCGCACCTCATAGACGGCCCATGCCAGCGTGCCGAGCAGCACGATCGCAAACAGCCATAGCGCCTGATGGCGTTGCGCCAGCAGCAGCAGAGCCGTGGCGAGAACGCCGACGCCGAGGACAGTGTAGAAGATCGATCCCCCCAATGCGGCGAGCCAAATGCCGCCGCCGGCGAGGACCAGGCCAATCAAGGCGTAGACGATCGCTGTGATGAGGACTACCCTGGATCGCTGCATGGTCGCTCCGGTGCGGGCAGGATCGGGCTTGTCCCGCACAAGCGCGACAGGCCGTGTCCGCCATCGCGAACTGTCGTTCAGCCAACCGCAACTTGCAACCTGGAACTGCGCCGTTGATGCAACACAAGCGCGTAAGGTTGCTATGCGAAACCCGCCGAAGCCAATCATCCAAAATGCGTGCACCTTCAACAGGGAGCAGCGGAGCTGCGACGCTGACGCAAAGGTGAGAGGTCTTCAGCGGATTTTGAATCGACGCGCTCTTCCAGTCCTGTGCAGGCGCTGCTCTATACCGTTCCGCGGATCGCACCGCAGACGGTTGGCACGCAGGAGAAGCAAGCATGACACTGAACCCCACTGCCGAGAACTATCGTGTCGCGGTTGCAGCCTACGAGGCGGGCCGACCGAGCTACCCTGCGGAGATCGTCGCCGCGCTGCCGCTTGCGGCTGCGCGCTGTGTCGTCGACCTCGGTGCCGGAACCGGCAAGTTCACCCGCCTGCTGCTGCAGCATTTGCCCGCGACTGCGCGCCTGGTCGCGGTCGAGCCCGTCGCCGAGATGTCGACCAAGCTGGCCAAGGAAGCCGGGGTGGAGGTCATCAACGCGCGCGCCGATGCGATCAATCTCGAAACCGGCAGCGTCGACCTCGTCACCTGCGCCCAGGCGTTTCACTGGTTCGACAACGAAGCGTCGGTTGCCGAGATCGCGCGACTGCTGCACCCCGGCGGGACGCTTGCGCTGGTCTGGAACAACCGGGATGACCGCACGCCGTGGGTCGAGGCGTTGTCCGTCATGATCGAGGGCTATGCGGGCGACACGCCCCGGCAACGGACCGGACGCTGGCGCTGGATCCTGAAGGACCCGCGCTTCGTGCTCGAGAGGGAAATCGCGCAGGACCATCCGCACCGGATGAAGCGACGGGACGTCTTCGAGCGCATTGCATCGACGAGCTATGTCGCCAATCTTCCCGGTGCGGAGAAGGCGATCCTGCGCGACAAGACCGGCAGCATCCTGCGTGAGGCCGGTCTCGGCGACGCCGACGAAGTGGTGTTCCCCTATGTCACGCAGCTCTTCCTGCTGAAGCGGGCCTAGGCCGCGTTACTGCGCGGCGCGTCCTTGCTCGACCGCCTGCTTCAGGCGCGGCAGCGTCATGCGCCAGTAGAAGGCAACGTGTTTGGCGCCTGAGTCGGGCCCGATTTCCCAGCCGCTTCCGCGGCGGATCGGCGAAGGCGGCACCTGCTGGGTGACGGTCAGCACCGTCTCGCCGCCGTCAGGCACGAGCGTCATCGTGATCGTCGCATAGGATTGCGGAACGTCCGGCAGGCCGGAGACCTGCGACCAATAGGAGTATTCGAGCCGCATCGGCGGCTCGACATGGAGGACGCGGCCCTTGTCGTGATAGCGCTTTGCGCCGATCTCCGCCTCGATTTCGATCGGCGCGCCGATCCGCCAATCGGCCCTGAAATGCGCATTGCGCCATCTCACGCCCGCATTGGGGTCCATGATCGCGTCCCACACCTGCTTTGGCTCGGTAGCGATGCGGATCGTCTCGGTGACAAGGTGCGGGGCCAGGCGATCGTCTTTCATCGAGCACTCACTTGTCGCCCACGACCTTCCATTTTCCATCGACGCCGCGCCGCAGCGAGGGATCGCCGATGCGGATGTGTTGCGCTAGAAAATCGATGAAAGCGCGGACCCGCGCCGGCAGCGGGCCGGCATGGCCGACATAGACCGCATGGATGTCCTCGCGGTCGCCAGGATTGAGATTTTGCAGCACCGGCACCAGACGGCCGGCCTCGATATCGGGGCCGATGTGGAACAGCGCCAGCCGGCCCAGTCCGATCCCGCCGAGCGTGAGCTGACGCGCGGCTTCGCCGTCGCTGACGCGGGCGACCGGCGGCGGCAGCGCTTCCTCGATCCTTTCAGCACGGCGGAACGGCCAACCGCGGATGCTGCGCGGAAAGGTCCAGCCGATGCCGCGATGGGCGGCGAGGTCGGCCGGCGTCTTCGGCGTGCCGAAGCGGGCGAGGTAGGACGGCGCGGCGGCCACCACCATGCGGCTGGTGCCGAGCTTGCGTGCGATCAGCCGCGAGGCGCCGAGCGGGCCGACCCGGATCGCGATATCAGCGCGCTCCTGCATCAGATCGACCAGCGTGTCGGTCAGCACGATGTCGAGCGTGATGTCGGGATGTTCGCGCATGAAGCGCGGCAGCAGCGGCATCACATGCAGCATGCCGAACGGGATGTTGCTGTTCACGGTGAGATGGCCGCGCGGCACGCATGAAGCGGCCTCGCGTTCGGCCTCGTCGATATCGGCGAGGATGCGCTGGGCGCGCTGGTAGAAGGCCTGGCCTTCCTCGGTGAGCTGCAGCTTGCGCGTGGTGCGGTTGACGAGCCGCGTGCCGAGCCGCGTCTCGAGCCGCGAGACCAGCTTGCTGACGCCGGACGGCGTCTGGCGCAGGCTGTTCGCGGCAGCCGTGAAGCCGCCGAGATCGACGACGCGGACGAATACGTCCATTTCGCCGGAGCGGTTGGTGTCTGTGCGGGCCATCTTGAATTCAAGTCACAAATGATTGGATTACGGCAATTCTAATCCTTCCCGGTCCGGACCGCTATCTCGCTTTGCGGAATCCTTTTGTCCGGAGCGACACATGCCTGCTGCAGTCCTTGCCTTGACCGCCGGTGCCTTTGGCATCGGCACCACCGAATTCCTCATCATGGGACTGCTGCTGCAGGTCGCCGCCGACATGCAGGTATCCGTATCCGCGGCAGGACTGCTGATCTCCGGCTATGCGCTCGGCGTATTCGTCGGCGCGCCGATCCTGACGCTGGCGACGCGGCGGATGCCGCGCAAGGCGGTCTTGCTGGCGCTGATGGCGATTTTCACGCTCGGCAATGCGGCGTGCGCGCTGGCGCCGAGCTACGGGCTCTTGATGGCGGCGCGCATTCTCACCTCGCTGGCGCACGGCACCTTCTTCGGCGTCGGCTCGGTGGTGGCGACAAGCCTCGTCCCGGAAGACAAGCGCGCCTCGGCGATCGCCACGATGTTCATCGGGCTCACGGTCGCGACCCTGCTCGGCGTGCCCTTCGGCGCCTGGTTCGGCCTGATGCTCGGCTGGCGCGCGGCGTTCTGGGCGGTGGCGGCGATCGGCGTGATCGCGTTCATCGTGCTGGCCTTGCTGGTCCCCGGCCATGTCGGCGCCAACGACAAGCCCGCGCCGCTGCGCGAGGAGCTCGCCGTGCTCGGCCGCCCGCAGGTCCTGCTGGGACTTGCCATGACGGTGTTCGGCTTCGGCGGGCTGTTCGCGGTCTTCACCTATGTGCAGCCGATCCTGACGCGGCTCACCGGCTTTTCCGACGCCGCGGTGTCGCCGATCCTCCTGGTGTTCGGTGCCGGCCTTGCGATCGGCAACGTCGCGGGCGGGCGGCTCGCCGACAAGGGACTTGCGCGGGCGCTGCTGGTATCGCTCGGTGGCCTCGCGGCCGTGCTCGTCGCGCTGACGGCGGTCGTCTCGATCAAGGCATTGGCGGTCGTGCTGCTGTTCGTTCTCGGCATCGCCGCGTTCGCGACCGTCGCGCCGCTGCAGCTCCGTGTGCTCGAAGCCGCCGGCGTCGAAGGGCGGACGCTGGCCTCCAGCCTGAACATCGCGGCCTTCAATTTGGGCAACGCGCTCGGTGCCTGGGCCGGCGGCGTCACCATCGATCGCGGCCTCGGCCTCGGCGCGCTGCCGCTGGTGGCCGCCGTCATCACGGCAATCGGCCTGTTGCTCGCGCTGTGGAGCCTGCGGCTCGATCGGCCGATCGCGCTCGCCGCGCAGTGCCCGGCGGAATGAATCGGATCAAGGGAGCATGACCATGGAATACCGCAATCTCGGTGCATCCGGCCTGAAAGTCCCGGCGCTCAGTTTCGGCACCGGCACGTTCGGTGGACAGGGACCGCTGTTTTCGGCCTGGGGCCGCAGCGGCGCCAGCGAGGCGCGACGGCTGATCGACATCTGTCTCGAGGCCGGCGTCAACCTGTTCGACACCGCCGACGTCTATTCGAACGGCGCGTCGGAGGAGATCCTCGGCGCCGCGATCAAGGGCCGCCGCGACAAGGTGTTGATCTCGACCAAGACCGGCCTGCCGATGGGCGACGGCCCGCTCGATGCCGGCACGTCGCGGTATCGCCTGGTCGCCGCGGTCGACGCCGCGCTGCGCCGGCTCAACACCGACTATATCGACCTGCTGCAGCTTCATGCCTTTGATGCCTTCACGCCGGTCGACGAGGTGCTGTCGACGCTCGACACGCTCGTGCGTGCTGGCAAGCTGCGCTATGTCGGCGCCTCGAATTTTTCCGGCTGGCATCTGATGAAATCGCTCGGTGTCGCCGAGCGGCAGGGCTGGCCGCGCTATGTGGCGCATCAGGGTCTATTATTCGCTGGTCGGCCGCGACTATGAATCCGAGCTGATGCCGCTCGCGCTCGACCAGGGCGTCGGCGCGCTGGTCTGGAGCCCGCTCGGCTGGGGCCGCCTCACCGGCAAGATCAGGCGCGGCCAGCCATTGCCCGCCAACAGCCGCCTGCATGAGACCGCGCAGTTCGGGCCGGCGGTCGACGACGAGAAGCTCTATGCCATCGTCGACGCGCTGGACGCGGTGGCCACAGAGACCGGCCGCAGCGTGCCGCAGATTGCGATTGCCTGGCTGCTGACGCGGCCGAGCGTATCGTCGGTGATCATGGGCGCGCGCGATGAGGCACAGCTTCGCGACAATCTCGGCGCGGTCGGGTGGTCGCTCTCGCCAAACCAGATCGCGCGTCTCGACCGCGCGAGCGCGGAGATGCCGGCCTATCCGTACTATCCCTACCGAATCCAGGAAGGCTTCGCGCGCCTCAATCCGCCGCCGGTGTGAGGCCGTCGCTGACCCGGTCTCACGCCTGGACCGTGCGCTCGCAGACCTGCCGGCGATATTCCGCCGGCGTGACGTTCATGTGCTGCCGGAACACGCGATTGAGGTGGCTTTGATCGGCAAAGCCGGCGAGCAGCGCGATCTCCTTCAGCGCGACGCGGTCCTTGCGCAGATGCTGGCACGCATGCTCGACCTTGCGCCGCAGGACATAGGCATGCGGCCGCATGCCGTAATGCACGCGGAACTTGCGGGCGAACTGGACCGGCGTGCAATTGCAGATGTTCGCGAGCTCCTCCAGCGTGATGTTCCGGAAGATGTTCTGCTCGATATAGTCTTCGATCAGCCGGGCATGCGCCGGGCGAAAGCGTCCTTGCGCGTAGGGCATCTTGAACTCGATCGCCGCATATTTCCGCAGGATGTGCACGCTCGCCTGCAGCGCCAGCGCATCATAGCAGAGGCGTCCGCCCGGACCTCCTGAGGCAACTTCCTGGACCATTTGATCGTTGATCCAGGTCAGCATTGGGTCTTCGACCTTGAGCAGGTCGTGAATCTCGATCGTTTCGGCGTCGCGGTCGAAGGCATCGCTCGCAGTCTTCGCCATGAGGGCAGGGGAGATGTAGAAATGGCTGACCTCGATGTCATTCTTCCAGTGCCAGCTTGACGGCTCTGCGCGCGTCATGAGCGACGTGACGCCGCGACCGACGTGATCCTGCTTCCATGCGCCGGTGACGCGGCGGTTCATCGACGTCACGCCGTCGCGATAGAGCACGAGGAGGAAGTTCTCCGATGGCGGGACCCAGATGTCGGACGGTGCATAGCGGAAGATGCGCAGCCGGAAATCGCTTCTCCCGACTGACAAACTATCCAGCTTCATCTCGCCGGGAGCGTAGCGCGGCAGCTCCTCGACCGTGATCAACTGGCCCATCGCGCGAGCCTCCTCCCTGGGATTGGTGGCGCGGTTGACCGCTTGTTCTTGGCCGGACGGCGGAGCGCAGAATAGGCCGCTTTCGCCGTTTGCCAAGGAGACCAATGGCCGGTCGGGCAATTGAACGGCAGCGTTCCAGAGATTGTCGGTTTCATCCAAGCCGTTCGGTCGAGCGGCCCGTAGCCTGCTCTGCGTTTCGGCGACAGCGGTCGAGACCAAATTGACGCAACGCACAATCACCCGGCGACGCCGGCGATTGGAGCGTGTGTGAAGCAGGATACAGGAGGAAACCATGACGGAGACCGTCACGAGATCGAATGGAAGCAACGGTGCGCATGCAACCACCAAGCTCGACGCCGTGGTCGTCGGCGCCGGCGTCGCCGGTCTCTATCAATTGTTCCGCCTGCGCGAGCAGGGACTGAGTGTCAAGGCGATCGACGCCGGGTCAAGCGTCGGCGGCACCTGGTACTGGAACCGCTATCCCGGGGCGCGCTTCGATTCCGAAGGCCACACCTATCAGTACCTGTTCTCCGAGGAACTCTACAAAGGCTGGAGCTGGAGCGAACGATTCCCGGGCCAGCCGGAAATCGAGCGCTGGCTGAACTACGTCGCCGACCGCCTCGACCTCAGGAAGGACATTCAGTTCGGTACCACGGTGAAGAGCGCGCATTTCAATGAGGCGACGCAACGCTGGCTGGTGACGACGGACCAGGGCGACGTGATCGATACCCAGTTCCTCGTCACCTGCTGCGGCATGCTCTCGGCCCCGCACGTGTCCTTCCCGGGACAGGAGACGTTCAAGGGCAAGCTGTTCCACACCGCGCGCTGGCCCAAGGGGCCGATCGAGCTCGCCGGCAAACGCGTCGGCGTGGTCGGCAACGGCGCGACCGGAATCCAGGTGATCCAGTCGATCGCCGGTGAGGTCGGCCATCTCAAGGTGTTCATCCGCACCCCGCAATACATCATCCCGATGAAGAACCCGAAATGGGATGCGTCCGATGCCGAGGCCTACAAGTCGAAATTCAAGTTCCTCACCGAGCGGCTGCCCAAGACGTTCACCGGCTTCGAATTCGACTTCGAGCATGCCTGGGCCGACCTGACGCCACAGCAGCGCCGCCAGGTGATCGAAGACTGCTGGAACGACGGATCCCTGAAGCTGTGGGTTTCGTCCTTCGCCGAACTGTTCTTCGACGAAGCCGTCAACGCCGAGATCACCGAATTCGTGCGCGAGAAGATGCGCGAGCGGATCAAGGACCCCAAGCTGTGCGAACTGCTGGTTCCCGCCGACTACGGTTTTGGCACGCACCGGGTGCCGCTGGAGAGTAATTTCCTCGAGGCCTTCCACCGGCCCAATGTCGAGATCGTCAGCGTCAAGAACAATCCGATCGCCCGCATCACGCCCGAGGGAATCCAGACCGCCGACGGCACGGTGCATGAGTTCGACGTCATCATCCTGGCGACCGGCTTCGACGCCGGAACGGGGGCATTGACGCGCATCGACATCCGCGGCCGCGACGGGCGATCGCTGAAGGACGATTGGGGCAGGGACATCCGCACCACGATGGGCCTGCAGGTCCATGGCTATCCGAACCTGTTCACGACGGCGGTGCCGCTCGCGCCCTCGGCCGCACTCTGCAACATGACCACCTGCCTGCAGCAGCAGGTAGAGTGGATTGCCGATTGCATCAGATATCTACGCGGCAAGAACCTGAACGTCATCGAGCCGACCAGGGATACCGAAGATCAGTGGGTGGCGCATCACGATGAGACCGCCAACGCAACACTGATCGCGAAGACCAACTCCTGGTACCTGGGCTCCAATGTCGAGGGCAAGCCGCGCCGGGTGCTGTCCTATTGCGGCGGTGTCGGCACCTACCGCCAGAAATGCGACGAGGTCGCCGCCAGCGGCTATCGCGGCTTCGCCGTGCAGTAAGGCTGATCGGAACTGGATTTCGTAGCCCGGATGAAGCGAAGCGCAATCCGGGGACGCCCGAAGTCATCGGTCCCGGATTTTGCTTCGCTGCATCCGGGCTACGCAAGTCAAACATTACAAGATGTGGAGGAAGACAATGAGCACGAACTTCAGTGCAGCCGCCGATGCAATCCTTGACGGCGTCGTGACTTCAAACCCGCGCGTTCCCGGCGTCGTGGCGATGGTGACCGACCGCCATCGCAACATTTATGAAGGTGCCGCCGGCAAGCGCCGCCTCGACCAGCCGGCCGACATGACGACCGACAGCGTGTTCGCCATCTTCTCGACCACCAAGGCGATCACCGGGACGGCCGTCCTGCAGCTCGTCGAGGAAGGCAAGCTCGATCTCGACGCGCCCGCCAGGACCTACGCGCCCGACATCGGCAAGCTCCAGGTGATCGAGGGTTTTGACGACAAGGGCGAGCCGCGGCTGCGTCCACCGAAGCGCGACATCACCACCCGCATGCTGATGGTCCATTCAGCGGGTCTGAGCTACGACTTCATCAATCACACCTATAACCGGCTGGCACAGGAGAAGGGGCAGCCCAGCGTCATCACGGCGTCCAAGGCTTCGCTGATGACGCCGCTGCTGTTCGATCCGGGCGAGCGCTGGGAATACGGCACCAACATGGATTGGTGCGGCCAGATCGTCGAGGCCATCACCGGCAGGCGGCTCGGCGAAGTCTTCAAGACACGCATCTTCGAGCCGCTCGGGATCATGGACACGACGTTCGAGCTCACCGACGCGATGCGCCGCAAGCTTGCCGGCATCCACGCCCGCAATGCCGACGGCTCGCTCACGCCGATGGATTTCGAGTTGCCGGCCAAGCCCGAGATCCACATGGGCGGCCACGGGCTCTACGGGACCATCGGCGACTACATGCGCTTCATCCGGATGTGGCTGAACGACGGCGCCGGCGAGCACGGGCGTGTCCTCAAGGCGGAGACCGTGCGGATGGCGGAGAAGAACCATCTCGGCAACAACAAGGTCACCGCGATCACCGGCGTGATCACCTCGCTTGCCAACGACGCCGAGTTCTTCCCCGGTCAGTCGAAGTCCTGGGCGCTGAGCTTCATGATCAATGACGAGCAGGCTCCGACCGGCCGCCCCGCCGGCGCGCTGGGCTGGGCCGGTCTCGCCAATCTGTTCTACTGGATCGATCGGCAGAACGGTTTTGGCGGGTACTGGGCGACGCAAATCCTGCCGTTTGGCGATCCGACGTCCTTTCTCGGCTACATCAATTTCGAGACGGCGTTCTACGAATCCCTGCGGCTGCGCAAGGCGGGTTAAAGCATGATCCGGAAAAGTGCGAAGCGGTTTTCCCAAAAGATCATGCTCAAACAAGGAGCTAAAGCGCGATGACGATTCAACTCAATCTCATCGCGCTTTAGTCCCGCCGCGCGGCGTCGACCTCCGGCCGATCAACAGCGTAGCTGAACCTCGGGGAATACCATGCGCATGCAGGCGCCGCCGGACGGCGCCTGATCGACCTCGATCCGGCCGCCATGCAGTCGCATGATGGTCTGCACCAGATCGAGGCCGAGGCCGGCGCCGCGCCCGCCGGGATGCAGCCGGCGGAACGGCTCCAGGATCTGCTCGCGCGCGTCGGGTGGAATGCCGTCGCCATCGTCGCTGACCTCGATCCGGCCGGCGGCCGCCACCCGAACCAGGATCGTGCCGCGCCGCTGCCCGTGGTCGACGGCATTCTGCACGAGATTGGTGAGGGCGCGCTCGAGCGAGGTCTGGTCGCCGGTCACCATGATCGTCTCGACGTCGTGCTCGAACGACATTTCATATCCGGCCGCGAATGCCAGCGGCGCGAGGTCGAGGACGACCTGTCGCGCAATGCCGACGAGATCGACCGGGCCGAACGTGTCGGCGCGCTGGTCGAGCCGTTGCAGGTCCAGCAGCTGGCCCGCCATGACGCTGAGGCGGGTGGCGTCCTCCAGCAGGTGGGTCTTCTCCAGTCCGGCCTGCAGCGAGGCGACCCGTGTCGAGAGAATCGCGATCGGCGTGCGCAGCTCGTGCGCGGCATCGGCGAGGAAGCGGCGGTGCCGTTCGTAACCCTTGTCGAGGCGGTCGAGCGCGGCATTGATGGCCTTGACCAGCGGGGTGATCTCGACCGGGACATCGTCGAGCGGCAACTGCACGCCACGCTGGTCGATGTCGATGCGTTCGGCCTGCGCCGCGACCAGTGCGAGGCCCTTCATGGCCCGGCGCACCACGAACGGGGTCGCGACCAGCGTCGCCAGCGTCATCAATACGACGATCGGCAGGATCATGTTGAGGAACAGCTGTGGTGTGATCTGCAGCGCTCGCCACATCGAGAGCTCGCCGTATGTTCCGGTCAGGATCTGGAGCGGCCCAGCCGACGTGTCGACCGTCTTGACGAGTCCTGCGGGACGCGGGGCGTCGGCGGTGTTCCACTTGAGCACCGCCTCGCTGACATGTTCGAGGGCCGCTGCGATCGGTGCGAATTGCGAGGGCACGGTGCCCTCGGAGATCTGGTGACCGTCAGCGTCGCGGATGATGAACCAGAGATCGGCGTGCTCGGCGCGCAGGGCGGCCAATTCCGGCGTCTGGCGCAGCGTCAGTCGGCCCGCTTCATCGCGGGTGATGGCGTCCCTCAGCGTGTCGAGAGTGCTGCCTTGGTACTCCCCGATCAAGAGCCCTGCCCATAGCAGCCCGATCGCAGCGGCCCCGATCAGCAGAATCAGCAGGGTCAACGCAACAGCCTGCAGGCCGGCGAGGCGCCCGACCAGGCGCCAGGTGAGGGATCGCGGTCGCAGCACGCTCACGATATCTCTCGCAGCACATAGCCGAGACCACGAACGCCGTTGATCGTGACGCCGGCGTCGGCCTCCGTGAGCCTGCGGCGCAAACGCGACACATGACTGTCCAGCGCATTGGGCTGCACGTCGTCGTCAAGACCGTAAACCGCCTCCATCAGCGCGGAGCGCTGCACCATGCGTCCCATCCGGTGCATCAGCGTCTCGAGCACCAGCCGTTCGCGACGCGGCATCTCCAGCGGGCGTCCGTCGACATTGGCCTCGCGATGGGTGAAGTCGAACGCCAGGCGGCCGATCCGCGCGACATGCTGCTGCACATTGGCGGGCCGACGCAACAGCGCCCGCAGCCGCGCCAGCAGCTCCTCGAACGCAAACGGCTTGCCGAGATAATCATCGGCTCCGCTGTCGAGACCCGAGACCCGGTCCGCGAGCTCACCGCGGGCAGTCAGCACCAGCACCGGCACGGTATTGCCGCTCGCGCGCAATTTCGGAATCAGCGACAGCCCGTCGCCGTCGGGCAATTGCCGGTCGAGCACGATGGCGTCGTAGCTTCCCGCGGCGGCAATCGCCTCGGCTTCCAGAAGATCCGGCGCGTGATCGACCAGCATGTCGTGGCGCGCGAGTGCCGCACGCAGCGCCGCGACCATGTCCGGCTGGTCCTCCACCAACAGCACTCGCATTCGTTGTCTCTACCTCTGCATCGATCTGCCGGCTTTATGTCCCATTCATTGCGGCAACCTTGCGGTTTGCGCCACGTGAATGCGTCGCAGGCGAAAATTTCGCTCGCGCGCGCAGTGGCGACAGGCTCGCGCAAGCTTCGCATGAGACAGAGGCGTGCATCGGGCGGTCGAAACGTCCCATCACCGACCGGCATTGCTCAACCGGCGGGAGCCTTCCACGCACGATGGGAGGCACCCGCAATGCGAAAGACACGCGAATGGCCTTGTTGACGAATCCGTGGCGCCGGACCGGCTGTGTGCAGATCATGCGGGAGCATCAGCATGTCGGCCGCTGACATCCTGCCGTTCGTCCGCGCCTGGGTGCGCAATCCGTTGCGTGTCGCCGCGGTCGCGCCATCGGGGCCCGCTGTCTCGTCCCTGATGGCGCAGGAGATCACCGCGGACACTGGCCCCGTGCTCGAGCTTGGCCCCGGCACGGGCGTCTTCACCCGCGCTTTGCTAAAGCGTGGCGTGAGGCAGCAGGACCTGACGCTGGTGGAGTACGGCTCCGAGTTCATCCCGCTGCTGCAGCGGCGCTTCCCAGGCGCGCGGGTGCTCTGGATGGACGCGGCCTGGCTGCGCAGGGATAGTCTGTTCGACGGGGCGCCGGTCGGTGCGGTCGTGAGCGGCCTCGGGCTGCTCATGATGCCGCCGGAGAAAGTCATGACCATCCTGCACGGCGCCTTCGGCTATCTCCGCGCCGGCGGGGCGTTCTACCAGATCACCTATGGTCCGCGCTGTCCGGTCGCGGACGCGATCCTGGATCGCCTCGATCTGCAGGCGAGCTGCATCGGACAGACGTTCCTCAACCTGCCGCCGGCGTCCGTATACCGGATCAGCCGCCGTCACGCCCACGCTTGATCGAGGCGCCATGGACACGTCGAGCACGATCGCGATGTTTCTGCACTTTGGCCTAGTCGGCGTCGGCTGCCTCGCCGTCGCTGAGAAGTTCATCCCGCTGCTGCCGTCCTACGTTTTGCTGATGCTGCTCGGATTGACGGTCTCCGACGGCTCGATGCTCGCGATGACGATCCTCGCGACCAGCGCCGGATCCGTCGTCGGCGCGATCGGCTGGTACGGGCTCGGCCGCGCGCTCGGCTCGCGGCGCATCGAAGGGCTGGTGACGCGTTATGGCAAGTTCGTGCTGCTGCGGCCCTCGCTCTACCAGCAGCTCACCGATGCCTATCGAGGCAATCATTTCTGGGTGACGCTGATCGGGCAGACCCTGCCCACCGTGCGGATCTATCTGGCCTTGCCTGCAGGCGTGCTGCGGCTGGAGCCGCGCGCCTTCGTGATGGCGACGGCGATCGGCACCGTGATCTGGAACATGCCGTTCCTCAGTCTCGGCTATGCGTTGCGCGGCAGCGGCCACGATCCGGTCAGCCTCGGCTTCTGGGTGGTGGTCATCCTGATCGCCGTGGAGGTCGCGCTGCTCCTGGGATTTCGTTTCTACAAGCGCTCGCTCGCGCCGCGGAGCGTCACGCCGCCGCTTGCGCTCCCCTCACGCTTGCCGGTGGAGGAAGGCGCATGAGAGCCCTGTGGTCCCGCCTGCGGCCCGGTTCGGATACACTCGAGCGCGCTGCCGCGACACTGCTGGTCCTGGCCGCGAGCTATCAGTTTGGTCACGCGGCGTCCGGCGGGCGATATCGCGCGGCCGAGTTCGCGCTGCTGGTACTCATTGCAGGCATCTATTGGCATCGCTCGATCTTCAGGCGCTGCGCCGGTCGCGATGTCACGAAGCTTCTCGCGGGATTGGCCGAAGCCATGGCCGTGGTGTTCCGGCCGGACGGCGGCAATGTCGATCCTGTGTCGCATGGTGTGCGCGCCGGCGCCACGCAGGCCTCGCCGCGGGATGTCGTCAAGGTCAGGAGCCTGTTCGTCTCCGACGTCCATCTCGGGACCAGGGGATGCCAGGCCGAGCGGCTCATCGACTTCCTTCGTCACCATGATGCCGAAACCGTGTTCCTGGTCGGCGACATCGTCGATGGCTGGTGCCTGCGCTCGAGCTGGTACTGGCCGACGGTGCACAATGCCGTCGTGCGGGAGCTGATCGCGCTCGCGCAGCAGGGCCGCCGTCTCATCTACATTCCCGGCAATCACGACGAGTTCCTGCGTGACTATGCCGGCGCGGCATTCGGCGGCGTCGAAATTGCCGAGCGGGCGATCCATCGCGGTATCGACGGCCGCGACTATCTCGTCGTTCACGGCGATCATT
The DNA here is from genome assembly GCF_009720285.1 of Bradyrhizobium sp. BR2003. Lineage (NCBI taxonomy): Bacteria > Pseudomonadati > Pseudomonadota > Alphaproteobacteria > Hyphomicrobiales > Nitrobacteraceae > Bradyrhizobium > Bradyrhizobium sp. BR2003. The sequence continues at coordinate 54,176 of NZ_SMYJ01000038.1, forward strand.
TCGATCTTGTGGTGCGCCATGCGCGCTGGCTCGCGCTGATCGGCGATGTCGGCTATCGGGCCGCGCTGGCCAGCAACGTCTGGCTCAACCGGATCAGGCGCCGGTTTGGCTTCGGCTATTGGTCGTTCTCGTCCTGGGCGAAGTTGCGGGTCAAGAATGCGGTCAACTACATCGGCCGGTTCGAGGAGGTGCTGTCGTCGGAGGCCGCGCGCAGCAATGTTCAAGGCGTGATCTGCGGCCACATCCATCACGCGGCGTTGCACGACGATTTCGGCGTCCGCTACATCAACACCGGAGACTGGGTGGAGTCCTGCACCGGAGTGGTCGAGCGCTACGACGGGCAGTTCGAAATCGTTCGATGGGCGGATGCGCAGGGAGCGCTGGATAGGGTAGCCCTCGCGCCGCTCGCGCAGGCGGCCGCCTGATGCGCGTGCTCGTGGCAACCGACGCCTGGCGGCCGCAGATCAATGGCGTGGTCCGCTCGCTCGAATATCTCGCCCGCGAAGCGCCGTCGCTCGGCGCGGAGATTACGTTTCTCACGCCGGCCGATTTCCGCACCGTGCCGTTGCCGGGCTACCCGGAGATCCGGCTTGCGCTGCCGACGATCGGGCGGATCGCGCGAGCCATCGCGGCTGCGCGCCCGGACTCGGTGCACATCGCGACCGAAGGCCCGATCGGCTGGATCAGCCGGCATGTCTGCCAGACGCGCGGCTATCCGTTCACCACCAGCTATCACACGCGCTTTCCCGAATATCTCGCGGCGCGGCTGCCGGTGCCGCTGCAGTGGAGCTACGCGGCGCTGCGCCGTTTCCACAATGGCGGTGACGGCATCATGGTCGGCTCGCCGTCGCTCGAGCGGGCGCTGAAGGCGCATGGCTTCCGGAAGTTGATGCCATGGTCGCGCGGCGTCGACGCCGAACTGTTCTGTCCGCGCGCGAAGCGGCCGCTGGCCTTCCCGGCACCGGTGTTCCTCTATGTCGGTCGTGTCGCGGTCGAGAAGAACCTCGACGCCTTTCTCGGTCTCGACCTGCCGGGCTCGAAAGTCGTGGTCGGGGATGGGCCGCTGCGCAGCAGTCTGCAGGCCCGGTTTCCGCAGGTGCATTTTCTCGGCACGCGGACGGGGCGGGCGCTCGCCGACGTCTATGCGTCCGCCCACGTCATGGTGTTTCCAAGCCTGACCGATACGTTCGGGATGGTGATCCTCGAGGCGCTGGCCTGCGGCCTGCCGGTTGCGGCGTTTCCGGTGATGGGACCGCTCGATGTGATCGGCAAGTCGGGCTGCGGCTGTCTCGATCACGATCTCCGTCGCGCGGCGCTGGGTGCGCTGCTGGTGCCGCGCGAGAAATGCCGCGCCCACGCTTTGACCTTCACCTGGCGGGAGAGCGTGCGGCAGTTCCTCGATAACGTCGCGCGGGCACACGCCGCGCCGGCGCACGCGGCCGTCGCGGGCGCGATGGCAGGTTGACTAGCTGCCCAGCAGCTCCGTGATCAGCCCCGCCGCCTTGATCCCGGTGCCGCTGATGATGACGACGGTGCGCTCCGCCGGCCGGATCGCGCCGCGCGCCTTGAGGACGTCGAGCGCGGCGGCGGCCGAGGCCGAGGTCGGCTCGACGAACAGGCCGCTGCGCGCCAGCCGCTTCAACGCGGCGACGATGCCGTCTTCGGGAATTGCCACCGTGCCGCCCCCGCTCTCCTTCAGCGCCGCGATCATCTGCTTCAGCCGCAGCGGGTGCTTGATCGCGGTGCCTTCGGCGATGGTCTTGTGGACCGCGCGATCGATGGGCGTGTCGACGCCGGCGGCGAAGCTGGCATCGACCGGCGAGCAGTTGAGCGGCTGCGCCGCGAACAGGCGCGGCAGCCGCGCGATCTGTCCGGCCGCGAGGAGTTCCTTGAAGCCGATATAGCAGCCGAGCAGGCTGCTGCCGGCGCCGACCGGCATGATGACGTTGTCGGGCGCGGTGAAGCCGAAATCTTCCCAGATCTCGTAGGCCAGCGACTTGGTGCCCTGCAGGAAGAACGGCTGCCAGTTGTGGCTGGAGTAGAAGATCTGTTTCGACTGGCGGATCGCCTCCGCCTCTGATTCCTCGCGCGGGCCTTCGACCAGCTGCACCTCGGCGCCGAAGGCGTGCATCTGCGCCACCTTCATCGGTGACGTCGTGGCCGGCGCAAGGATCCTGACCCGCATGCCGCCCGCCGCGCCATAGGCTGAAACGGAGGCGCCGCCATTGCCGGAGCTGTCTTCCAGCACCGGATCGACGCCGAGCTGGCGCAGGAACGACAGCATCACCGTGGTGCCGCGATCCTTGAAGCTTGCGGTCGGATTGAACCATTCGAGCTTGAAATGCGGCCGCAGGTCATCCCACGCCTTCTCGACGGCAGGCGTGCAGCCTTCACCCATCGTGATCGGCTGCCTGATTTCGACCGGCAGCGCCGCGCGATAGCGCCACAGCGACCGCGTCGCGCGATCGATGTCGTCGCGGGAGATGCCCGGCAGCGGCGTTATCAGGAGCGGCTTGCCTTCGTCGGAGCACCAGCGCGGGATATCCAGTGGATAGAGCTTTCCGTTGAGCGGGTCGATGTAGCTGGGTGAAGACATGTCGTGAGATCCCAAACGCGAGGGGCATTCGGCGGCCGTTACGCCGCGCCGGCCTGCTTGCTCAGATAGCTCTTCGCAAAATCGAGATACCAGTCGAGGCAGCCGGGATTAGCCATCGCGTCGCGGTTGATGACCTTCTCGACGGGATGGCCGAGCAGCAGCTTCTTGACCGGCAGCTCCTGCTTCTTGCCGGACAGCGTGCGCGGAATCTCCGCTACGACGAAGATGTCGTTGGGCAGGAAGCGGCGCGACAGTCCCGCCTCGACCGCCTTGTTGATCTTGCCTTTCATCGCGGCATCGAGCGCAATGCCCTCGCGCAGCACCACGAACAGCGGCATGTAGCTGTCGCGGCCGAGATATTCGAGGTCGACGACCATCGAATCCAGCACCTCCGGCAGCGCCTCGATCGCGGAGTAGAGCTCGCTGGTGCCCATCCGCAAGCCATGGCGGTTGATGGTGGCGTCGCTGCGGCCATAGATCACGCAGGAGCCGTCGGGATTGATCTTGAGCCAGTCGCCATGCCGCCACACCGGGCCGCGGCCGGACCCGTCGAAATTGTCGGGATAGGTCTCGAAATAGCTGGAAAGGTAGCGCGCGTTGCCGGGATCGTTCCAGAAGCGCAGCGGCATCGAGGGCAGCGGCTCGGTGCAGACGAGCTCGCCGACCTCGTCGATCACCGCGCGGCCCTGCTCGTCGAACGCTTCGACCGCGCAGCCGAGCAGGCGGCACTGCATGATGCCCGGCGTCTGCGGCAATTCGCGATTGCCGCCGATGAAGGCGCCGGCGAAGTCGGTGCCGCCGGAAATATTGGCCCACCACATATCGGCCTGCGCGGCGTTGCCGTTCTGCTTCGCAAGCGCGGAGAAGCGCTCGTTGAACCAGGCCTGGGTGTCGGCGCTGAGCGGCGAGCCGGTCGAGCCGAGCGTGCGCAGGCCCGAGAGGTCGCCGACGGCGGCGAGATCGATCTCCGCCTTGGTGCAATTGGCAAAGAACGCCGCCCCTGCGCCGAAGAAGGTGGCCTTGGCGTCGGCGACGAAGCGCCAAAGCGTGGTCCAGTCCGGCTTGTCCTTGGTGCCGCCGGGACTGCCGTCGAAAATGCAGCAGGTCGTGCCGTTGAGCAGGCCGTTGGCCTGGCAATTCCACATGATCCAACCGGTCGAAGAGTACCAGTGAAAGCGTTCGCCGAACGAGTTTGGCTGATAGCTGCAGCCGATGTCGTTGTGTAGCGTCGAGAGCGGCAGCGCCACGACGATGATGCCGCCATGGCTGTGCAGGATCGGCTTCGGCAAGCCGGTGGTGCCCGAGGAATAGACGATCCAGAGCGGATGATCGAACGGCAGCCATTCCGGCTCGAAGGCGTCGATCTCCGCGCTCTGGCCCGCCAGGATCGATGACAATCGCGTCTCGGACGGCGCGGCGTCGCTGTGCAGGATGACATGCTCGACGGTCGGCAGCGCGCGCCGCAATTCCTCGATCACACCTTGCCGGTCGTGGCGCCGGCCGGCATAGGTCACGGCGTCGCAGGCGATCAGCACCTTCGGCTCGATCTGCTTGAAGCGATCGATCACCGCGGGCGCCGCCATGTCGGGCGCACAGACGCTCCAGACCGCGCCGAGGCTTGCGGTCGCGAGGAACGCGATGATCGTCTCGGGAATGTTCGGCAAGTAGGCGGCGACCCGGTCGCCGGCGCGCACGCCGTGAGCCCTCAAATGCAGCGCCAGCGCCGCCGATTTGCGCTGCAGCTCCGGCCAGCTCGTCTCGGAGAGCTTGCCGTCCTCGCCGCTGGAGATCAGGGCCGGCAGTCCCGCGGCATGCGCCGGCGCGACATGGCGAAAGACCTGGCGCGCGTAGTTCACCGAAGCGCCGGGAAACCACACCGCGCCCGGCATCTTGCGATCGGCCAGCACCGCCGAATGCGGCGTCGGCGAGCGCAGGTCGAAATAGTCCCACACGCTCTGCCAGAAGGCGTCGATTTCGGTGACCGACCAGCGCCGCATCGCTTCGAAATCCGCAAATTCAAGGCCGCGCGTCTGCTTCAGCCATTGGCGGTAAAGGGCCATTTGCGGGATGTAAGCTGCTGTCATGGGCGTTTCCGAAAGTCCTTGTGTCGTGGCAGGCGATCGAGGCCCGCCAGCGTGTCTTAACATAGTGATGCGAGCGCGGGGAACGCGGTCGAACTGTTGCCTGCGTCATATTCTTACCGCCGCCGCAGCGTGCTATTCCATGCGGCAACCGAATCGAGCGGCCATGTCCATCGGCGAACTTTTCATCCTCGGCTTCCACGGCAAGGTCATTCCGCCCTGGCTGAAGGAATTTGCCGCGCAATTCGGGCTCGGCGGGGTGATCCTGTTCGACTACTCCTGCCAGACCCGGCAATACGGCAACAACATCGCCTCGCCCGCGCAGGTGCAGTCGCTCTGCGCCGAGATCGCGGCGCTGCCGTCGCGGCCGCTGGTCTTCATCGACCAGGAGGGTGGGCTGGTGCGCCGGCTCAAGGAGACCTGCGGTTTTCAGCCACTGCCGAGCGCGAAGGAGTTCAATCTGCTCGCGCGTGCGGAAAAGCAGACGGTCCTCGCCGCAAGCTACGGCGAACTGCGCCGGCTCGGCATCCGCTACAATTTCGCGCCTGTCATCGATGTCGACTACAATTCCGACAATCCCAACATCGGCAGGATCAAGCGGTCCTATTCGCCCGATATCGGTGAGGTCGAGGCCAATGCCCGGCTGGTCGACGCTGCGGCACGGCAGGCGGGAGTAGGCCTCTGCCTGAAGCATTTTCCGGGCATCGGCGGTGCGAGCGTCGATTCGCACCTGGAGTTCATGGACATTTCCGATGCGCTGCGTCCCGAGCAGGAGGAGCTGTTCTACGCGCTGGCGCCGCGCACCTATGGCGATGCGGTGCTGGTCAGCCACGCCATTGTCCGGCAGTGGGACGCGCAGCATCCGATGACATTGTCATCGGCCGGGCTCGACCGGCTTCGCCGCCGCCTGCCCGAGACGCTGCTGATCACCGACGACATGCAGATGCAGGGGCTGCAGAGGGCGCTCAGCACAAGCGCGGCCAGCCTGCAGTCGATCGCCGCCGGCATGGACATGATCTGCATCGGCAACAATTTGTTCGATCAGGAGCAGGAGATGGCCGGCATCGCCGCGGCTGTCGCGGGTGCGGTGCAAGACGGGGCGCTGGATCGCGCCGCGGTTCAGCGATCCATTGCGCGGGTGCGAAAGCGCAAGGCGCTGCTCGCCTGACGGCATTGAACGAAATTCCGCGCCGAGCGACCACATGAGGTGGAACCAAATTTCATTGCCGCGATTTAACAATGACGCTCATCGGGGCTGACAACCATGAAGATGCTCAAGCGTCTCTTCCGATTGACCTGGCTACGCCGGGCCGCAAGCAAACCAGCCGATTTTCCGCCTGCCTCCATCGATCCTGACGAATTCAGCCGGCTGCTTTGCAGCGGGCGCGCCGAGGATTTGCGGACACTGGCAAAGAGATTGAGCCAGCGCTCGCGGGCCCACGCATAGGCGGTGGATCGGATTCAATCGCTAGCCCGGTCTTCGGTCAAAACCGGCAAGTCCGGCGCGCGGCCGTGACTCCCGGCATCGGTCTCGATGCGACCAGCTACTGCTTTGCTTTTTCATGATTGCCGATCCCGACCGCCTTGTAGTCATAGGTCGGGTAGAACTCGGTGTGGTAGGCGCCCCAGGCACTGTTCTCGATCACGCGGTTGACCTCGCGCAGCCGCGATGCCGGCAGCCGCAGCGTCACCACCTGGCCGATCCCCATCATCACGTACCAGCTGACGACCTCGACCCCCTCGGGCGGAAACGCCTTGTAGAAGCCCTGCCGCTCAAGTTGGGCATTGAGCTCACCGAGCGGGCGTGACTGATCATGCTTGAAGAAGATGGTGAGCATGACCGCGTTGTCGGGCGTCGGCGTTGCATCGCTGGTCGGCGGAGTCTGGGCCCGCGCGCCTGCGCCAAGCAGCAGTGCCGCGGCGAGCGCCGCAATCGTCATCCAGGATATCCAGGACCCGTTCCGCCCTCGCTTCATGGCCGCGCCCTTGCTGATCGAGAGGCGGCGATCATCGCGACGCCTGTCGGGTCTGTAAATTGACATTCGCCTGATCCGATCCCGGCCCAATGCGCACCCGATGCGGCTCGGTTGATGTGAACCGTCTCATAGGTGCGCGCGCCCGCATGCGGTATGCCGACCCTATCCCGATGCCGAGAGGGATGATCGATGACGACCCGACGAATGGCGTATTGGTGGTTCAGGTTCGTTCTTTCGGGGCGGTTCCTGCAGAAATTCCTTCGGCTCCGGCGCCCCTGAGGCGATGCCGGGCCGCGAATTCCGGCCCTTTTCAATCCGGAACCAGGGGGCCGGAAACGGCTGGCCTGTTGAAGGTCAACGCCAGGCCGAGAATCTCGCCGATGGCACCCGAGCCCACCCGTCCCGTAAGAATACTGTAATTCGACTCAAATATGCGAGATTCGTTGCCAAATCAGCGGTAATCTGCGCCTGCTTGGCAGGTCGGGGCCCGAGGTCACAGTTGCGTCACCCGTAGTTTTACGGAGTCCCGTGTTAACGCGGCCACAAGTTCACCATTGGTAAACCATACCTATGACGCAACATGACAATCGAGCCGAGGCGCGCCTTCCGGCATGGATGGGTGGAACCGCGACGCTCGAGCCGCAGCCGCCTGAGCCGCAGCCGCTCGAGACTCAGGGAACCGCAGCGCTGCGGCCGCAGGCCGACGCCGGTGCCGCGATTGTCCGGCAGTTCAATGGGCCGGTGACGGCGCTGTTGCTCTATATGAATGAGCTCAAACAGCACAGTCAGCAATTCGCGCACGCGCCCGGCAATGGCGTCTATCTGCGGCAGGTGATCGAGAACGCGCTCGAGCAGACCGAGCGCGTGTCCGCGATGCTGAAGCAGATTTCCGACCTCTATCCCAATGCCGTCCCGGCCGTCGATCTCAAGCCGCCGGGCGACGACAAGCCGGCAGGCTCCAGGTCGCCGGATGTCATGTTCGCGCCGGAAGCCGGCCGCAAGCCGTTGACCAAGCGCGAGCGGGAAGTGCTCAGCCTGATCAGCGACGGCTGTTCCAACAAGCAGGGCGCGCTGCGGATGAATATCAGCCCGCGCACGTTCGAGAGCCATCGCGCCGAGGCCATGCGCAAGCTCGGCGCGCGCAACACCGCCGATCTCGTCCGCAAGGCCTTGCTGCATTCCGCATAGAGCGTTTTCAAGCGGAGTGGTTCGCGTCAAGAAGACGCGCCAAAACTGCAATCCAGAACCCCGTTCGGTTCGTTAGAACCCGGTTCTCAGAAATCGTCTTCCGCGGCGAAGCACAGGCGCGGCGCGAGCCGCGCGGCCGGCGCGGCCGCCTTCGGCTCATCCGGAACGATCGTGACCACCCATGCCGCCGTCGCGCCAGACTTGCTTTCGACGATCGCGCGCACGCGTCCCGTGACGGTCGCGCCGGCCGACCGTATGGTCGCGGTCCGGCCGTTGAACTGAGCCATGCGGAAGCGCCGGGCTTCCTTCCGGTCGGTCGTCTGGTACGTGAACATCGGCTCCCCCGTGCGTCCACGCAACTGTGCGGATGCAGCGTTATCCGACGGTGAAAATCGCACGCCGTAGAAGTACGGCTTGCACGGCGGTCAGAGCGCTTTCGAGCGAAGCGGGTGCGGGGTCGCGCGAAGACAACGCGGCAAGATGACCAACTCTAGCGGCCGACTTCCTGACAATTCAGCAGTCTCGCATATTGCGCCTTGACCGCGGCGTAGCATTCGCACGCGGTCCTGATCAGCCCATCCGCGTTGGTGATCTCGATGTGCCCGCGGCTGTAGTGGATGAAATTGGCCTGTTGCAAGGTATGCGCGACCAGCGACACGCTGTTGCGGCGCGCACCGATCATCTGCGCCATCGCCTCCTGCGTCAGGACGATCTTGTTGCTGCCGGAGAGATCGCGCGTGTGCAGCAGGCATCGCGCCAGCCGTGACTCCACGGTGTGCACGGCGTTGCAGCCGGCGGTCTGCTGGATCTGGGCATAGACGGCGAGCCCATGCCGGATCAATCGCGCGCGAAGCGTCGGGCTCTGGCCGGCAGCTGCGCGCAACGGCTCGAGTTCCACGGTCGAGGCGATGCCGGGCACCAGCACTGTGGCGTTATTGAGGACGGGCCCTTCGACGAGCGGGGCGAACGCGCCATAAATGCTGTCGCGGCCGACCATCGCGACCTGCACGCGCTCGCCTCTTGCCAGCTTGACCACCAGCGAGATCACGCCCTTGTGCGGCATGTATGTCCGCTTGAGCATCTCGTCGGTCTCGACCAGGACCGAATCGGTCGCGAGGTCGACGGTCCGCAGATGCGGCCGAATCAATTCGAAATCGCTTGCCGAGAGCGACGCCAGGAATCCGTTGGGTGATCGAGGAACCGTTTCCAAAGCAACCTCCAGCCTACCGGCAAAGCTTGTCTCTGGGCCCAGGGCTGACGTGCGGCTGGACGTCGTTGCAACCTATTCTGGCACGCCAGGGTTCCAATGGAAACATGTCTTGGTTCCAATAGGAATAGACCTATCGCCGCACATTCGCGTTGTCCGGCCGGTCACAGTCGGGGCAGGGCGGTGCGCCGGTCAGTCTTCCGGCCCGATCAATCGTTCGGCGTGCGCCTTGACCGTCGTGTAGCATTCACACGCCGCCTTCCGCAGGCCGTCGATATCGGTGATCTCGATATGACCGCGGCTGTAACGCAGGATGCCGGCCTGCTGAAACCCATGTGCGACAATCGAAACCGCATTGCGCCGGACACCGATCATCTGCGCCAGCATCTCCTGGGTTAGCGGCAACGCCTCGCTGCCGCACAAATCGCGCGCGCGCAGCAGCCAACGCGACAGCCGTGCCTCCACCGGATGGGAAACATTGCAGGCGACGGATTGTTGCGTCTGCGCCATCAGCGCCTGCTCATAGAGCGCAACCAGGGTCCGGAAATCCGCGCTGCGATCTGCTGCCTCGCGGAAATCCTCCGCACGCACCATCGAGGCCGAGCCTGGCACCACAACAATTGCGTCGGCAAGCAGCGGCCGCTCGTGCAGGGCGGCAGACGCGCCCACGACGCCGTCACGACCAATGGTTGCAATTTCGACAGATTGCCCGTCGGACAGATTGATCATCATCGAGACCACGCCGCTATGCGGAAAATAAACCCGCTGCACCGGCGCGCCGGCATCGGCGAGCGCCGTTTCCCTGGTCAGGTCGACGGTTTCCAGAAGGGGATGAAGCTGCGCGTACTCCGTGGAGGGAAGTGCTTGCAACAGACGATTGGGCGGACGCGATACCGCGGACATTGGTGCTCCTGCCGAGGGCGGGAGCACTTACGGTCTCGCATCACCTACTCTTGGCGTGTGGAATGATTGCGAACATAGCTTGCCTGTCCAATTGCACAAGGGTTGTAGTGTTGAAACTATACCCTCTAGAGGGCAGACGACGTGGCCGTCGCCGGCACCGGTGATCGGCGTCGATTCGCGCGGCGCGAGACACGGGCGCGAATTTGTCTCTCATTTATTGATTTCCATTAACTCTGTTCCTCGCCGGACTTTGCATCGTGATGACTGGCAACGCCGGCTATCGACGCGAAGGGCCGGCCGCGCCGGGATGTCGCAAGTCCTGCACATGCGCACGAAATTCGCGGCCATGACGTCGGTCCGGCGCCGAACGTGCGCTGCCGCGGTCAACCGTCGCGCCGGCTGCCGGTCGAATCACAGGCAAGGCCGTTCTGGGTATTTGTACGGACCAGCCCTTTAACGAACGGGTAGCGCGGACGGACCAGTGTGGCGTGGGTCGCCGTGCGAAATTTACGGCGTCGCGTCAATCGTGTTCATCCAGAAGGGTATCCAGTATGTCCGGCATCGTTCTTTCGGCATCGGTCCGTCAAAACCTGCTTTCGCTGCAGTCGACCGCTGACCTGCTCGCCACCACGCAGAACCGCTTGTCCACCGGCAAGAAGGTCAACACTGCTCTCGACAATCCGACCAACTTCTTCACGGCGCAGTCGCTCGACAACCGCGCCAGTGACATCAACAACCTGCTGGACGGCATCGGCAACGGCGTGCAGGTGCTGCAGGCCGCCAACACCGGCATCACCTCGCTGCAGAAGCTCGTCGACAGCGCCAAGTCGGTCGCCAACCAGGCCCTGCAGGCTGCCGTCGGCTATTCCGCGAAGTCGTCGGTGACGACCGCCGCGATCCCCGGCGCGACCGCCGACAACCTGCTCGGCACCGCGACCCCGACCAATGCAACCCTCACCAGCACCGCGGCCTATACCGGCATCGACCTTACCGCGGCCGGCGCGAACCTGACGTTCCAGATCAACAGCCAGACTGTGACCTTGAACTCGGGCACGAACTACTCCGCCACCCAGGTTCGCGACGCCATCAACACGCAGGTCGGCGCCAGCGCCAAGGTCGCCGCCTCGATCGACGGCACCGGCAAGCTGGTCCTCACCAGCACCAACACCGCCGGCGCCGCGGACTCGCTCACCGTCGGTACGTTCAGCTCGGGCGACGCGACGCAGCTCGGTCTCCCGGCCGGTGCGACGGCGACCGCGAACGGCACGGCTGGCGCGAGTCCGCTGGACACCCTCACGCTGACCATCGGCGCGACCGGCAACGGCACTGCGACCAACATCACCTTCGGCACCGGCACGGGCAAGGTGAAGTCCCTCAACGACCTGAACGCCGCACTCGCGGCCAACAATCTGCAGGCCTCGCTCAGCGCGGCCGGTGCGCTCACCATCAGCACCACCAACGATGCCGCTTCGGCGACCATCGGCACGATCGGCGGCACGGCTGCCGGCGCCGGCAAGCTGTTCAACGGCCTCACGGGCAGCGCTCCGGTGCAGGACCCGACCGCGCTGGCGAACCGCGCCAACCTGGTCAACCAGTACAACAACATCCTGGACCAGATCACCACGACCGCCCAGGACGCGTCGTACAACGGCATCAACCTGCTCAATGGCGATCAGCTCAAGCTGACCTTCAACGAGACGGGCTCCTCGACGCTGAAGATCCAGGGCGTGACCTTCGACGCCACCGGCCTCAACCTCACCAAGCTGGTGGCCGGCACGGACTTCGTGGACAACGCTTCGGCCAACGCCACGCTGAAGACGCTGAACAACGCGAGCGGCCTGCTGCGCACCCAGGCTTCGACCCTCGGTTCGAACCTGTCGATCGTGCAGATCCGCCAGGACTTCTCGAAGAACCTGATCAACGTGCTGCAGACCGGCTCGTCCAACCTGACGCTGGCCGACACCAACGAGGAAGCGGCCAACAGCCAGGCGCTGTCGACCCGCCAGTCGATCGCGGTGTCCGCGCTGGCGCTGGCCAACCAGTCGCAGCAGAGCGTGCTGCAGCTGCTCCGCTAAGCGTAGCCGCGACAGACATCGACTATCGAGGCGGCGGAGGAAACTCCGCCGCCTTTTGCTTTGGCTGCGCTTAACCATCCCGCCGGGTTCAACCAATGGGCGATCGCGTTCGGATGCAGGCGGTCATCATGGCGCGAGCGTTTTGCGCGACTTAGCGGTCCTCAATTCCAATTAGTTCAAATTGCGATGACCGATGGAACGGCCTCTTTCCCGTCCGGGTGGTAAGGCCTGTCCTTGTGAGACCGGCCGTGATGTCGTGATGCGTCGTCGAACTGCTGAAGCGCTTCATCGTCCGTATTTGCACGGACGGCAAAATTAACGTCGCCGTGAAGCCGGCCAAGTTATCCATGCACGGCGAGCGTTCCGTAGCACCTTGAGGGGACCTATCCATGGACGATCTGTTGCGCGAGTTCCTGACGGAGAGCAGCGAGAGCCTGGATACGGTCGACAACCAGCTGGTGCAGTTCGAGCAGGATCCGAACAACGCGAAGATCCTGGATAACATTTTCCGCCTGGTGCACACCATCAAGGGCACCTGCGGCTTCCTCGGGCTGCCGCGGCTCGAGGCGCTGGCGCATGCCGGCGAGACCTTGATGGGCAAATTCCGCGACGGCATGCCGGTGAAGGCGGAAGCCGTGACGCTGATCCTGTCCTCGATCGACCGCATCAAGGAGATCCTTGCGGGGCTGGAGGCGACCGAGGCCGAGCCCGAGGGCAACGACCGCGACCTGATCGATCAGCTCGAGGCGATGGTCGAGCACGGCATGGCGGCGATGGCTGCTGGTGCGACCGTTGCTGAAGAAGATGTGCCGGTCGTTGAAGCTCCGTCCGTGCAAGCGGCGATGACCCAGGCGGCGACCGAAGGCACGCTGGTGGTGCAGACGCTGGAGCGTGCGCTGCGTCCGGGCGAGGTCTCGCTCGACGAGCTCGAGCGCGCCTTCCGCGAGACCGAGACCGAAGTCGCCGCGCCGGCGCCGGCCGCGAAGCCCGTCGCTGCGCCCGCCGCCGCTGAGCCCGCTGAGGCTGCGAAGAAGCCGGCCCGCAAGGCCGCGGGTGAGGACGTCCAGGAAGGCGACAAGATCGCCAACCAGTCGATCCGGGTCAATGTCGACACCCTCGAACACCTGATGACCATGGTCTCCGAGCTGGTGCTGACCCGCAACCAGCTGCTGGAGATCTCCCGCCGCAACGAGGACACCGAGTTCAAGGTGCCGTTGCAGCGGCTCTCCAACGTCACCGCCGAGCTGCAGGAAGGCGTCATGAAGACGCGCATGCAGCCGATCGGCAATGCCTGGCAGAAGCTGCCGCGCATCGTCCGCGACCTCTCCGGCGAACTCGGCAAGCAGATCGAGCTCGAGATGCACGGCGCCGACACCGAGCTCGACCGCCAGGTGCTCGACCTGATCAAGGATCCGCTGACGCACATGGTGCGCAACTCCGCCGATCATGGGCTGGAGACCACCGCCGAGCGGGTCGCGGCCGGCAAGCCGGAACAGGGCACCATTCGCCTCTCGGCCTATCACGAGGGCGGCCACATCATCATCTGCATCGCCGACAATGGCCGCGGGCTCAACACCGAGCGGATCAAGGCCAAGGCGCTCCAGAACGGTCTCGTCACCGAGGCCGAGCTCGAGAAGATGACCGAGGCCCAGATCCACAAGTTCATCTTCGCGCCGGGCTTCTCGACCGCCGCGCAGGTCACCTCGGTGTCCGGCCGCGGCGTCGGCATGGACGTGGTGCGCACCAATATCGACCAGATCGGCGGCACCATCGACATCAAGAGCGTGGCCGGCGAGGGCGCTTCCGTCACCATCAAGATCCCGCTGACCCTGGCGATCGTCTCCGCGCTGATCGTGGAAGCCGGCGGCGACCGCTTTGCGATTCCGCAATTGTCTGTGGTCGAGCTGGTGCGGGCCCGCGCCAACTCCGAGCACCGCATCGAGCGGATCAAGGACACCGCGGTCTTGCGGCTGCGCAACAAGCTGTTGCCGCTGATCCACCTCAAGAAGCTGCTCAAGATCGACGACGGCGCGACCTCCACGGATGCCGAGAACGGCTTCATCGTGGTCACGCAGGTGGGCAGCCAGACCTTCGGCATCGTGGTCGACGGCGTGTTCCACACCGAGGAGATCGTGGTCAAGCCGATGTCGACCAAGCTGCGGCACATCGACATGTTCTCCGGCAACACCATTCTGGGCGATGGCGCCGTGATCATGATCATCGACCCCAACGGGATTGCAAAAGCGCTCGGCGCGTCCGGCTCCTCGGCCCATGACCTTGCCGACGACAATGCCGCGGCGCATGCCGCAAGCGGCGAGCAGCTGACCTCGCTGCTGGTGTTCCGCGCCGGCTCCTCACAGCCCAAGGCGGTGCCGCTCGGCCTCGTCACCCGGCTGGAAGAGATCGCAACCGACAAGATCGAGCTCTCGAACGGCCGCTACATGGTGCAGTACCGCGAGCAGCTGATGCCGCTGGTGCAGATGGCCGGGGTCGAGGTGCAGAACCAGGGCTCGCAGCCGATCCTGGTGTTCGCCGACGACGGCCGCTCGATGGGGCTCGTGGTCGACGAGATCATCGACATCGTCGAGGAGCGGCTCAACATCGAGGTCGCGGGTTCGCAGGACGGCATCCTCGGCTCGGCGGTGATCAAGGGCCAGGCCACCGAGGTGATCGACGTCGGCCACTTCCTGCCGATGGCGTTCGCCGACTGGTTCTCGCGCAAGGAGATGCGCCCGTCGGCCTCGGCGCAGTCGGTGCTGCTGGTCGATGACTCGGCGTTCTTCCGCAACATGCTGGCGCCGGTGCTGAAGGCCGCCGGCTACAAGGTCCGGACCGCGGGCGGCGCGCAGGAAGGGCTCGCCGCGCTGCGTTCGGGGCAAAGCTTCGACGTCGTGCTGACCGACATCGAGATGCCCGAGATGAACGGCTTCGAGTTCGCCGAGAACATCCGCAGCGACCACAATCTGATCGGGCTGCCGATCATCGCGCTGTCGGCGATGGTGTCGCCGGCGGCGATCGAGCGCGGCCGGCAGGCCGGCTTCCACGACTATGTCGCCAAGTTTGACCGTCCCGGGCTGATCGCGGCGCTGAAAGAGCAGACCGCCGAGCTGCGCCGGGCCGCATAAGGAAAAGAGTGATGACCAGCAAGACCGAGACCAGCGAAGGCGCCATGGCCGAATACGTCACCGCCGTGATCGGCGGCCAGCTGTTCGGGCTGCCGATCTCGCGGGTGCAGGACGTGTTCATGCCGGAGCGGCTGACGCGGGTGCCGCTGGCCTCCAGCGAGATCGCCGGCGTGCTCAATCTGCGCGGCCGCATCGTCACCGTGGTCGACATGCGCGCCCGGCTCGGGCTGCCGAAGGCCGATGACGGCAAGCCTCCGATGGCGGTCGGCGTCGACCAGCGCGGCGAATCCTATGGCCTGTTGATCGACCAGATCGGCGAGGTGCTGCGGCTGCCCGACGACAGCCGCGAGGACAATCCGGTCAACCTCGATCCCCGCATGGCCAAGCTCGCCGGCGGCGTCCACCGCCTCGACGGCCAGCTCATGGTCGTCCTCGATGTCGATCGCGTGCTCGAACTGGTGCCCAAGACCGATCCAAGGACAGCTGCTGCAGCGTAACAGTCCACCGCGGAGACGGTGGATTCCACAAGGAGGCCAACACATGAAGACATGTCTCGTCGTCGACGATTCCGGCGTGGTGCGAAAGATCGCGCGCCGCATCCTCGAAGGAATGGAGTTCACCGTCATCGAGGCCGAGGACGGCGCGGTCGCGCTCGAAGCCTGCAAACGCGCGCTGCCGGAAGCCGTGCTGCTCGACTGGAACATGCCGGTCATGGACGGCTTCGAATTCCTCGTGCAGCTCCGCCGCATGCCCGGCGGCGATCAGCCCAAGGTCGTGTTCTGCACCACCGAGAACGGCATCGACCACATCTCGCGGGCGCTGCATGCCGGTGCCAACGAATACATCATGAAGCCGTTCGACAAGGACATCGTGATCGCGAAATTCCAGGAAGTGGGCCTGCTGGCGCTCGACGCGTCGGCCGAAGCCTGACACCCAGTTTCACCATTCAGTCCCTTGTGAGGCTCCCGTGACGCCCCCCGACTACGAGTATTTGCGTAAGCTCCTGAAGGACCAGTCCGGTCTCGATCTGTCCGCGGACAAGCAATATCTGATCGAGAGCCGCCTGCTGCCGCTGGCGCGCAAGAGCGGCCTGTCCAGCATCCCCGACTTGGTTGCCAAGATCAAGGCGGGCTCGTCCGCGCACACCGTCCAGGTGGTCGAGGCCATGACCACCAACGAGACGTTCTTCTTCCGCGACAAGGTGCCGTTCGAGCACTTCCGCGACACCATCATGCCGGAGGTGCTGAAGGCACGCGCCGCGCGCCGCAGCGTCCGGATCTGGTGCGCCGCCGGCTCCACCGGCCAGGAGCCCTATTCGCTGGCGATGTGCCTGAAGGAAATGGGCGCGGCGCTTGCCGGATGGCGCGTCGAGATCATCGCGACCGATCTGTCGCAGGAGGTGCTGGAGAAGTCGAAGGCCGGCATCTACAGCCAGTTCGAGGTGCAGCGCGGGCTGCCGATCCAGATGCTGGTCAAGTACTTCAAGCAGTCGGGTGAATTCTGGCAGGTCAATCCCGAGTTGCGCGCGATGGTGCAGCACCGCCAGCTCAATTTGCTGCACGATTTCTCCCAGCTCGGCACGTTCGACGTGATCTTCTGCCGCAACGTGCTGATCTATTTCGATCAGGACACCAAGATCAACATCTTCAACCGTCTCGCCCGGTTAATGGAGGCCGACGGCTTCCTGGTGCTGGGCGCCGCAGAAACCGTGGTCGGCCTGACCGACACGTTCAAGCCGCTTCCCGAGCGGCGTGGCCTGTACCGGCCGAGCGGGGTGCGGGGCGGGCTCGCCATGCCGAAGCCTGCCATGGCGGTCGGATATTGAGCGATGACCGAGGACGGCAAATCCATTGAGCGGGTCACCTTCAGCCGGGGCGTCGATGTCTGCATCATGGCCATCGACGGCACCTGGCGGCGCGACTGCCAGCTCAATGCCATCTCCGACACCGATGCGTCGCTGACCGTCGAAGGTTCCATTCAGGGGCTCAACCTGAAGGAGTTTTTCCTCCTGCTGTCCTCGACCGGACTTGCCTATCGCCGCTGCGAACTGGTCCGCGTCAACGGCACCGAAATGGACATCAGCTTCCTCAAGGGCAAGCCGAGCAAGCGGCGATCGTCCGCCGACGAAGAACGGGCCAGGGCCTGACGTCAAGACGGCCTGATCCGACCGGGCGCGCAAGGCCCGCGGCTAATTCGGACGATGCGTGGAACAGATCGCCGCCTGATGGGTTGGGCGTCGACAATCGAGGTGATTGGCCGAACCGTCGGTTGCGGTGGGTCAGTTCAGCAGGCGCGCCGGTGCCCAGGAATCGCGCAGCCGGTCGAGCGCCGCGCCGAGGCCGGCATCGCGGGCTTTCAAGGCGGTGGACGCTGTGAGGCAGCGCGGGGTAACGTCGTCGCGAACGACGATGCCGGTGTCGGCCTGACGCTCGGCCAGCACGGCCTCGCGCGTAATCGCCGCTTCGATCAGCCGCAGGCTCGTCTGAACATGGCCAATCAGCGCGACCAGGTCCGTCACGATCAGACCGTAGGGATCATTGCCCTCGTCCAAGCGCACTGCAATGCGGTCCGCCGCTGCATTTTCCATGCATGTTTCTCCACTGCCCCCCACTTTTAGGGAACGCGGTGCTACTTGTGCGTTAAGCGGACGTCCCGTACAAATACGGGTCCATTGATCGAGATGGTCTAGTTAGTTCTTGTGCGGTCAGGGCAGCACGCTTCACCACTGATGGACGATGCATATGGTTGAGAATGGCGCTCCGCGCGGGGAAATCTTTGTAGTCGACGACGATCCTGCCGTTCGCGAGACGCTTTCAGTGGTCCTGTCGACCGCTGGTTACAAGGTGATCTGCTTTGCGGACGGCGCGGCGTTGCTCGCGGTGGCGCGCAGCAGGACGCCGGCCTGCATCCTGCTCGACGTGCATATTCCCGGCAAATCCGGCCTCGATATCCTGAGAGAGCTGCATGGCGAGGATTATCCGGCGCCGATCTTCATGATCTCCGGTCAGGGCGACATCGCAATGGCGGTCAGCGCGATCAAGAACGGCGCGCTCGACTTCATCGAGAAGCCGTTCCGCGGCAATGAGATCGTGAGCCGTCTGAACGAGGCGATCGACGCCTACACCAGGCGCCAGGCCGAGACCTCGGCGTCGCGGATCGCCGCGCTCCACTTCCCGGGTCGCGAGCCGCTGACCCGCCGCGAGCGCGAGGTGCTCGAGCAGTTCACCGCGGGCGCCTCCAACAAGGAAGCCGGCCGCCACCTCGGCATCAGTCCGCGCACGATCGAGGATCACCGCGCCAACATCATGAAGAAGCTCGGCGCGCGCAACGCCGCCGATCTGGTCCGCATCGTGATGACGGCGCAGCAAAAATAAGCCAAGGCTGGTTGCCAAGCCCGGTTTACGTTCCGATTGCGCACATTGCGGAGCCCGTGCGGCGCACGTTCAGCGAACGGCACGTCTGCGCGGGGCGCGGGACGACATCTCTGAAAATCGAGTGTATGCCTGAGGCGGGCAAGCGTGCCGGGATTGCGCGCGTGCGAGCAATGTCGAGACATATGGCGCATCGAAGATGACGAAAAGGAACAAGACCCCGGATCAATTGCGCAGCGCGCGCTGGTTTGCGCCCGATGATCTGCGCGCCTTCGGCCACAGGTCGCGGGCGATGCAGATGGGTTACGCGCCGGAGGAGTGGCGCGACCGGCCGGTGATCGCGATCATCAACACCTGGTCGGATGCGCAGCCCTGCCACATGCATTTCAAGAGCCGGGTCGACGACGTCAAGCGCGGCGTGCTGATGGCCGGCGGCTTTCCGCTCGAGCTGCCGGCGCTGTCGCTGTCGGAATCGCTGTTGAAGCCGACCACAATGCTCTACCGCAACCTGCTGGCGATGGATGCCGAGGAGCTGCTGCGCGGTCATCCGGTCGACGGCGTGGTGCTGATGGGCGGCTGCGACAAGACCACGCCCGGCCTGCTGCTCGGGGCCACCAGCATGAACCTGCCGGCGATCTACCTGCCCGCCGGACCGATGCTGCGCGGCAACTGGAAGGGCCGCACGCTGGGCTCCGGCTCGGACGCCTGGAAATACTGGGACGAGCGCCGTGCCGGCAAGATCTCCGACAAGGACTGGGTCGACATGGAGGCCGGCATCGCCCGAAGCTATGGCACCTGCATGACCATGGGGACGGCCTCGACGATGACCGCGATCGCGGAAGCCATCGGCATGACGCTGCCGGGCGCCTCGTCGATCCCCGCGGCCGACGCCAACCACATCCGCATGAGCTCGGAGGCCGGCCGCCGCATCGTCGAGATGGTGTGGGAGGATCTCACGCCGCAGAAGATCCAGACCCGCAAGGCCTTCGAGAACGCGATCACGGTCGCGATGGCGATGGGCTGCTCGACCAACGCCATCATTCACCTCATCGCGCAGGCGCGCCGCGCCGGCCAGGACATAGGGCTCGACGACTTTGAAAAGGCGAGCCGCAAGGTGCCCGTGATCGCCAATGTGCGGCCGAGCGGCGACCTCTATCTGATGGAGGATTTCTTCTACGCCGGCGGGCTGCCCGGCCTGATGAACCGGATCAGGCAGCATTTGCATCTCGACTGCATCACCGTCACCGGCCAGACTCTCGGCGAGAACATCGCAGGCGCCGAAGTGCACAATGACGACGTCATCCGCACCGTCGACAACCCGATCTACAAGGAGGGCGCGCTCGCGGTGCTCAAGGGCAACCTCGCGCCCGACGGCTGCGTCATCAAGCCAAGCGCCTGCGATCCGCGTTTCCTCAAGCATACCGGACCCGCGCTGGTGTTCGACGACTATCCGTCGATGAAGAAGGCGGTCGATGATCCCGATCTCGACGTCACGGCCGATCACGTGCTGATCCTGCGCAATGCCGGTCCGCAGGGCGGGCCGGGCATGCCGGAATGGGGCATGCTGCCGATCCCGACCAAGCTGGTGAAGCAGGGCGTGCGCGACATGGTGCGGCTGTCGGACGCGCGGATGAGCGGCACCAGCTATGGCGCCTGCATCCTGCACGTCTCGCCGGAATCCTTTATCGGCGGCCCGCTGGCGCTGGTGCGGAACGGCGACCGCATCACGCTCGACGTCGCCGCGCGCACCATCAATCTCGATGTGTCGGAGGCCGAGCTGGCGACCCGCCGCGCCGAATGGAAGCAGCCCGAGCAGCGCTTCGAGCGCGGCTATGGCTGGATGTTCTCGAAGCACATCAAGCAGGCCAATGAGGGCTGCGACTTCGATTTCCTCGAGACTGGTTTTGGCAAGCCGGTCGGCGAGCCGTCGATATATTAGTTCATCACACCGTCGTTCCGGGGCGCGCAGCGAACCCGGGACCTCGAGATTCCGGGTTCACGCTTCGCGTACCCCGGAATGACAGCCGGGGACTAAGCATCATGTCAAAACTCAGCGACGCCACCCGCAACAAGCTGAAATCCGTCTCCACCGCGACGGTCGCGACCGCGCTGTTCAAGCGCGGCTTCCGCATCCAGATGATCCAGGATGTTCATCCGCTCGGTCCGGATCAGCCGACCATGGTCGGCGAGGCCTTCACGCTGCGCTACATGCCGGCGCGCGAGGACCTCAACAAGATCGAGGTGTTCCGCGATCGCGCGCATCCGCAGCGCAAGGCGATCGAGGATTGCCCCGTGGGCGCGGTGCTGGTGATGGACAGCCGCAAGGATGCGCGCGCGGCGTCGGCCGGCGCGATCCTGGTGACGCGGCTGATGAAGCGCGGCTGCGCCGGCGTTGTCACCGACGGCGGCTTCCGCGATTCGGCCGAGATTGCGCGGCTCGGCTTCCCGGCCTTCCACCATCGCCCGAGCGCGCCGACCAATCTGACGCTGCATCAGGCGATCGAGATCAACGTTCCGATCGGCTGCGGCGATGCGCCGGTGTTTCCCGGCGACGTCATCCTCGGCGACAGCGACGGCGTCATCGTGATCCCGGCGCATCTCGCCGACGAGATCGCCGACGAGACGTTCGAGATGACCGCGTTCGAGGATTTCGTCACCGAGCAGGTCCAGAACGGCCGCGGCATCTTCGGTCTCTATCCCGCGACCGACGAGCAGACGCTGAAGGATTTTGCAGCGTGGCGGAAGGCGAAGGGGCGGTAGTTGTCGCCGCGCTCTCCGCCGTCGTCCTGGCTTTTCGCCGGGACGACGATGGGAGGGAGTGCGGCGATCAACTGCACCCGTGGCCCGGATGGAGCGAAGCGCAATCCGGGGTTCCTGCTTACCTCGCCCCGCCTGCGGGGAGAGGTCGGGTCGCATCGCTGGATGCGATCCGGGTGAGGGGGAGTCTCCGCAAATTCATTGCATCGAGTTTGCGGAGGCGGCCCCTCACCCCAGCCCTCTCCCCGCAAGAGCGGGGCGAGGGAGAAGTTACGCCTCCGCCTTGTCCGCCATCCCGACCGCCCACAGCGCGAACGCATAGACGATCGCGACCTCGTCGAGGCGGTTGAAGCGGCCGGAGGCGCCGCCGTGGCCGGCGCCCATGTTGGTGCGCAGCAGCACCGGGCCGCCGCCGCGCATGGTAGCGCGCAGCCGCGCGATCCATTTCGCCGGCTCCCAATAGGTGACGCGCGGATCGGTGAGCCCGCCCATCGCCAGGATCGCTGGATAGTCCCTGGCGGCGACATTGTCGTAGGGCGAATAGGACAGGATGGTGCGGAAATCCTTCTCGCTCTCGATCGGATTGCCCCATTCCGGCCATTCCGGCGGCGTCAGCGGCAGCGTGTCGTCGAGCATGGTGTTGAGCACGTCGACGAACGGCACTTCGGCGACGATGCCGGCGAACAGCTCGCCGGCGCGGTTGGCGACCGCGCCCATCAGCATGCCGCCTGCCGAGCCGCCGTGGCCGACGATGCGTTCTTCACCGGTATATTTCGCCTCGATCAGCGCCCGCCCGGCGGCGGCGAAATCGTCGAACGTGTTGGTCTTCTTCTCGCGCTTGCCGTCGAGATACCAGCCCCAGCCTTTGTCGGCGCCGCCGCGGATATGCGCGATCGCATAGACAAAGCCACGGTCGACCAGCGACAGCCGGTTGGCGGCAAACGATGCCGGCATCGCCATGCCGTAGGAGCCGTAGCCATACAGCAGGAGCGGTGCCTTGCCGTCGCGAACGAAATCCTTGCGGTGCAGGATCGAGACCGGCACCTGCGCGCCGTCATGCGAGGTCGCCATGATCCGCGTGGTGACGTAATCGGCCGGGTTGTGGCCGGACGGAATCTCCTGCCGCTTGCGCAACACGCGTGTCCGCGTCGCCATGTCGTAGTCATAGACTTCCGACGGCGTCGTCATCGACGAATAGGCAAAACGCAAGTTGGTGGTGTCGAATTCGTAGCCGCCCATGGTGTCGAGCGAATAGGCCGCCTCGTCGAAGGCGATCGCGTGCTCCTCGCCGCTGTTGAGGTCGCGGATGACGATCGCCGGCAGCGCGTTGGCGCGCTCCAGCCGCACCATGTGGCCGGCATAGAGCTCGACGTCGAGCACATAGACGCCTTCGCGATACGGGATCAGGTCGCGCCAGTTGGCGCGTTCGGGCGCGGCCAGCGGCGCGGTGACGACCTTGAAGTCGATGGCGTCGTCGGCATTGGTCAGGATGAACAACTCGTCGCCGCGGTCGGCGATCGAATATTGCACGCCTTCCTCGCGTGCCGCGACGAGGCGCGGCGGCGCGTCGGGATTGGAAAGATCGATCAGCCGCTGTTCGGAGGTCTCATGGTCACCGCCCGCGATCACGCAGAAGCGGCCGCTCGCGCTCTCGTGCAGGTGGGTGAACCAGCCGGGATCCTGCTCCTCATAGATCAGGATGTCGTCGGCCTGTTGGGTGCCGAGCTTGTGCCGCCAGACCTGCATCGGGCGGTGATTGTCGTCGAGCTTGACGTAGAAGAAGCTCTTGGAATCCGCGGCCCAGACCACGCCGCCGTCGGTCTCCTCGACGAGGTCGTCGAGATCGTCGCCGGTTGCCCAGTCGCGCACCCGGATCGAGAAATATTCCGAGCCCTTGGTGTCGGCGCTCCAGGCGTGCAGCCGATGATCGTTGGAATGCCGGCTGCCGCCGAACTTGAAATAGTTGTGATCCTTCGCCAGCGCATCGCCGTCGAGCACGACATGGGCGTCGCCGCCGTCGCGCGGCGTACGACAATACAGTTCGTGCTGACCGCCCTCGCGAAACTTGCGGAAATAGGCGAACGGGCCGTCCGGCGACGGCACGCTGGAATCGTCCTCCTTGATCCGCCCGCGCATCTCCTTGACCAGCCGCTTCTGCAAGCCGTCGGTGTGGCCGAGCAGGCTGTCGGTGTAGCCGTTCTCGGCTTCGAGATAGCTCCGGATATCGGGATCGAGGATCGAGGGATCGCGCAGCACCTCCTGCCATTTCGGATCCTTGATCCACGCATAGTCGTCGGTCACCGTGATGCCGTGTGTGGTGAAGGAATGCGGCCGGCGCGGCGCGACCGGGGGCGATGTTGTGGTAGCGGGTTTGGTCACACGATCCTCATGGTGCGGGGTTCCGCTCTATATCGGGATGAATGTGGCGATTGCCAGATGGCGCACCTATTCGCGTGCCCGCACGCGATAGAGCGTCACTACCCGTTCCGTAGCCTCGCGCCCGCATTGCCGCCCGACATCGGGATCCGGTTCACCGCCAGCACCACGGCGAAGGTGATCACCAGCATCGCAATGCCGAGCACTGCGATCGCGGCGAGGTCGCCGCCTTCGTTGAGATCGTAGATCAGGACCGACAGCACCTTGGTCTGCGAGGTGAACAGCACGATCGCCGCCGACAGTTCCCGCATCACGCCGATGAAGATGAAGCACCAGGTCGCGATCACGCCGGTGCGCAGCAGCGGCGCGGTGATCTGGCGCAGCGCCTGCAACCGCGTCGCGCCGAGGATGCGGCTTGCCTCCTCGAGCTCGGGATGGATGGTCGAAAACGCCGCCTGCAATTGCTGATAGGCCGAGGGTAAATTGATGGTGAGGAACGCCAGCAGCAGGATCCACAGCGTGCCATAGAGCACGAAAGGCGGCCGCGTGTAGCTCAGGAACAGGCCGACGCCGAGCACGATGCCGGGGACGGCGACCGGCGCGGTGGCGAGGAAGCCGAGCACGCGGTGGCCCGCGATCACCTTCCGCGTCGTGACATAGGCGATGACGAGCGCGAGGATAGTGCCGATCGTCGCGGTCGCAGTACCGAGGATCACGGTGTTCTTGAGCGCGAGCTGGGTCGACGACAGCTCGGTGAACACGAAGACGATATTGTGCAGCGTTGCCGTCGACGGCGTCACCAGCGTGGTCGCGTTCGGCGAGAACGCGGCGTTGAGCAGCGCGAGGTAAGGCAGGAACACCGGGTTGAGCAGCACCAGGAGGCAGAAGCCGAGCGCGGCCCAGCGCCAGCCGCGCAATTCGACCCGGCGCGGCGCGCCATATTTGCCGCCGATCACCGAATAGCCGCGCCGCCCGAGCAGCGCCTTCTGGCCCTGCAGCAGCAGGATGGTCAGCACCAGCAGCGGCACCGCGGCGGCGGCCGCGAGCTCGAGCTTCGGCGGATACTGGAACAGGCTCCAGATCTTGGTCGTTATGGTGTGGAAGCCGGCCGGCAGCGCCAGGATCGCCGGTGAGCCGAACAGCGTCATCGCTTGCAGGAACGCGATCAGGGCGCCTGCGACCAGCGCGGGCAGGGCGAGCGGGATCGTCACCCGCCGCGCCGTGGTCCAGGCATTGCCGCCGAGAATCGCCGACGCATCTTCCAGCTCGCCCGGCATGGTGTCGAGCGCATTGGCCACCAGCACGAACACGAACGGGAACGTGTAGCAGGAGATCACGAAGATGATCCCGGTCATCGAATAGATGTTGAACAGCGCGTCGGCATCCTCGCCGGCGAACAGCCGGTAGAGCTGGTTGAGCAGCCCGGAATTCGGCGCCGCCAGCAGTTCCCAGGCGACCGCGCCGAGAAACGGCGGCGTCACGAACGAGGCCGTCACCAGTGCGCGAATGGTCTGCCGCCCCGGCATGTCGGTGCGCGACACCAGCCAGCTGATCGGCGCCGCGACGACGCAGCAGATCAGCGCCGACGTGGTCGCAATGATCGCGGTCGTCAGCAGCGGATCGAGGAAATCGGGGCTGCTGAACAGCGTGACGAAGTTCTGCAGCGTCGGATGCCGGCTCTTGTCCGTGAAGGCGAACACCGCGAGCCACGACAGCGGCAGCAGGATCAAGAGGATGAGCACCGCTGCGAAGAGCCACAGCACCGGGCGGGTCCAGTCGATGCGGGGGCGGGAGGCGGGGGAGGTCTCGATTGCTGCTGTCATTCTATCCCCAAATAGGCTGCATCTGCTCCCTCTCCCCGCAAGCGGGGCGAGGCAAGGAAGCGTGCGAGCGAACTCCATCGCTTACACCCGGAACAGCCGCGCATAGCGCGTCTTGATCTCTTCGGTCATCGCTTCCACTCCCGCCGGATCCTCCTTCATCAGCTTGATGTCGGAAAGCTTGCGCCGGCCGGCCTTCGGCTGCACCTGGGCGTGCAGCGAATATTGGCCGGTGAAGTCGACGAAGAATTGCTGGGTCTCGCGGGTGTGCAGCCAGGCCTGGAACAGCCTTGCGGCGTTCGGATGCGGCGCAGCGGCGAAGATGCCCGTGGGACCCGAGATCGTCGGCGTGCCTTCGGTCGGATAGACCGGCTCGACCGGTTGTCCGGCTTCCTTCAAGAGCACGATGCCATATTCATTGCCGTCGGCCATCACAGCCCGCTCGCCGAGCGAGAGCTTTTTCGGCGGATCGGTCGAGGACTGCACCTGCATCACGCGCTGTTTCGCAAGCTTCTCCAGATACGGCCAGCCGAGCTCGCGCACGATCTGGAACGTGGTGGTCATGATGGTGCCGCTATAGGCCGGATGGCCCTTCACCATCTTGCCCATCCACTTGGGATCGAGCAGGTCGGCAAAGCTCTTCGGCGCGTCTTCCGCCTTCACCAGGTTGGTGTTGTAGGCGATCGACGACAGCCACAGCCGCGTCGTCACGGCCATTCCGTCGGGGTCGCGGTAGTTGTCGGGAAAATGTTTCGCGACGTCTTCGGGCACGAACGGCATCAGCCAGCCGCTCTTCTTCCAGGGGATGAAATGCGAGGCATCGGCGCTGTTGACGACGTCGGCGGCATGGATGTTGGCATCGAATTCCTGCGCCACGCGCTGGAACAGCCGCTCCGAGCCGGAGCGCTCGATCTGCACGGTGATGCCGGGATAAGCGGCCTCGAACGCCTTGCCGAGCCTTTCGCCGACCGGCAGGTCCATCGACGAATAGAATACGAGCTTGCCTTCCTTCGTTGCGGCGGCGACGAGATCGGGCGTGATCGCGACCGGCTCGGGTGCGGCGGCGCGTGCCGGTGAAGCGAACACGGTGCCGACCGCAAGCGCCGCAGCGCCTTTCAGAGCATCGCGTCTGGAAATCGGCTTCCGCATCGCGTCGCTCCGTTTCTTGTTGCTTATCGGCTCAGTGCCCGGCAGCGCGCGGGCGGCAAGGTCAGCCAGACCTCGCTGCCCCTCTCGACCGCGGTTTCGGTCGGCGTGGTCACCCGCAGCGATGTGCCGTCCGCGGTCTCCACCATGTAGTCGCGGTTCATGCCGAGATAGACCTGCCGCGTCACGATGGCCTTGAGCGTGTTCTGCGCGGCGGCGGGCGGTTGTGTCGACAGCTGGATCTCATGCTGGCGGATCGCCACCGGCGCACTCTGGCCGGCCGTCAGCGCGGCGCCGACCACCTCGAGCGTTGCACCGGCGAACTCCACGTGGTTCGCATCGCGCGCGGTGCCCTTGATCACATTGGCGGCGCCGATAAAGCGCGCGACGAATTCGGAGTCCGGCCGCGCATAGATGTCCTCAGGGCTGCCGAGCTGGTCGATCTTGCCGGCATTCATCACCGCAATCAGGTCGGCTGTCGTCATTGCCTCGGACTGGTCGTGGGTGACGTAGACCGTGGTGTAGCGATATTCGTCGTGCAGGCGGCGGATCTCGAATCGCATCTCCTCGCGCAGATTGGCGTCGAGATTGGACAAGGGCTCGTCGAGCAGCAGCGTCTCGGGGCCGACGATCAGCGCGCGCGCCAGTGCGACGCGCTGCTGCTGGCCGCCGGAAAGTTCGCCCGGATAACGCTGTGCCAGTGGTTCCAGCTTGGTGGTCGCCAGGATCGCGGCGAGCTTCTTGGCGATGGTGTCGCGATCCATTTTGCGCAAGCGCAGGCCGTAGACGATGTTCTCGGCCACCGTCATGTGCGGCCACAGCGCGTAGCTCTGGAAGATCATCGACATGTTGCGCTGCTCGGGCGGCAGCGTGCGCGCCTTCGACGACACCACGCGGTCGCCGACGCGGATCTCGCCGTCGGATGGTTCGAGGAACCCGGCGATCAGCCGCAGCGTCGTGGTCTTGCCGCAGCCGGACGGTCCGAGCAGACAGACCAACTGGCCACGATCGATCGCGAGCGAAACATCATCAACCGCGACAAACGATCCAAACCGCTTGACCAGGCCGCGCAATTCCACCGATGCCAAGCGGTCCCTCCATTTTGTCGTGTCGCAGGGATCCGTGCCCGCTGTTGCCGGCAGTAAAGCGGAAAATGATGACGACGAAAAGTGTTCATGCCTTCGCAAAAAGTCGTGGCAGCTCTTCGTTGCGTTATCCCCGTCATCCTGAGGAGCGCGCCCTTGCGCGCGTCTCGAACGATGCACGGCCCGAATATCGCGGCGTGCTCCGATTCTCTCGCGGCGGGAGCGCGGCCGTCGATCCTTCGAGACGCCCGCCTTTGGCGGGCTCCTCAGGATGACAGGTCAAAGCCTCGGACCCCCTCAGCTACGCCTTCACGTTCTCGCCGAGCCATTGGATGGCGGCGTCGGCGCCGGCCTTGCCGTGCGGGATGTTCAGCGCTGTCAGCGCGACCTCGACGACGCCGAGGGTGCCGAGGATCATCGGGGCGTTGACGTGGCCCATATGCGCGATGCGGAAGGCCTGGCCCTGCAAATCGCCGATGCCGGTGCCGAGCACCACGCCGCATTTCTCCTTGGCGTAGCGCTGGATCGCGGCGGGATCGGCGCCCTTCACGGTCACCGTCGTCACCGTGTTGGAACGCTCGGCGGGCTCGGCGATGTTGAAGCCGAGCACCTGTCCTTCGCCCCAGACGGCGACCGCGCGGCGCACGGCTTCGCCGAGCAGCCGATGCCGCTCAAAGGCATTCTCCAGGCCTTCGGCGTGCAGCATGTTGATCGCCTCGCGCAGCGCGAACAGCAGATGCACCGGCGCGGTGCCGGCATATTTGCGGTAGTGCTCCGAGCCCTCGCGCTCGGTCCAGTCCCAATAGGGCGTGCGCAGATCGGCTTTCTTGTGGGCGTCCCAGGCGCGGTCATTGGCGGCGACGAAGCCGAGGCCGGGCGGCGTCATCAGGCCCTTCTGCGAGCCCGACATCGCGACGTCGACATACCATTTGTCCATCTCGAACGGCATGCAGCCGAGCGAGGCCACGGTGTCGACCATGTACAATGCAGGATGGCCGGCGGCCTTGATCGCCTTGCCGATCGCCTCGATGTCGTTATAGGCGCCGGACGCGGTGTCGACCTGCACCACCAGGATCGCCTTGATGGTGTGCTCCTTGTCGCGCCGCAGCCGCTCCTCGACCTCGGCCGGACGGATCGCGCGGCGCCAGTCGCCCTTCAGCACCTCGACCTCGGCGCCCATCGCGGCCGCGGCCTGGCCCCAACCGATCGCGAAGCGCCCGCTCTCCAGCACCAGCACCTTGTCGCCGCGCGACAGCACGTTGGAGAGCGTCGCCTCCCAGGCGCCGTGGCCGTTGGAGATGTAGATGTAGGACTTGCCCTGGGTGGCGAACAGCCTTGAGAGGTCGCGCAGCAGGCTGTCAGTCAGTTCGACCATCTCGTTGGAGTAGATGTCGAGCGCCGGGCGGTGCATTGCCTGCAGCACCTGATCGGGCATCGTGGTGGGCCCGGGGATGGCCAGAAATTCCCGGCCCGCGCGAACGGTCATCGTCCTGTTCCTTTTGGATAAAGCGCGCAAATCATGCGTGTGAGGGGTCAGGTGCGGAGACTATTCCATCGCGGCTTCGATTGCGAGCAGGACGAAGCAATCCAGCGTTTCCAAAACCGCGGGGCAGCATGATCCGGAAAAGTGCGAAGCGGTTTTCCCCCGCGACAAACGCATGGCGTTTGCGCGGAGATCATGCTCAACAATGAGCTCATGCGCGATGGTGACTCAACCCCGTCTCATCGCGATTTACCCCTATTTGCCGATCGCTTCGACGACCGCGCGCCAGACCTGGTCCTTGAACTCGGTCGCGGCGGGGCTCGGGAGTTGCTCGACGGTGCCCTGGTTCTTGCGGCAGGCCTCGACCAGCCGCAGCACCCAGATTTCGCCGTCGGTGTAATAGGGATCGCCGCCGCCATTGCGGCCGTTGAAGGTCGGGCCGATGCCGGTCACCTGATATTTCGCGGTGGCCATGCCGGCGGACTCGAGGTCCGTGGCGAGCAGCGCGCGTTCGGCGTCGAGGTCGGCCGCGATGTGATGGGTCACGGCGCCGGTGTAGTGGCTGATGCCGACGCTGCGGTCGAGCGTCGCAGCACCCAGCCACACCGGACGCTTCTCCTCGCCCTGATCGAGCACCCTCCAGAACCGGACATGGTTGCGGCGATCCGCGCTCGATCCCACCGGCCGCTCAAAGGCGAGATCCTCGCGGCGGTCGAGATAGAACAGGTTGCTCACCGGCGCATCCTTGTAGGGACGATCGAGCAGCACGCTGCCCACGATCTCGATCGAGGATTTCAGCGTCACCGGATCGGCCGGAAACCAGCCGGCCTCGTGCATCGCGCAGACCACGTCCCTCTTGTCGCCGATCAGCCCGACATTCATCGGATCGCCGGGAATGCCCTGCGCGGTGCGCGTCACCATCGGCAGATCGGCGAGGCCCTTCTGGTGCTCGTAATGCGTCCACAGCGCCGGCAGCAGCAGATAGGCCGCGATCAGGTAGATCGCCAGGACGACCAGCAACAGGATCTGCGCCTGCCGGAGGCGGCTGCGCCGGCGTGACTTCTGCTGATTGACCCCGGTATCGGTCATAGCGTTCCCTTCACCTCTCCCGCTTGCGGGGGAGGTCGGATCGCATCGAGGATGCGATCCGGGTGGGGGCTATCTCCGGAATATGATTCGTGGCGAGACCCCCACCCCAGCCCTTCCCCGCAAGCAAGCGGGAGAGGGAGCAGACCGCCGTCGCGGCTGCACGTCAATCTCATTCCATCAGGTGTCAGCGCCGCGTCTCGCGGCAGCCGGCGGCCTCGGCCTCCTCGACCGAGCAGAACCAGCGCGTGCCCTTGCTGATCTTCATCTCGATCTTGGCGTACCAGCGGCTGGTCCGCTGATGAAAGATGCATTCACCGGAGCGGTTGACGTTGCCCTTGATGGTGCAATCGGGCGAGGGCGCCACCGGGCCGGAGGCCGAGGCGAGCAGGATCGCGTTGGCGCCGTCCGGCGGCTTCACCGCGCCGAGCACGGTGGTCTTCTTGTTGCGCACCCGCCAGTCCCACGGCGCGATGAAGGCGCCCTGCCACATCCCGGCCTTTGCCTCACGCGCGGCCTTCTCGTCGGCTTCGTAGTCGTGCGAGATGCGGGTGTAGGCCAGCGCCCAGCCATTCGCGACCAGCCATTTCTGGATGTCCTCGCCGTCGACCTCGCAGCGTGCGATGGTGCGGCCGCGGCGATCGACCGAGCGGGCGTGGCAGGTCCAGCTCTTGTTGCCGGCATGCTTGATCAGCTCGTCGCGCGCGGCGACGCCGCAGGTCCAGCGCTCGCCCTTGGTGTTGAGGCAGAGCTGGTCGGTCGACGGCGCGTCGATGCCGCCGAGCCGGATGCGGACGCTGCCGATCATGAGCTGGTCGCCGTCGCGGATCTTCGGCACGCCGGTAATGTCGGCGGCGACAGCCAGCGTCGGCAGCGAGAGCAGCAGGCCCGCGGTGAGCAGCGTCTTGAACATCGGCGTTCCCGGCCAGGTTCTTATCGTTCAAAGGGCTTTTGGCGTGCAGTGGTCAGTGCCCAACGATTGTGCGGGCAATTGGGCAACCGTGCCAGTGCTGTTGCGTTTCCGCCAGTTTCAACTTCGCGTCATTCGCCGACGAATCAGCCATTCGGCTACGAAGCTACACCGCGGCCATTCGTCGCTTCGCCAGCGCCAGCGCCATCAGCACGAAGGCCGAGGTCACCTCCGGCCCGCCGACCAGGATGCGGGTCGGCGTCTTCATCTTATTCCACTCATAGGCCCGGTAGGGCCCCTTGCGGCCGCCCTCGCCGAGGCCCTGCACGATGCAGTGCAGCGGCGGCGTGAAGGTCGAGACCTCGGCGCCGAGATGCGCCAGCGCCATCAGCGCCAGCGCGGCGTCGAACGGGTTCATCTCGTGGGTGATCAGCTCGTGCGTGACATAGCCGAGCACGCGGGCGCGGATCAGCGCGAACACGTTGCCGGGATCGATGATGCGCTGCGCCGCCAGCGGCAGCGCGACGAAGGCGGCGTAGCAGCGGCCGAAATAGGCCGAATAGAGCTCGGGCAGATAGTAGATATGCGAGCGCGGATTTTTGAACGCGCCGCTTTCGACCAGATGTTTCTGGAAGGCGATGATGCGATGCACCGTCTCCAGCCGCTGCGGCGTCTCGATGATCTGCCAGCGGGCGAGGTTGCGGAACGAGACCTCGAGGATGTCGAGGTTCAGTGTCGGATCGAGGTCGTTGCCATAGGGCCGCTCGCCGGCGAGATTGTCGATCCAGGTGACGACGCCGCCCTCGTAATCAATGTTATCATTGAGCGGCACGGTGACGCGCGGCTCGTTGGCGCCTGATCGCACCTGGTAGCCGCGGTAGAAGTCGAGCAGCGGCTGCTGCAGGATCGGATCGTCGGAGCCGGCCTGGGTCGCGGCCGAGAACGAGCACGCCGTGGTGTCGCAGTCCGGCACATAGATGCCGAAGCCGAGATCCTGCTTGATCTGGGCGAAGAAGCGCGAGAAGCGCGGATGCCGGCCCGGCGCCAGCGCGGTGATCACCTTCACCGTCGAGCCGTCATGCGACGGCACCTCCTCGGCGCTGGTCTTCAGGCAGAAGTCCACCATGTCGGCGATCGCGCGCCGCGCGGTAACAGCTTCATCCGGCGCGGCGAGCCCGGTCTCGACGAAGCCGAGCAGCGCCTCGGTGAAGAAGGCGTCGTAATAGGCCGAGCGGTGGCGGATCTGCACCGGCTCCCACATCGGCTCGGCGATGCCGCGCCAGGCCGGGTTGATCAGCGTGCGCGCCGGCGAATGCGCGATGAAGATCCGCGCCAGATTGAACAGCAAGGTCGAGTTCTTGTAGCCGCGTGCGTTCAGCCCGGTCAGCGCCATCAGCAGCTCGCGCCCGCCGACGTCGGGGTCGCCGATCAAATTGAAGGCGGCATAGGTCGGGATGAAGCCGTTCCTGCCGAACGAGCGCAGGAGATGCGCGCCGGTCAGCCGGATCACGCGGTCGATCTCGGCGATCGCCGGCGGGCGGCCCGGTGCCGACGCGGCGGGCGGGGCCGGGTGGCGTACGCCAATACCGTCCATCAATGCTGCGACGGGCGTGCCGATCGCGGCCCAGTCCGGCGCCGCGACGTCGCGCGCCGCGGTGAGCGCCGCGCGCAGGCCGGCGAGGCGGTCGGGATCGTTGAGCGCGGGCAGGCCGGTGCGGCGGAGCAGCGCGCGCAGCGGCGGGTTGCCGAGCGCGGTCCGGTAGAATTTTCCGAGATGGGCATCGCCGCCGCGATAGGCCTGCAGCACGGGGTCGCAGACGTC
Organism: Bradyrhizobium sp. BR2003; assembly: GCF_009720285.1. Classification (NCBI taxonomy): domain Bacteria; kingdom Pseudomonadati; phylum Pseudomonadota; class Alphaproteobacteria; order Hyphomicrobiales; family Nitrobacteraceae; genus Bradyrhizobium; species Bradyrhizobium sp. BR2003. The sequence continues at coordinate 87,183 of NZ_SMYJ01000038.1, forward strand.
GTACAGCGACGGGCCGTCCTTCCTGACGGTCAGCGACCGGCACACCGCGCCTGCGATCTCGTGAAGGCCCAAGAAGCTCAAAGAATCCCCTTTCCCGAGGAACCGGTTAACGCCGCCGCCCGACGGTGTTTCCAGTCGCTCTGCCCCAAACTCGCAAGCCTTTGGAAAGCTACATGAATCTCTACAAAACACAAATGTGACTGAGGTCACGTAACGGGATTTTAACGGCGTCAATGGCCTCTGCCGGGCGGCAGCATGCGGCAATTCGGGTTGCCCCGGGCGGCCGTCCGGGTTAAAGGAGCGTTTGTTGCGGCGCCGCAAATTGAGCTCAATTCAACGGCACACACACCTCAACCCCATTAAACCTGAACGTCTTTGACGCGACTAACTGGCGCGATCTTCGCTTGAGCGCCATCGGGATAAGAATTGGGACTTAGGAACGCTATGGACCTTAGGCAGCTTCGCATTTCCCGCCGCACCATCGCCGTCTGCGTGGCGGTGGCCGGCACGGTGTCGCTGGCGATTGGCGCCCATGCCGCGCTCAACAAGCGCACCCTCGATGTCGCCAAGGGTGGCGACAAGCTCGTCGCCACCGAGCTGACCGGCAGCATTCCGACCGGCACCTCCCGCCTCGCGCTGATCATCGGCAACGGCCATTACCCGGACGCCGCGGCGCCGCTGGCCCAGCCGATCAACGATGCCCGCACCCTGTCGACGGCGCTGCGCCGCGAGGGCTTTGACGTCGACGTGGTCGAGGATGCGACCAAGGACGACATGTTCCGCGCGGTCGAGCGCATGAAGGCGAAAATTCGCCCCGACACCGTCGTGATGCTGTTCTTCGGCGGCTACGGCGTGCAGGTCGGCCGCGAGAGCTACATGATTCCGGTCGACGCCACGATCTGGAAGGAAGCCGACGTCAAGCGCACCGGCGTCAGCGTCGAGTCCGTGCTCGATGCGATGAAGGAGCGCGGCGCCAAGGCCAAGCTCGTCGTGCTCGATGCCTCGCGCCGCAATCCCTATGAGCGCCGCTTCCGTGCGTTCTCGCACGGTCTCGCGCCGATCAGCCCGCCGGAGAACACCATCGTGCTCAGCTCGGCGACGCCGGGCAAGGTCGCCGACGACAGCAAGGCGCCGAACAGCGTGCTGGTCTCCGAGCTGCTCAACAACCTCAACGCCCAGGCCGGCGCCGAAAGCGCCTTCAACAAGACCCGGGTCGCCATCTCGCGCGCCAGCGAAGGCGAGCAGGTGCCGAGCGTGTCGTCCTCGCTGCTGGAAGACATCAAGCTCGGCGGCTGAGCTAGACTCTTCTGCGCGGGCGTGGGCCCGCGCATTTTGTTCCTAACATCACGAGCTTGCCGTGTGGAGAGAACCCCTCTCCCCCTCCCCCGCAAGGGGGGAGGGAGCCTGACATGCGTGCTCACCTCACACGCGTAGCAGCGCATTGCTTTCATCGCGGCTCACGTAAGGCAGCCACTGGCGGAAGGGTTCCCTCCCCCCTTGCGGGGGAGGGTTAGGGAGAGGGGTGCCGCTTGCTCCGCTGCAGGACGCATCGCGAAGGCGTCGCTGGTTTCCGCGCGCTCGGTCGCGCCACCTACTTCGCATCCGCACTGGCGCCGACCGGCCGCACCGGATCGCCTTCGCGCAGCAGCGCGCCGGCGCGGGCGACGACGATGTCGCCTTCCTGGATGCCGTCGCGGATCTCGACCTGTCCCGCCGACATCAATCCGGTCTCGACCCGCCGCGTCTCGACGCGGCCGCCGCGCACCACCTGCACCACGGTGCCCGCGGTGGAATAGAGGATCGCGGTGAGCGGCACCGCGACGCCGCAGCTCTGCCCGGTCTTGATCTGGGCGCGGCCGGACGAATTCACCAGCAGCCGCTTGTTCGCGCCGATGCCGATGAACACCTGGCCGAGCTGGCTGTTCGGCTCGACCGTCGGCGCGATCCGCCGCACCTTGCCGTCGAGATCGCCGGCGCCGAGGATCTTGAGCTGCGCCGTCTGCTCGGTCTTCAGCTTGGCGATGTCGCGGGTCGGCACCATCCCGACCAGATCGTACTCGCTCTTGGCGATGACCGAGAACAGCGCGTCCTTGCCCGATGCTGGCGCGCCCACGATCGCCGACGACGCCGAGATCGTGCCCGCCACCGGCGCCGTGACGTTGACCGAGTTGGCGCCGTCGGTCAGCTTCGCCAGCACCTGGCCGGCGGTGACGGTGTCGCCGGGATCGGCCAGCACCTCCGTCACCTTCAATCCGAACCGTTCGGGCCGGATCTGCTGCTCGTCGCGCGGCAGCACGATGCCCGAGACCTCGACGATATTGCCAAAGCAGAACTTTGCGGCCTTCAGCACCGTCACCGCCGCGCCCTTCGGCACGGCGTCGGCCTCGCCCGCGGCAAGCGCGGGAGAGGCCGCGAGCACGAGCAGCGCGGAGGCGGCGAGGGCTGAGGCACGCGTGCGAGGCAAAATCATCGGCAAACTATTCCCAAAATGCAGCGCGTTTTCGAGCGAAGTGGGTACCGGTTCGCGTAAAGAAAACGCGTCAACCAAGACTCCTCCTGAATACCAGATGCCGCCTGGCCGAGCCAGCCGGCCGCGCCGCGTCGGCCGGCCCCGCATCCGCCGCCAGCTCCAGCTTCGCCAGCTCCAAATTCGCCAGCTCCTCGGCGCGCCAGATGTGCCGCAGGATCTCCGGGTTGACCCGATCGGCATGCGTCACCGGCAGCATGTGGCCGGCACCCGGCAGATGCCGCAGCTCGGCGCCATCGATCAGCGCGGCGAGTTTGGCGACAATGCGCTGCGTCACATAGGGCGACAGCCCGCCCGACAGCAGCAGCGTCGGCACCTTCAACGCACGCGCGGCTTCCGCCACTCCGTCGAGGTCGAGCGCGGCGTTGAAATCGCAAGGCAGCTTGTCGGCCTGCTCGATCATCCGCAGCCGCCCGCTCGGCGAGAACTGTTCGCGCGGCCCGGAGCCGGCCCAGAACGCGGTGAACGCCTCGACCGCCTCCATCACGGCGCCGTCGAGAATATCCTTTGAGACGATCTGCGCGATCCGCGCGAAGCGGTCGTAGAGCCGCGCGTCGGCAGGCGTGTCGCGAAGCAACGTCGGAAGCACCGGCTCGATGAGCGTCAGGCTGCGAACGTGCTGCGCATAAGGCGAGGCGGTCGCCAGCCGAAACGCGATCGCCGCGCCATAGGAATGCCCGATCAGGTGGATCGGCCCGTCGGCCTTGGCGAGCCAGGGCTCGAGCCGCGCGATCTCGCCGTCCAGCGTCCGCGGCCAGTCGCGCCCGCAGGCGGCAACGCCATAGCCGGAAATATCCGGCGCCATGAACCGGTCGCCGCCGAGCGCGGCCGCAAGTTTGGTCCATTGCCGTCCCGACCCCAGCGAGCAATGCAGCGCCACCACCGACGCCGCCGCGTGCGTCCCATCCAAACCCGTCCTGCTTGTTCTTGGTCTCAGCAAGCGCGCCTGTCCCGCGCGCCCGTCATGACGCGAGCGACGCGGGGATGGGCTATTCCGGGGAAGGGCGCGGGAGGTCGTGATCGCGGAGGGGAGAGGATTCCACTGGATGGTGAGGTTTCTGGATAAACCTGTGCAATAGGAACAAATATAGAACATTTGGATTGTTCGGCGGGAAAGATTGTGTCACCGTGAGATTCGTTGACACAGAGATTCGGGGGGCAGCGTGGCAACCAAACGCACGCGATTTACTAGCTTGTGCCAACAGGCCGGCCTTTCCTTCGACGAAGCTATTGAATTAATTGAAGTATCTCGTAGTACTGGCTATCGATACCAATCGGGAAGAAGCGAGCTGAAGGGAGCTGTGCTCAAGCTCCTGGAGGAGGCGGCTGCCTACCGTGCCGACGACATCCCTAGCTGGTTCCGGTTTATCGACCTGTTCGCCGGGATCGGTGGCTTGCGCAAAGGCTTCGAGAGCATATCGCCTACGATCCGTCAGAGGATGATGAAGACGGTGAAGGCTGGAAAGCGGATTGGAAACGCTTTTGCAGCGAAGGGCTTGGGGTTGAGGATGAGCCGGAGGAATTGGAGGACGCCGAGGCCAGAGAATCGTGGGTGGACGATCTAGTTCGCCGTTATTGTGAGACTAGAGCTTTTGTTGAGAAAGCTAGACAGATGATCCCGGAGCCCACACATGGCTGATGACTTGCGTCGACTTAACGAAGCTGGAATTGCTCAATTCGCAGAATACCTGAGTCAGGGGGCGATCGGAGCGCCGCCGCATCATCTGCTCAACCATCCCGATACGTCGGAGGCACTCGCGCTTCCGGTGAAAATGACGCTTCGGACCTTTAAGAACCGATATGAATTTGGCCGTGAACTCGGGATGCGTCTCGCATCGCTCGATCAGGCCAGGATGTCTAACGACCGGGGCCTTTGGACGTGGCTCGCGCTTTACTTCTTCGACCAACTGTGTCCGCCGAGCGCCGGAGGGAAGCGCAAGCTGGATAAGCATTATCGGTATATTTTAAGCGGTCATTTTCGGCACTACTACCGCCATCTCGTCCGTTCACCTTGGCAACTATGCCGCGATCATGGTCCGAATTCTCGCTTCCTGCTTCTGGCAGCAAACGATGATGGCGAGGAGCCGCTTCGCCGTCACGGAGATGTTCTTGAACAGCTTGGTGGTACCCAAAGCATTATCCGCAGTCGCCCGATCATTGCCGAGGCTTCGCGCCTTTACTCGGACCCGATCTCAGGTCGACCTCGCAAAGGAGCGGCCGGGAAGGGCGGCGGGAGTGTCAGACGCTTCGCCAGAGTTTTGCGTCAATTGGATCTAACTTTTGATCCAGACTTCATGCCGGCCGGTGGCCTGAGTGCTGTCCTGCCCGTTGAATTTAATGCTTGGAAGAAGACTATGGCGAAACCCTCTCTTGAGCAGGGTACAAAGCCAACAGTTCACCCCTAGCACTCTCTCGAAAGAGGCTGAGCGGTAGCGTCTGTGCTAACGAAGGACCATACAGAGAGCGTGGCTTACTCCGCCGCCGCCTCCGCTGATGGCTCGCCCTTCCACCGCAAGATCTCCGCGGCGAGGATGGGATGATTGAATCCCTTCAGCACGAGGTCGTCGATGGCGCGGCCTTCGACGAAGGGCTCGACCATGCCGTAGACGCGGCGGCTCACCACGATCTGGCCGGCCTTGGCCTCGCCGCAGAGGCGCGAGGCGAGGTTGGTGACGCTGCCGATCGCGGCATATTCCAGCCGCTGCTCGAAGCCGACCTGGCCGAGCGTGGCATAGCCGAGCGCAATGCCGATGCCGAAGCCGAGACTGTGCCCGCGGTTGCGCCATTTCTCGGTCAGCGGGCCGACCGTGTCGCGCATCTCCACCGCCATCTTCACGGCGCGCGCGGTGTGGTCGGCGAGCTGGATCGGCGCGTTGAACAGGATCATCACGCCGTCGCCGGCATATTTGTCGAGCGTGCCTTCGTACTTGAAGATCAGCTTGCCGAGCGCGGCGTGATATTCGCGCAGCACGTTCATCGCCTCTTCCGGCTCGGTCGCCTCGGTGAAGGCGGTGAAGCCGCGCAGGTCGCAGAACACCACGGTGACCTCGCGGCGGTGGCTGTCGAGCAGGCCCTCGGGATTGTCGGACGAGGCGATCAGCTGCGCCACCTGCGGCGCCAGGAAGCGCTCGAGCCTTCGCACGCGCTCGAGCTCGCCGAGCTGGGTCTCGACCCGCTGCTCCAGCGACTTGTTCCAGTCCTTGAGCGCTTCGGTCTGCTCGCGCAGCTTGTCGGCCTGCTCGCGCACGGTGGCGTTGGCCTCCTCCAGCGCGCGGCTCTTCTGGTCCACCTCGGTGAACAGCCGCGCGTTGCGCATCGCCAGCACCGCCTGGTGTGCAAAGGTCTTCATCAGGCCGATCAGGCTCGCCGGGAAGTCGCCGGCCGCCTTGCGCAGCACCACCAGCGCGCCGAGCACGCCCTGCTGGTCGACCAGCGGCACCACCAGCACGGAGTGGAAGCCGGCGCCGACCACGACATCGCGCAGCGGATAATCGGCACTTGCCGCCAGATCGGGAAACGCCAGCGGCTCGCCCTTCGCGGCGGCCTCGCCGAGCGGGCTGTTGGGCGCGTCGATCGTGCGATGACGGCCTTCGGCCGCAGCGGCGATGCCGATCGATTGCGTCAGGTTGAACGTGCGCTGTGCGGCGTCATAGCCATAGATCAGCACGGCATCGGCTTGGGTGATCTCGAGCGCGCGGGCGCCGACCGTCGGCAGCACGGCGGCAAGGTCGAGCGAGGACGCCACCGCGCGGCCGACCTCCTCCAGCACCTTCAGCTCGTTGATCGATTGCGCGAGGTCGCGGGTGCGCTCCTTCACCTTGGCCTCAAGGTCGGAATAGGTCTCGGCAAGCTGGGTGGCCATGCTGTTGAATTGCCCGGCGAGCTCCTCCAGCTCATCCGATGTCTTCACCTCGATGCGATGGCCGAAGTCGCCGGCCCCTAACCGCCGCGCGCCGGTGCGCAGCGCGGTGATCGGCTCCAGCATGCGCCGCGCCAGGATCGTGCCGGCGATGATCGCGACCACGAGGCCGAGCGCGATCAAAAGCGCGATGCGCACCAGCTGGTCGCGGATCGGCGACAGCGCCTGCGCGGTCGGCTGCTCATAGAACACGTGCCAGCCGAGGTTCGGCGCGGCCGTTGCTGTGGTCAGCACCGCATTGCCGTCGACATCCTTGCCGGAAGCGATCGGCCTGCCGCCGGGCGACAGCACCGCGGCGACCTGCGGCAGCGCGGCGAGGTCCTTGCCGACCTCCGGCCCCTTCGACGAGCTCGCCAGCACGCGGCCCTTGCCGTCGACGACATAGGCATGCGCGAGGCGGCCGACCTGGGAATCGCCGAAATAGTCATTGAGGAAGCGCAGGTCGATCTCGGCCATGGTGACGCCGGCATTGAAGCCGGAATGCTGCTCGCCGATCGATATGAACGGCCGCCCGTCGCGAAAATACGCCGGCGCGTAGGCGGTGCCGCGGGCGATGGTCTCGATGAATCTGACATCGCGGGAAAAGTCGGCGTTGGAGTTGACCGTGGTGGTCTGGCGCGACAGCCGCAGCAACTCGCGGCCCTGGCCGCTGATCAGGGTGAGCTGGCTCACCGCCGGCACCTGGCCGAGCAATTGCGCGTAGTCGGCGCGGCGCAGCTCGATCGTGTTGGAGGAGGCGCGGGTCACCCAGGAGATCTGCCGCTCGAGATCGGAGATCGCCTGCTCGATCCGCTTGGCGGTGGCGTCCGCCTTCTCGCTCATCGCGTCCGTCAGCGTGCCTTTGATGCCGCGGTAGCTGATCCAGGTCTCGAGCGCGCCGTTGACCGCGAGCACGAACACGACGAGGCCGACCAGCGCGAGGACATATTTGGCGAACAGCCCGCCGCGCAGGAACCAGTTCTTGCCCTCGTCCGTAGCCGCGTTCATCCAGCCTCGTCCGCCCCCTCGCATCAACCGGGTGCGCCGCATGATCCGCCGCTGTTTAGCACGGATCGGCGAGGCGGGGCGGCCGCTCGGGCCGCATGGTTATCCCTTCATATCGGCGGGGGATGTCCGGGAATATCAGCGATTGAACAGCTGACGCAGCACGTCCTTCATCGCCGGACTATCGTGCTGCTCGGCGGTCTCGCCGGGCGGAGGGGGCGGCGGAGGAGCCGGATCGGCGGCCGGCGGCGCGTCCGCCTCGGGCTTGGCCAGGCTGCGGCTCGGCCGCGATGCGTTGCCCTGGTTGAGGGTGGAGAGGCCCTGCTGCAGCAGATTGCCGATGGTGTCGCCAAGCTGCCCGCCGAGCGGGTTGCTCTGGCCGGCGCCGCCGCCCGGGGGGTGGCCGGCGCCGGGCTGCGCGCCGCCCTGCACGCCGTTGAACAGATTGGTAAGCCCGTTGAGGCCTTCACTCAGCCCCTGGCCGTTCTGCCCGAACAGGCCCTTGCCCATCTCCTTGAGCTTGGCATAGGCGGCCTGCGGATTGTCGAGGATGCCCTGCATCTCCGGATAGATCCGCGGCGATACCCAGGGTCCCTCGAGCATCACGGGGATGCCGAGGCCGACCGGATCGCCGGCGCGGCCCTGGCCTTCGGTGGTCATCACGAGCTGCGGCTCGACGCGGAACCCGATCTGGCGGGTGTTGAGGTCGATGGTGCCGACCCCGGTCATTTTCACCAGCGGGCCGATCAGATTGAGATCGGTGGTGACGGCCTGGCCCTTGTCGACCTTGAACGAGGCCGAGAGCTGGCTGAGATCGGTCGACAATTCCTGGCTTGCCTGCCAGCCCGACAAGGTGCTGGTGGTGAGGCTCCGGATCATCTGCGCCACATTGAGGCCGAGGATCTTGCCGTCCTGGAACACGACGAAGGCGGTGCCGCCGAGATTGCCGACGATGGCGCGCTCGCTGCTGCCTTGCGAGGTCAGTGCGATCTTGGCCTGCATCTTGCCGTCGAGCTTGTCGAATTCGGCGAGGCTCTTCAGCACCGGCAGCGCGCGCACCCCGACGAGGTCGAGCCGCAGCGCGTAGGTTGGCGTGGCGCCTCGCGCATCGACGGTGACGTCGCCATTGGCGGTACCCTCATAGGCGCCGAGCTCGGCGAGCCGGCCCTTCAGCACGCCGCTGTCGATCGACGCGTCGATTGCCGCCTGCGCAAAGCGGCCGTCGCCGATCACGAGCTCCGCCGCCGAGATGCGCGCCTGCGCGTCGACATAGTTGAGCCCGGCAAGATCGATCGACGCGTTGCTCCAGGTATTGGTGCCGAGCGGCGGCGTGGAGCCGGACTGGCCCGGCGGCATCGCGATCGCAATGCGCTGGAAGTCGAGATCGAGCTTCACCAGCGGCTTGTTGCTGGCGAAATCGACCGAGGCCCAGCCGGTGAAGCCGCCATCGCCGAGCGTGCCGGACACGCCGTTGAACATCACCACCGTGCCGTTCAGCCGCGCGTCCGCATTCGCCTTGATCGGCGCGGGCAACAGGCCGGGCGCATCGATGCTGAATTCAGCCGGCACGCTCTGACGCTCCAGCGGCGCTTGCGGCGCGGTCGCGCGGATCTCGAACCTCAGCGGCTTGTCGCCGGCCTGTGCGTCACCCGTCACGACGATCTTGCGGTCGTCGCCGATCGTCGCGTCCGCGTTGAGCGTCTCGATCCGGTTCTCGACCCGGTCGCGCACATTGGAGAAGACGATGGTTCCGCCGGTGATGCTGACATGCCGGATCGCGATGCCGCCGCCATCGGACGCGGAGGATTTCGCCGGCGGATTGTGGTCGCGGGTGCGCTCGCGCTGCAGCGGCAGGTTGATCACCGGCTTGACGATTGCAAGGTCGGTGATGTCGGGCTGGCCCGACCACAGGCTCGACAGCGTCATCTCGGCCTCGACGCTGCTTGCCGCGAACCGGTTGTTGACGTCGCGCCCCCGCGGGTCCTGCAACACGACGTCGCTCAGCGTCAGATTGACCCTCGGCCAGAGGCCGATCTTGGCGCCGCCATTGATGGTGAGCTTGTAGCCGGTCTCGCGCTCGACCCGATCGGTGATGGCGGATGTGAGGAACGAGGACGGGATCCCGACCGCTGCGACCAGCGCGATGATCACGATCACGGCAGCGATGGCGGCCCCGGCGAATTTCAGTGCTCTCATGTCGTTGTTCCAGGCCGGGCAAGCGGAGTTCCGCCGCAGAAAAACACGGCCGATCACACGAGTTTATCCCGCAAGCGGGATCTGGCTCCAATGACCGGAAAAATAATCCGTTACCGCATGAACTTATGTGACCTCTCACACACTCTTATGAGGGTGATTTTTGCTAACCGGGCGTCAGGGGATCGCTCGGATGGATTTGGAAGGCAGCAGTACAATGAGCAAACAGGCCGAATTTGCGGTCATTCTGAAGATGAACCCGATGTTCGCCGATCTCGGTGCGGACGAATTGCAGCGGCTTTCCGGCCTCTGCCACACCCAGCAGCTGGCGACCGGCGAGGTGCTGTTCCAGAAAGGCGATCCCGGCGATGCCCTGTTTGGGGTCCGCCGTGGCCAGATCCGGATCGAGACCGGTGCCTCCGACGGCAGCCGGCTCACACTGAACTTCATGGGATCGGGCGACCTGTTCGGCGAGGTCGCCGTGCTCGACGGTCAGGACCGCACCGCGGATGCGACCGCGGGCGAGCCCAGCGAATTATTCGTGTTGCGGCGGCAGGATTTCCTCGGCTTCCTCGAGCGCGAGCCGAAGGTTGCGGTCAGGCTGATCGAATTGCTATGCCAGCGCATCCGATGGCAGAGCGAGCGCATGGAAGAATCCGTGCTGCAACCATTGCCGGTCCGCCTCGCACGGCGGCTGTGCGCGCTGGCCGAGGATTTCGGTTCCGAGGTGCACATCTCGCAGGAACAGCTCGGCATCTTCGTCGGCGCCGCGCGCGAAAGCGTCAACCGGCAGCTGCAGACCTGGCGCAGGGACGGCATCGTCGACCTGCAACGCGGCCGGATCATGCTGCACAACATGACCAAGCTGGCGGCGGTTGCCCGCAACGACTAGAACATTTTCGGTTCTGATTGAATCAGAACCGAACTCTAGCTTGTCCTTTGGAAGCGTTTTCTTTACGCGAACCGGCGGTCGCTTCGCTCGAAAACGCTATAAGGCGGACCGCATGCAACGCGCGCGCGAAGGTGAGATTTTCTCGCGCGCTTTGCTTGCGGATGTTGACGCACTCCTGCCTAAAAGACGTGCTTGCATGATGAGGCCGGTACCGCTTTCATCCGGCCGCCGGTCCTTGGGGTGACACCCAGCCTTTGCTGGCCTCACGCCATCCACCTGCAAACCCCTGCGGTCTCTCCCGTTGACCGCAGGGGTTTTGCGTTCCGGCAGATGCGTGACGCGAATTCGCCTACCGCATCACCACTTCGGGATCGGCCCAGCGCAGATACTGGCGCGGCGCGGCGCCGAGCTCGCGCTTGAACATCGCGGCGAAGGCGCTCGGGCTTTCATAGCCGACGTCGAGCGCAACGCAGGTGACGGCCTCGCCGGCGCCGAGCCGCGCCAGCGCTTCGAGCAGCCGCACCCGCTGGCGCCATGCCGCAAAACTCTGGCCGGTCTCGCGCCGGAACAGACGCGTCAACGTCCGCCGGCTGAGCTGGCAGCGATCGGCCCATTCGTCGAGCGTGAGATCGGAACTCGGATCGACCAGCACGGCCTCGCAGATCGCGGCGAGCCGCGGATCGGGCGGCACCTGCACATGCAGCGACACTTCCGGCATCCTGCCGATCTCGTCGAGCAGGAAATCGACCAGCCGGCCGTCGCGCCCTTCCGGATCGTATCGGGTCGGCATGTGCACCGCTTCTTCCATCAACGCTTCGACCAGCGCGGAGACCCTGATCAGGCGGCATGTCGCCGGAGCATTCCTGATGCGGTCAGGCGTGACATAGATGGTCTGGATCTCGACCTCGCCCCAGGCCCGCGACTGGTGCGCGACGCCGGCCGGAATCCACAGGCCGTGGCCGGGCGGCACGACGAAATGGCCGCGCTCGGTCATCATCGAGGTGACACCCGCGGTCTGCAGGATGAATTGATCGCGTCGGTGCGCGTGTCGCGCGCTGGTGCTTTCGTTCGGATAGGAGGCCGCCATCGCCGCGAGCGGCCGTTCGACCTGTTGCAGTTGTCCGGCATAGTGCGCGGCCGCTGCGGGACCCGATTGCTTGCGGCAGACGCGCAAGCCGGTGGTGTCATTTCGTCGCGCTGCGACTTTCAAGTGTCGTGAGCTCCTGATCGATCGTCGTTTTCGCAGGGTGCTCATGCATCTTCCGGGCCACTTGGCCCGATCGCGATGGTTGTTGTCCCTCTTCAGGTAGCGCGGGATATGGCGTTTGGCAACAATACCTCACCCCGCGGCATTCGCCGAAATCGAATGTGAGAGCGCGGAGACGGAGAGGTCCGATGAACAGACGCGAATTCACCAAGGCAATGCTGGCCTGCGGTGCAGCCATCCCGTTCGGCATCACGCGGGCGGCGGGCCAGACCCGCGGTGGGACGCTCAACACCATCATCCAGCCAGAGCCGCCGGTTCTGGTGACCGCGCTGAACCAGCAGCAGCCGACCTTGACGCTTGGCGGCAAGATTTACGAAGGCCTGCTGAAATACGGCGCCGATCTCAAGCCGATGCCCGGCATGGCACAATCGTGGGAGATCTCGCCCGACGGTCTGACCTATACGTTCAAGCTGTTTCCGGGCATCACCTTCCACGACGGCAAGCCGATGACCTCGGAGGACGTGGTCTTCAGCTGCATGAAGCTGCTGGTGGAGACGCACCCGCGCGCACGGCAAAACTTCGCCCGCGTGGCGTCGGCGGAGGCGCCCGATCCGCTCACCGTCGTGTTCAAATTGAAGCAGCCGTTCGCGCCCTTCATCGGCTGCTTCGATTGCACGTCGGCCCCGATCGTGCCCAAGCACATCTATGACGGCACCGACTACCGCAAGAACCCGGAGAACGACAAGGCGATCGGCACTGGCCCCTTCAAGCTGAAGGAGTGGGTGCGCGGTTCGCATGTTCATCTCGTCCGCCACGACGGCTACTATCAGAAGGACCAGCCCTATCTCGACGAGATCGTCTACCGCGTGATTCCGGATGCAGCCTCGCGCGCGCTGGCGCTCGAGAACGGCACGGTGCAGCTCGTGCAATGGTCCGACGTCGAATTCTATGACGTCCAGCGCTTCAAGGCGCAGAAGAACCTCGAATTCACCACCAAGGGCTACGAGTATTTCGCGCCGCATCAGTGGCTCGAAATGAACAACCGCATCGCGCCGATGAACGACAAGCGGTTCCGCCAGGCGGTGATGCACCTGATCGATCGCGAGGCGTTCAGCAAGCGGGTCTATTTCGGCAATGCCAAGGTGGCGACCGGACCGATCTCGTCGAAGACGCGGTTCTACGATCCGAACGTGAAGCGCTACGAGTTTTCGGTCGACAAGGCCAAGGCCCTGCTCGACGACATGGGATTGAAGCCTGGCGCCAACGGCAAGCGCGCCGAGATCAAGTATATCGTGCCGCCCTATGGCGAGTCCTATCAGCGGGCCGGCGAATTCTTTCGCCAGAGTTTTGCGCGGGTCGGCATCGATCTCGTGCTGGTCGGCACCGACATGGCCGGGTGGGCCGAGAAGGTCGGCAACTGGGATTATGAGATGACCCAGAATCTGCTCTACCAGCTCGGCGATCCCGCGCTGGGCGTCGCCCGCACCTATATTTCGTCGAACATCAAGAAGGGCATCCTGTTCTCCAACACGCAGGGCTATTCGAATCCCGAGGTCGACAAACTGTTCGACGAGGCCGCGGTGACGCTCGACGAGTCCAAGCGCCAGGAGCTCTACAGCAAGGTGCAGCAGATCCTGGTCGAGGACGTGCCGGTGGCCTGGACGCTCGAGATCGAATATCCCATCATCTACGACAAGGCGTTCAAGAACATCGTGACGACGGGCATCGGCTCGCACGAAACCTTCGGGTCGGTCTACAAATCGTGACCCGGCTCGGGAGCGCCGCCGCGATCGGACTTCAAGCGGTCAGCCGCATCGCCCAGCTCGTCGCCGTGATCCTCGTCATCGCGACGTTCAACTTCGTGCTGGTGCGGGCCGCCCCAGGCGATCCGGCCCAGGTCATGGCCGGGCAATCCGGCGCGTCCGATCCAAAACTGCTCGACGACCTGCGCAAGGAGTACGGGCTCGACAAGCCGTATTTCGTGCAGCTTGCGAGCCACCTCGGCCGAGTCGTCAGGCTCGACCTCGGCTATTCCTACCGCCAGCGCCGTCCGGTCGTCGATCTGATCCTCGAACGGCTTCCGGCGACGCTTCTCTTGACCGTAACGGCCTTTTGCCTCGCGCTCCTGATCGGCACCGCGCTCGGCGCGCTGGCCGGGCTCGCGGCGGGCAGCGTGCTCGATACGGTGTTCACCGTGCTCTCGCTCGTGCTCTACGCGACGCCGGTGTTCTGGCTCGGCCTGATGCTCGTGCTGGTGTTCTCGGTGACGCTCGGCTGGCTGCCGCCGTTCGGTTACGAGACCATCAACGTCCAGCTTTCGCCGGTCGAACATGCGCTCGACATCATGAAACACATGATCATGCCGGTCACGTCGCTGGCGGCGATCTATCTGGCGATCTATGCGCGGCTGATGCGATCCTCGATCATCGAGGTGGCGCAGCAGGATTTCATCAAGACCGCGCGCGCCAAGGGCCTGTCCGGAACGCGCATCGTGGTCGGCCACATGCTGCGCAATGCGCTGGTGCCGGTCGTCACCGTCGCCGGCATGCAGGCCGGCGCGCTGGTCGGCGGCGCCGTGGTGATCGAGACCGTGTTTGCCTGGCCGGGCCTCGGCCGCCTGACCTTCGAGGCACTGCTGCAGCGCGACTATCCGGTCCTGCTCGGCATCTTCCTGATCCTCTCGATCGTCGTGATCGCGCTCAACCTGCTCACCGACCTCGTCTACCGGCTGATCGATCCCCGCATGACCACGGGGGCGGCGTGATGTACACGGTGCGCGCCTTCCTGCGTCATCCGAGCGGAATGATCGGCCTTGTCCTGCTGCTCGTCGTCGTTGTCGTCGCGATCATCGCGCCGATCGCATTTCCGGTCTCGCCCTGGGAGATGGTCGGCGCGCCGTTCACGCCGCCCGGCGAGGACGGATTATGGCTCGGCGGCGATACGCTCGGCCGCGACGTCGCCGCCGGGGTCGCCTATGGCGCGCGCGTCTCGCTCCTGATCGGCATCGCCTCTGCGCTCGCGGCGATGGCGATCGGCGTCGTGATCGGTGCGATCTCAGGTTATTTCGGCGGCAAGATCGATCTGGTGCTGATGCGGATGACGGAATTGTTCCAGACCATTCCGGCCTTCGTGCTAGCCATCCTGCTGGTCGCGACCTTCAATCCGTCGCTGCTGACGATCATCCTGACCATCGGCGCGGTGAGCTGGCCGCCGCTGGCGCGGCTCACGCGCGCCGAATTCCTCCGTCTGCGGCACCGCGAATTCGTCGAGGCCGCGCTGTGCCAGGGTGAACGCACCTGGCGCATCGTGCTCGGCCATATCCTGCCGAACGCGATCTCGCCGATCCTTGTGGTGACGTCGCTGACGGTTGCCACGGCGATCCTGCTGGAAAGCGCGCTGTCCTTCATGGGGCTCGGCGATCCCAATCTGATGTCGTGGGGCTTCATGATCGGCGCGGGCCGCACCGTGATCCGGAATGCGTGGTGGATGAGCGTGTTTCCCGGCCTCGCCATCCTCGTCACCGTGCTGGCGATCAACCTGTTCGGCGAGGGACTGTCTGACGTCCTCAACCCGCGCGTCTCGAGGCGCCGGTCATGAGGGAAACCATGCAATCCGGCGCGTCTGTTCTTGCCGTCGAGGGCCTGTCGATCGCGCTCCCCAAGGGGGGCGACCGGCCCTTGGCGGTCGAGAATGTGTCGTTTGAAATCAGGCCAAACGAAGTGGTTTGCCTGGTCGGCGAATCCGGCTCCGGCAAGTCGATGATTGCGCATGCGGTGCTGTCGCTGTTGCCGCGGGGCGTCGACATCGCGTCCGGCGCCGTGACGGTCGCAGGGCAGGATCCGTCGAAGCTCGACGGCCGCGCCCTCCGCAAGTTGCGCGGCGGCAACACCGCGATGATCTTTCAGGAGCCGTTGTCCTCGCTCAATCCGCTGAAGCGCGTCGGCAGGCAGATCGAGGAGATGATCCTGGCGCACCAGCGGCCTGCGCCCTCGGTGACCGAAGTCCGCGAGCGGGTGCTGACGCTGCTGACCCAGGTCGGGCTGCCGAATCCGCAGCTGCTGGAAAAGAGCTACCCGTTCGAGCTTTCCGGCGGCCAGCGCCAGCGCGTGATGATCGCGATGGCGATGGCCAACCGCCCCGCGCTCCTGATCGCGGACGAGCCGACCACCGCGCTCGATGTCACGACCCAGCGCCAGATCCTGCGCCTGATCGACGATCTCCGGCGCGAGCGCGGCATGGGCGTGCTGCTGATCACCCATGATTTCGGCGTCGTTGCCGACGTTGCCGACCGCGTCGTGGTGCTGCGCCATGGCAAGGTGGTCGAGCAGGGCACGGCCAGCGAAGTGCTTCGCAATCCGCAGGCCGCCTACACGCGCGAATTGATCGACGCGGTGCCGAAGGCGCGCCTCGCCGACATCCACGAGGCCATCGTGCGTCCCGAGCCGTTGCTCGAGGTCATCGGCCTGCAAAAGACCTTTCGGGTCAAGCGCGGCTGGCTGCAGCCGCCACGCGAGGTGATCGCCGCTGATGGCCTCTCGCTGACGCTGCACGAGGGCGAGACGCTTGCGGTGGTCGGGGAATCCGGCTCCGGCAAGTCGACGCTCGGGCGCATGATCATGCGGCTAACCGAGCCTGATGCCGGCGCCATCCGCTTTGGCGGCGCGGATCTCCGGCAGCTGCGCGGCGAGGCGTTGCGCCAGGCGCGGCGCCAGCTCCAGATCGTGTTCCAGGATCCGTTTGCCAGTCTCGATCCGCGCCAGAAGGTCGGCGATGCCATCGCGCGTGGGCCGATGGCCTATGGCGCGTCGCGGGCCGAGGCGATGGCGCAGGCGAACAAGCTCCTGGTGCGGGTCGGCCTGTCGGAGACCGCCGCCGATCGCTACCCGCACGAATTCTCGGGCGGCCAGCGCCAGCGTATCTGCATCGCGCGGGCGCTGGCGCTGAAGCCGCGGGTCCTGATCGCCGACGAGGCGGTCTCGGCGCTGGACGTCTCGGTGCAGGCCCAGGTGCTGGCGCTGCTCGCCGAGTTGCGCCAGGAGATGCGGCTTGCGATGATCTTCATCACGCACGATTTGCGGATCGCCGCCGAGATCGCCGACCGCGTCATCGTCCTGCAGAAGGGGCGTATCGTGGAGGAAGGCACCACCGCCGACGTGTTCACCACGCCGCGCCAAGCCTACACCCGCGATCTGCTCGATGCGATTCCCGGGCGCGATTTCTTCGATCAGCCGGGCTTTGCGGCCGCGGCCGATGCACGCCCCACAGCAAGGATCAATTCATGACCGACAGCCGTTCAGTCCCCCTTCCGGCCGGCGCGCACGAGCGCATCGAGGCGGCTGTCGACGCCGCCTTCGAGCAGCAGATCGCGACCACGATCGCCTTCTCGTCGATTCCCAGCACGCGCGGTCAGGAAGGTCCCTGTCAGGACATGTTCGCCAAGCTGCTGCGCGAGCGCGGCTATGAGGTCGACGACTGGGTCATCAATCAGGACGAGCTGAAGACGCTGCCCGGCTACGGGCCGGTCGAGACCGATTTCTCCCGCGCGCGGACCGTCGTCGGCACCTATCGGCCGGCGCGCGAGGAGGGACGTTCGCTGATCCTTCAGGGGCATTGCGACGTGGTGCCGGTCGGGCCGCTCGACATGTGGGAGCGGCCGCCGTTCCAGCCGGTGGTCGAGGACGGCTGGCTCTATGGCCGCGGCACCGGCGACATGAAGTCGGGCACCATTGCCGCGCTCTACGCGCTCGATGCGGTGAAGGCCGCGGGCTTTGCGCCGAAGGGCCGCATCCATCTGCAATCCGTGATCGAGGAGGAGAGCACCGGTCTCGGCGCGCTCTCGACCTTGCAGCGCGGCTACCGTGCCGATGCCTGCCTGCTGCCGGAGCCGACCGAGGAACGGTTGATGCGCGCCCAGGTCGGCGTGATCTGGTTTCGCCTCAGGGTTCGCGGAATCCCGGTCCATGTCGCGCGCGCCGGCACCGGCTCCAATGCCATCCGCGCCGCCTATCATCTGATCGGCCATCTCGACGTGCTGGAGGCGGAGTGGAACGAGCGTGCCAAGTCGCATCGTTTCTTCGGCGCGGTGCATCACCCGCTCAACTTCAATCCCGGCATCATCAAGGGCGGCGATTGGGCCTCCAGCGTGCCGGCGTGGTGCGACGTCGATTGCCGGATCGGAATCCTGCCGGGATGGAAAATCGCCGACTGCCAGGCCGAGATCGTCGATTGCGTGACCAAGGCCGCCCGGGCCCATCCGTTCCTCGCCAACAATCCGCCGGAGATCGTCTGGTCCGGCTTCCTGTCGCCGGGCTATGAAGCGACCGAGGTGCAGGAGAGCGAGGCCGTTCTCGGCTCGGTCTACGAGCATGTATTCGGGCGCGAGCTGACGGATTTTCCCTCGACCGCGCTGACGGATGCGCGCTTCTATAGTCTGGACTACGGTGTTCCCGCCTTCTGCTTCGGCGCCAGGATGGAGAACGCGCACGGCTTCAATGAACGGGTCCAGCTCGATTCGCTGAAGAACGTCACCAAGGCCTACGCCCTCTTCGTCGCGAGCTGGTGCGGTATCGACGCATATAATTAACCAAACGGGAGGTTCGCTATGGGTGACCAGAATGCAGGCGGCAAGCCGCCGGTCAAATCGCAGGAGGATCTTCGTGCGCATTTCGGGCAATTGAGCCCGCTCGCCGAGAAAAAGGTGCTCTACCATCTCGACAAGTTCTGCCGCGACTTCATCGCGCTGTCGCCGTTCCTCGTCATCGCCTCCAGCGACGGCAAGGGGCATGCCGACGCCAGCCCGCGCGGCGATGCGCCGGGCTTCGTTTCCGTGCTCGACGACAAGACGCTGCTGATTCCGGATCGGCGCGGCAACAACCGGGTCGATACGTTCGGCAATATCATCGCCTCGCCCGGGATCGGCCTGATCTTCATGGTGCCCGGCATCAACGAGACGCTGCGCGTCAACGGGCGGGCCGAGATCTCGCAGGAGCCGGACCTGTTGACGCCGCTGACGGTGCAGAATGTCACGCCGATCATCGGCCTCAAGGTGCATGTCGACGAGACCTACTTCCACTGCGGCAAGGCGCTGATGCGCTCGAAGCTCTGGAACCCCGGTGCGCAAGTCGAACGCCAAAGCTTTCCGACGCTCGGCCGGATCATCGCCGAACAGACCGCCGCGATCGACGTCGAGGTCGCCGAGAAGGCGATGGAAGAGGCCTATCGGACGAGACTCTACTAGAGATTGATGAAGCCAGATTTAATGGCATGCGTGGGTGATGACACCGCGTGGTGGACCCCTGAATCGGGAACCATTCTCATCGTCGTCCCTGCTTTCGCAGCGACGACGTATCGGAGGGGGCCGCGGACTCAACCGCGCGCGAGCGATGCAGCAGGGCTTTCCCATATGCGACAGCCGCAGGGCTTCCATGATTTCGGAATAATGGAATAATGCCCCTGATTTGCCCGACGAGTCAAGTTGCCCGTGTCCGCCCCGGCAGCCGCCGGCTCCTTTGCATGGGGTTGTTTTCGATATTTTGGCGGCGCGCCCCCTGACGAGGCGCGGCCTCAGCTCATTCCGCGGCGGGCGAGATCATGTTCGGCGGACCGGGCGGCCGCTTGGTCTCGTCAGCCTGCTTCTCGTTCGGCGTCAGCTCGTGGTCGGCATGCGAGACCACGAACCGTTTGCCGAAGCGCCAGATCAGGCTGCCGATGTCGTCCATCACCATGAACATCGCCGGCACGAACACCAACGACAGCGCGGTCGAGAAGATCAGGCCGCCGATCACCGCGAGCGCCATCGGCGAGCGGAATTCGCCGCCGGCGCCGAACGCGAGCGCTGACGGCGTCATGCCGGCGGCCATCGCGATCGTGGTCATCACGATCGGGCGGGCGCGCTTCATGCCGGCATCGATCATGGCTTCCTCGCGCGCCTTGCCGTCGCGGATCGCCTCCACCGCGAACTCCACCAGCATGATGGCGTTCTTGGTGACGATGCCCATCAGCATCAGGATGCCGATCCATACCGGCGTGGTGAGCTGCTTGCCGGTCAGCAGCAGTGCGCCGATCGCGCCGCCGATCGAGAGCGGCAGCGAGAACAGGATGGTGATCGGCTGCAGGAAGGTGCCGAACAGCAGCACCAGCACCGCATAGACCATCATCAGGCCGGCGGTGATCGCGGTGGCGAAGCCGTCGGACAGCTCGGCGAGGCTCTCGGCGTCGCCGGACGGGCTGACCTTCACGCCTTTCGGCAGGCTCTTCATGACCGGCAGGTCGTAGATCAGCTTGGTGGCGTCGCCGAGCGCGGCATTGCCGACGAGGTCGGCGGCGACGGTGGCCTGCCGCTCGCGGTCGTAGCGGTTGATGCTGGTCGGGCCCTGGTCGAGCTGGATGTCGGCGACGACGGAGAGCGGCACGCCGCCGCGCTCGCCGCGCTGGCCGAGCGGCACCCGCAGCTGCTCCAGCATCTGCAGGTCGCTGCGCGCATTGTCCTCGAGCTGGACGCGGATCGGCACCTGGCGGTCGCCGGCGTCGAACTTCGCCAGCGCCGGACCGACGTCGCCGATGGTGGCGACGCGGATGGTCTGCGACAGGCTCTCGGTCGAGACGCCGAGCCGGGCCGCGAGCTCGGCGCGCGGGCGGATGCGCAGCTCGGGCCGGTCGAGCGCGGTCTCCGAGATCACGTTGGCGATGATCGGAATCCGCTTCATCTGCGTCGCGAGTTCGCTGGCGACGTTGTTGACGATGTTGCTGTCGGTACCGGTGACGACCAGCGAGATCGCGCGCAAGCCGTTCTCGTCGAGGAACCAGAACCTGATATCCGGGACGTTATCGAGCTCCTTGCCGATCGACAGTTCGAGCTCGCGCTGGGTGATCTTGCGGTCGGCCTTCGGCGTGTAATTGATGATCAGCGCGGCGCGGCGCACCTCCTGGAGGCCCGGCGGCACCCGGCCGCCATCGACGAACACGCTTCGTACCTCGGGCCGCTTGCGCAGCCGCGCCACGATCTCCTCGGTGACTTTCTCGGTGTAGGCGAGCTGCGAGCCGGGCGGCAGCTCCATCGCGAGCAGCGAGCGCGCGGTGTCCTGCGCCGGCAGGAAGCCCTGCGGCAGCAGCGTGATGCTCCAGATCGACGCGGCGAAGATCGCAAAGCCGATCAGCACGGTGACGAAGTAATGCTTCACCGACCAGGTGACGAGGCTGTGATAGCCGCGCAGGATCGGGCCGGGCGGCGGATCGTCGTGGTCGTGATGCTTGAGGAAATAGGCGGCCAGCATCGGCGTCACGAAGCGCGCGGCGAGCAGCGAGAAGAACACCTGCACCGACACGGTGATGCCGAACTGCTTGAAGAACTGCCCGGCAATGCCGGACATGAAGCTCGCCGGCGCGAAGATCGCGATGATGGTGAGCGAGATCGCGATCACCGCAAGGCCGATCTCGTCGGCGGCTTCGAGGGCGGCACGATAGGGCGTCTTGCCCATCCGCATGTGGCGGACAATGTTCTCGATCTCGACGATGGCATCGTCGACCAGGATGCCGGTCGACAGCGTGATGGCGAGGAAGGAGACGAGGTTGAGCGAGAAGCCGAGCAGGTCCATCGCCCAGAATGCCGGGAAAATCGACAGCGGCAGCGAGACCGCCGCGATGATCGTGGCGCGCATGTCGCGCAGGAACAGCAGCACGATGATCACGGCGAGGATCGCGCCCTCGAACAAGGTCGAGATCGCGGCCTCGTAATTGCCTTTGGTGAACTCGACCGAGGTGTCGATCAGCTTCAGGTCGACATCGGGATAGGCCACCTTCAGGGCGTCGATCCGCTTCTGCACCGCGGCCGCGACGACGACGTCGCTGGCGCCCTTGGAGCGCTTGATGCCGAGCGCGACCACCGGCTCGCCGTTGAAGCGGGCGAAGGTGCGGCGGTCGGCGATGGTGTCGGTGACGGTGCCGAGATCGTCGAGCCGGATCTCGCCGCCGCCGAACAGCGGGATCATGGTGCCGGCGAGCTCGTTCAGCGTCTTGGCGCCGGCCAGCGTCCGGATCGCCTGGTCGTTCTTGCCGATCTCGGCGCGGCCGCCGGCGACGTCGACATTGGTGCCGCGCAGGATCTGGCTGACATTGACCGCGGTGAGCCCCACCGCCTGCAGCTTGTCGGGATCGAGCGAGACCAGGATCTCGCGCTCGACACCACCGATGCGCTCGACCTGGGCGACGCCGCGGACGCCCTGCAGCGCGCGCTTGACCACGTCGTCGACAAAATAGGACAGCTGCTCCGGCGTCTTGCCCGGCGAGATCGCGGCATAGGTCACGATCGGCAGGCCGATCACGTCGACGCGCTGGATCAGCGGCTCGGTGACATTCTGCGGCAGATTGGCGCGCACGCGCGTCACCGCGTCCTTGACGTCGTTGAGCGCGCGGTCGGTGTTGGTCTCCAGCGCGAACTGGATCGTGGTCACCGACAGGCCGTCGGTGATCGAGGAGGAGATGTGGCGCACGCCCTCGACGCCGGAGACGCCGTCTTCGATGGTCTTGGTGACCTGCGATTCAAGTTCCGACGGCGCGGCGCCGAATTGCGAGACCGCGACCGAGATCACCGGAATGTCGGCGCTCGGCAGCCGCGTCACCGCGAGCTTGGTGAAGGAGACCCAGCCCAGCACGAGCAGGATGATCGAGAAGACGATCGAGGGAAGCGGGTTCCGGATCGACCATGCCGAGATGTTCAAAGCCATGAGCGTGCCCGAATTACCGTGATCGCGTGCGATCGAGTTCGTCGGCGAACATGGTCTTGATCTGGTCGCCGTCATGCAGCGAGGTGCCAGCGTCGGCCACGACGATTTCGCCGACGTCGAGGCCTTCAAGGATTTCGGTCGAGGTGTCGGAGGTCAGCCCGACGCGCACCCTGCGGGTCTCGACGGTGTTGCCCTTCACGACCTGCAGGGTCAGGCGGTCGATCGCGGTGCGCGGCACCGCGACGCCGCAGGAGCGCTTGGCGTCGATATTGGCGCGCGCGAACATGCCGACCTTCAGCGTCGGATTGTTGTTGATGGTGATGCGGACGTGCCCGAGTTGGGTGGTGCGGTCGATCTGCGGCGAGATCTGGCGGACCTTGCCGACCATGTCGGGCGCATCGTCGCGACTGATCCGCACATTGGCGCCGGGATTGAGCTTCAGGAGCTGGAAGCCCGGCACCTCGGCGTCGAGCTCGATCTCGTTGTTGATCGAGATCTTGAACATCGGGGGCGCCTGCGGCGAGGCCGGCGCGCCGGGCGCGGTGCGCACTTCGGTGACGAGGCCGGCCGCCGGCGCCCGCAGCGCAAGCGGCTTGGCATTGGCCTGGGCGGCCTGCTGCGGCGGCGGGGTCAGCCGCGCCAGTTCCTGGTTCTCGGTCACGGTGTCACCCTCGCGGACCAGCACGTCGGTGACCTTGGAGCCATCCTGGTCGACATTCACCTGCGCCTCGCGGCGCGGGACGATGAAGCCGGTGACGCGGACCATGTCGGAGAAGCAGGCATTGGTCGACTTCGTCACCACGACCAGTGCCTGGCCCGGCGTCTCCTTCTCCTCCGGATGGGAGCGGTGCTCGAACGCGTAATAGGCGATCGCGAGGGCGAGGAAAAACACCGTGCCGAGCGCAGGCTTGAGGTATTGGGAAAAATTCATCGCCTGATCAATCCGGAGCTTGGCGCATCATAGGTGTTGGTCGAAGTCTCATCACGCTCGCTACCGTACTGTTTGGGCATTCGGAAGGCCCGTGCCATTGTTCCGGATCATGCCCTGACGTCATGTGAGGCGGGTCAGCTGTGGGCCGCTTTGGGTCTCGGCCCAAAAGCAATGCGCCCCGCCGGAGTGCGGGGCGCATTGTATCCTCAAAAAGGGGCCACGCCACCGCCCATCACTTGGCTGCGGTGGCCTTGTTTTCCACGTTCACGACCTGCACGCGCCGGTTCACCTCCGCCATCGGGTGGCTCGGGTCCTTCAGCTTGCTCTTGCCATAGCCGACGGTGACGAGATCGGTGCCGTTGATGCCGTATTTGTCGACGAGATAGCGCTTGATGGCGTCGGCGCGGCGCTCCGAGAGGCCCTGATTGTAGTCCTCGCCGCCCGCGGCGTCGGTGTGGCCGGCGACCACGAAGGTCGAGCCCTTCAGGTCCTGATTGGTCAAGGCGCGGCCGAGCGCCTGCACCGACGGCAGCGACTTCGCGCTGATGTCGGCGGAGTTGTAGTCGAAGTTGATCTCGAGATCGATCTTGGGCTTGTCCTGGACGATGGTCGCGATTTCCTCGCGTTCCGCCGAGGACAGCGAGCGGGTGGCGCGGCCGCGGACGCTCTGCACGAATTTGGCCTGGTCGGCATTCGGCTCCGGCGAGGTGGCCTGCGGGCCGGCCGAAAGGCCGCGGGTCAGCGGCTGCTTCTCGGGCGTCAGCGCTTTGATGATCTGATCTTCGGTGACGTCGCCGGCGCGGGCGACGGCCATGCCGAACGACAGCGCAGCGCCAACGGTCATGATTGAAACGATCGCGGCCTTTGCCGACGGCTTGAACATTTCGGTCCCTCCTGCGCAAGCTGGCGCGGTTTCAGGCAACTATTCACATCGATCGCCGGCGTTGCTGCCCGGCACGCACCCTCTGATTAGTCGCGCAATTCCATCCGCGGTTCGAGCCGCGGGCAGGTCTTCGTCGATCTGTCACTGCACGCCGTAGTCGGCGAATTCCTTGACGATGTTCGGGTCCATCGCCTTGGCGTTGGCGATGTCGAGATCGCCCTCCGCGACCGCGCCGTTGCGCTGCTTGGCGAGCCCGCGCCCGTACAGCGACGAGGTCAGCCGCGGGTTGATCTTCAGCGCGGCGTCGAAATCGGCGATCGCGTTCTTGTTCTGCCCGCCCTTGAGGTTCATCAGCCCGCGGCTGTCGAGTGCATCGACGAAGTTCGGACGCAGCCGCAGCGCCTCGTTGCAGTCCTTCAGCGCCGCCTGCAGGTCGCCGATCACGGTGCGGACCCAGCAGCGGTTGTTATAGGCCTCGACATCCTTCGGGTTCAGCCGTAGCGAATTGGTGAAGTCCTTCACCGCGAGGTCGTAGGCCCCCTTGCTGGCATAGACCTGGCCGCGGCGATACAGCGCCGCTGCGTCGTCGGGATTCTTGTCCAGCTTTTCGCTCAGGCTCTTGATCGTCGGATCATCGGCGAGCACGGGCGAATTGCTCGGCGCCGGCGTGGGCTGGAGCACCACCGGCGGGGGAGCCGCGGGCGGCGGCAGGGCGATCTCGGGCGCCTTGGGCTGGGGTGGCGGTGCGGTCGGCGCTGCCGCAACCGGAGGCTTCGGCGGCGCCGGCGGTGGTGTCGGCGCAGTTGCCGCTGGCGGCGTCGGGGTTGCCGCGGGCGGTGTCGGCGTTGCTGCGGGCGGAGCCGGCGGGGGGGCGACCGGCGGTGCCGTTGCCACCTCGGGTGACGGCGACGCGGCGGGTGCCGACGTGGCGTTCGACGGCCCGGCCGTGCCGGCCGGAATGAACGAGAAATCCTCGGCCAGTGATGACGAGATCCACGGCACCTGTTCCTGCCGCGAGGCCCGGGTGACGCCGACGCGGGTGCGGTTCAGCGTTTCCTCGGCCATCAGGTCGGGGGTGCGGATCTCCTTCAGGAGTTCCCGCACGAACAGGCTGTGGTCGCTGCCATTGTCGGAGACGACGGACGACAGCGCGGCCGAATACATCACCAATGTGCCGTTCGGCGCGATCACCGGGGCGAGCCCTGCCGAAAAGCTGCGGAAGCGCCGCTCGAACGGGTTGCGCCGCGAGGCGTCGATCAAGGCGATCTTCACCCCGGCGCCACGGCTGTTGATTTCCCCGAGCACGGTCTCGAGGCTGAAGCCGTCGCGGCGAACGTCGGCCTCGGCCCAGATCTGCGCATCGATCGGGATCATGTAGCTCTGCCGGTTCGACTGGATGCCGTAACCGGAGAAGAAGATCAGGGCGACCGAGCCCGGCTTGATCTTGCCGTAGAGGCGGTCGAAGGCGCGGCGCATGCCGTCGCCGGTCAGGTTCTCCCCGACCTCGACGGTGAAGCCATCGCGCTTGAGCTCTTCGGCGACATCACGTGCGTCGTTGGCCGGCTCCTTCAGCGGTGCATCGGCGTCGGGATATTTGGCGTTGCCGATGACCAGCGCGAAACGGTCGCCGGCGGCGAGGGACAAAGTGGGCGCCGCGATTGAAAAAATCAGCGTGGCGAGCAAGGCAAGGCGGATTTTCATAATCGCAGCAAATCCAGATCGCGGCATTCCAATGAAACGGCGCCGCTTCCAGCCTGCGCCTCGGGAACCTTACTCTAGCGAAAATCCATTATCAAACCGCGGCCAAACCCCCGTCAACGGCTCGCGGTAGCATCGTCTATCGCGGTGATGCTGGTGAGACCGCAGTGCAACAGCATACGGTCATGGCGGCCATCGCTGTCACGGCATGGTGCCGGTTCCGGTGAGCCGATAATGTGCTTGCACTCACAACGGCTGTCGCCACCCTGTCATGCGCCCATCGCACGCCGCGCGGTTTGACCTTTGCGCGAGGCGATGGCTTTGTGTTCAGGACGACAGGCCATGCAAAGACAAGCCGTTCAAAACAGGCCTTGCAAACAAGAGCGAAACCGATGGGAAACGCCTACGAGATCTACGCCCTGCGCTATGCGACGATGTCGCCGCGCACGCCCCACCTCAACTTCCTGGTGCCCGATCCGCACGACACCACCGCGCAGGACCTGGATTATTTCGTCTGGCTGGTGCGTGGCCATGGCCGCGACATCCTGGTCGACACCGGCTTCAACGCCGAGGAGGCCAAGGCGCGCGCCCGCAAGCTGACGCTCAACCCGGTCGATGCGCTGGCCGGCTTCGGCGTCAGCGCGGACAGCATCAAGGACGTCATCGTCACCCATCTGCACTACGACCATGCCGGCAATCTGGATCGCTTCCCGAACGCCAAATTCCATCTGCAGGAACGCGAGATGAGCTACGCGACCGGCCGCTGCATGTGCAACGGCATGCTGCGCCATCCGTTCTCCATTGAACACGTCACGCAGATGGTGCGCCACGTCTATGGCGAGCGCGTCACCTTCCACTCCGGCGACGGCGAGATCGCACCCGGCGTCACCGTGCATCGCGTCGGCGGCCATTCCGACGGCCTGCAGGTGGTGCGCATCGAGACCGCGCGCGGCCCGGTCGTGCTGGCGTCCGATGCCGCGCATTATTATGCGAACCTGCACAAGCGCAGCCCGTTCCCGATCGTCTATAATGTCGGCGACATGGCGCAAGGCTGGGAGACCGTCGAGCGACTGGCCGGTCATCCCGATCGCTTCATTCCCGGTCACGACCCGATCGTCAGCGAGATCTATCCGCGCGCCAGCGACAAGGTCGATGCGTTCGCGCTGCATCTGGCGCCGTCGCGATCGTTCGCGAAATAGCCTCGCCGATTCGGCGAGGCGCGTCTGCAACACGTCAAGAAACGTCAAAGAAGAAGCGACATGACTGACAAAAAACCTCTCGGGTTCATCGGCCTCGGCGTGATGGGTGAGCCGATTTGCCGCAACCTGGTCAAGAAGAGCGGCAAGCGCGTTGTCGTGTTCGACCTCTCGGCCGAACCGCTGCAGCGGTTGCGCGCCGACGGTGCCGAGGTTGCGGCGTCGGTCGCCGACGTCATCAAGCAGAGCGACGTGCTGTTCCTCTGCTTGCCGAGCGCCAGGCACGTGCGCGCGGTGTTCGAAGGCGACGGCATCTTGAAGAACACGAGAAGCGGCCAGATCGTGGTCGATCTCGGCACGTCTTCAGTCAGCCAGACCCGCGATTTCGCGGCGCAGTTGCAGGCCAAGGGCGCGGCGTGGGTCGACGCGCCGATCGCGCGCACGCGGCAGGCGGCGCAGGACGGCACGCTCAGCGTGATGGTCGGCGCGGTGCCCGCGCTCTATGCCGCGATCGAGCCCTTGATCCGCTGCTTCGCCACCGATGTCACCAATTGCGGCGATGTCGGCGCCGGGCAGGTGACCAAGATCCTCAACAACATGGTGCTGTTCGAGACCGTGAATGCGCTGGCCGAGGCCGTCGCGGTGGCGAAGCACAACGGCGTCGATCCAAAACTGCTGCTGGAGACCTTGTCGAAGGGCTCGGCCGACAGCTTTGCGTTGCGCAACCACGGCATGAAGGCGATCGTGCCCGGCGTGTTTCCCGAGCGCGCATTCTCGACCGAATATGCGCTGAAGGATCTGTCCTACGCGCTGGAGCTCGCCGCCGATGCCGGCATCAAGATCCGCGGCGCGGAGCTGATCGGCACGGTGCTGCGGGAAGCGATCGACAAGGGATCGAAGGACAATTATTTCCCGGTTATCGCCAAGCATATCGATCGGGCGTAGGACGCACTCCACGTCATCCCGGCTTGGAGACTGCGCGACGCCCCGAATGGTCTTAAGTTGAGTTGGGCGCGAAACCAATCCCGGCGTCGTCCTGGCGGAAAGCCAGGACCTATGACCACAAATGTCCTTTGTCGGGTTTGCTGGCATGACGAGTTGCACGACAGCGGAGTGTATGGCCGTGGCCTAATACGCGTCCTTGGCGTCGGCCTCTTCGCTGGTCTGCACCAGTTCGAGGCTGCTCTCGACCTTGCCGAGCAGGCGGCCGAGGTCGCGGCGCTCCTGTGCGGAGAGACAGGACAAGATCTCCTGTTCCTTGCGCAGCAGGCGCGGGATCAGCTCCTCGTAGAGCGTCTGGCCCGTTTTGGTCAGTCGCAGACGGAATTCGCGGCGGTCGTCGGCGTTCTCGACGCGCTCGACGATCTCGCGCTCCATCAGCGCCGACACCGCGCGGCTGATGGTGGATTTATGGGTGCGGGTGCAGTGCGCGATGTATTGCGCGCTGCAGGGATCGCTCCGGAACCCGAGCGTTGCGAGCACGCGCCACTCCGGAATGTCGAGGCCGTAGCGCGCCTGATACTCGCTCGACAGCGCCGAGGACACCTCGGCCGCCAGCCGGTTCAGGCGGAACGGCATGAAATGGAAGAGATCGAGGCGCTTCTTCGTCGGCGCGATCGTGTCGTGCACCTCCGCTTCCACGGCACTGCGCGGGCGGGCTGGAGGCTGGCTTGCAGAGGTCCGTGCCAAAAATCCCTCCAATTTGAGTTGACGGCAGCCCCGACTGGGGGTTTAAGATAGTTGCAAGTGAGACTAATTTAGCAAGCTCGCGGCCGGCTCGCAAGGCCCCGGTCGCAAGCCGGTCACACAGAACCGCAGCCAGAGGCTGCGGCGCAAGGGAAACATTCAGGGTCACGCAATGGCACACGCCAATACGGCACAGGCCAAAACCCAGTTCGGCTATCGCCGTCATCCCGACCAGGAGCGCTCGGGCGCCAATGTCGCGGAGCATCCCGTCGTCGTGGTCGGCGCCGGGCCGGTGGGACTGTCGCTCGCGATCGATCTCGCGCAGCGCGGCCAGCGCGTGGTGTTGCTCGACGATGCCGACCGGATCGGCGAAGGCTCGCGCGCGATCTGCTTCTCGAAGCGCTCGCTCGAGTTCTGGGATCGCCTCGGCGTCGGCGACCGCATGGTCGAGAAAGGCGTGGTGTGGAGCGTCGGCAAGATCTTCCACGGCGCCTCGCAGCTCTATCAGTTCAATTTGCTTCCCGAGGAAGGCCACAAGCGACCTGCCTTCATCAACCTGCAGCAGTTCTACGCCGAGGCCTATCTGGTCGACCGGGTCGGGCAGCTGCCTGAGATCGACCTGCGCTGGCGCAACAAGGTGATCGCGCTGGAGAGCCGTAACGATGGCGTTGCGCTGACCATCGCAACTCCCGATGGCTCCTACCAGGTGCACGCGACTTTCGTGGTCGCATGCGATGGCGCCCGTTCCTCGCTGCGGCAGATGGTCGGCGCGGAGTTCGCAGGCCAGGTGTTCGAGGACCAGTTCCTGATCGCCGACGTCAAGATGACGGCGGCGTTCCCGACCGAGCGCTGGTTCTGGTTCGATCCGCCGTTCCATGCGGGGCGCTCGGCGCTGCTGCACAAGCAGCCGGACGACATCTGGCGGATCGATCTGCAGCTCAACCCGGATGCCGATCCAGTGGCCGAGAAGCAGCCGGAGAATGTCCGGCCGCGGATCGAGCGTATGCTCGGCCATGACAAGTTCGAGTTCGAATGGATCTCGCTCTACAAGTTCCAGTGCCGCCGGATGGCCAGGTTCATCCACGGCCGCGTGATCTTCGCCGGTGATTCCGCGCATCAGGTCTCGCCGTTCGGCGCGCGCGGTGCCAATTCCGGGCTTGAGGACGCCGAGAATCTGGCGTGGAAGCTCGACCGTGTGCTGCGTCGGCTGTCGCCGGAAGGCTTGCTGGAGAGCTATCACATCGAGCGCAGCGCGGCGGCGGATGAGAATATCCGCGAGTCGACCCGCTCAACCGACTTCATGGCGCCGGTGACCCGGCAGGAGGCGCGGCTGCGCCAGGCCGTGCTGTCGCTCGCAGAGGATACCGAGTTCGGCAAGCGCATGGTCAATGGCGGGCGGCTCTCGGTGCCGTCGGTCTACGACACGCCGCTGTCGAGCGAAGATCGCGACGACTGGCGCGGCGGCCCGCGGCCGGGCACCTCGATGCCGGATGCGCCGGTGACCGAGCAGGGCGGTGGTTCCAGCTATCTGACCGACGTTTTCATCCGGCAGGGAACGCGGTTCACGCTGCTGGAGTTTGGCAATGGCACAGCTCTCGATGTGCCCGACGGTGTCGGCAGCATCCGGGTCGGCGGTGACGGCGGGCTGGTCGACGCGCAGGGCCTTGCCGGCAAGCGCTACGACGGCGAGCCCGGCACCGCCTATCTGCTGCGGCCGGACGGTTATGTCGCGGCACGCTTCCGCAACGCGGCGCGGCCCGCACTCGATGCGGCGCTGGCGCGCGCAGCCGGCTTGAACTGAGGAGCAGTCATGGCGCTGTCGACCAGTTCGAACTTCGCAAAGCCCGATGACGCCTTTCGCGCCATCGTCGAGGCCCATCGCGGCCTCACCGAGGCGCAGAGCGCCGATCTCGATGCCGCGCTGGTTCTGGTGCTCGCCAATCATATCGGCGATCTCGACGTGCTGCGCGAGGCGATCGCGCTGGCGAAGCGGCGTATGCTGGACGCCAGCCAGCAGCAGCAACAGCAGCAACAATAGCCCTGAGCAAACGGACAGGATTGAACTGATGGCCAAAGGTTTCGCATCGACCACGGATCTCGCGGAGAAGAAGGTCACCTTCTCCGAGATCGGCACCGATCTCTACGCCTTCACCGCCGAGGGCGATCCCAACACCGCCGTGATCGTCGGCGACGACGGCTGCCTGGTGTTCGACGCGCAGGCGACGCCGGCGATGGCCAACAAGGTGATCGAGCGGGTCAAGACCGTCACCGACAAGCCGATCAAATATGTCGTGCTGTCGCATTATCATGCGGTGCGTGTGCTCGGCGCCTCCGCCTATCACGCGCAGGGCATCGTCGCCTCGCAGGAAACCTATCGCCTGATCGAGGAGCGCGGCCAGCAGGACTGGGATTCTGAATATGGCCGCTTCCCGCGCCTGTTCCAGGATGCGGCGAGCATCCCCGGCCTGACCTGGCCGACGCTGACCTTCGAAGGCGAGATGTCGATCTATCTCGGCAAGCGCGAGGTGCGGCTGATGCAGCTCGGCGCCGGCCATACCTCGGGCGACATCGTCGCCTGGGTGCCGGATGCTGAGGTGATGTTCTCCGGCGATCTGATCGAATATCACTCGGCCTGCTATTGCGGCGATGCGCATTTGCGCGAATGGCCGATGACCTTGAACGAGATCCGCGCCTTCAATCCGAAGGCGATCGCGCCGGGCCGCGGCGATGCGCTGAAGGGCCTCGCCACCGGGCGTGATGCGATCGCGATGACGCGCGATTTCGTCACCACGCTCTACGGCGCCGCCGAATCGTCCGTCGCCAAGGGCCGCAGCCTGAAGGAATCGATGGCGGCGACGCGCGAGGTGATGGATCCGAAGTTCTCGAGCTTTGCGATCTACGAACACTGCCTGCCGTTCAACGTTTCGCGCGCCTATGACGAGGCGTCCGGGATCGACGATCCCGTGATCTGGACCGACAAGCGCGACCAGGAAATGTGGGCCGCCCTGCAAGGAGGATAGCGATGAACATCAATACCTCGCCTGATCAGATCGTGCGCAGCTCAGGGCAAGTCGCCCCGGGCTACATGTCCGGCTTCGGCAACAGCTTCGAGACCGAGGCCTTGCCCGGCGCGCTGCCGATGGGGCGCAACTCGCCGCAGCGCTGCGCCTACGGGCTCTATGCCGAGCAATTGTCCGGCTCGCCGTTCACGGCGCCGCGCGGCACCAATGAGCGCTCCTGGCTGTACCGCATCCGCCCCTCGGTGCGGCACTCCGGCCGCTTCGCCAAGGCAGATAGCGGGCTGTGGCGCACCGCGCCGTGCCACGAATACGACATGCCGATCGCACAGCTGCGCTGGGACCCCGCGCCGATCCCGAAGCAGGACATGACCTTCCTGCAGGGCGTGCAGACCATGACCACGGCGGGTGATGCCAACACCCAGGCCGGCATGGCGGCACACGTCTATCTCATCACCAAATCGATGGTCGATCAGCATTTCTACAATGCCGATGGCGAGATGATGTTCGTGCTGCAGCAGGGCAATCTGCGCTTCGTCACCGAGTTCGGCCGCATCGACGCCGAGCCGGGCGAGATCGTCGTGATCCCGCGCGGCGTCAAATTCCGCGTCGAAATTCCCGGCGGCCCGGCGCGCGGCTATCTCTGCGAGAATTATGGTGGCGCTTTCACGCTGCCGGAGCGCGGCCCGATCGGCGCCAACTGCCTCGCCAATTCGCGCGACTTCCTGACGCCGGTGGCTGCTTACGAGGACCAGGACACGCCGACCGAGCTCTACGTCAAGTGGGGCGGCTCGCTGTTCAAGACCACGCTGCCGCACTCGCCGATCGACGTGGTCGCCTGGCACGGCAATTACGCGCCCTACAAATACGATTTGCGCACCTTCTCGCCGGTCGGCGCGATCGCCTTCGATCATCCCGATCCCTCGATCTTCACGGTGCTGACCTCGCCGTCGGAGACCGCGGGCACCGCGAATATCGACTTCGTGATCTTCCCGGAGCGCTGGATGGTGGCCGACAACACCTTCCGTCCGCCGTGGTATCACATGAACATCATGTCGGAGTTCATGGGTCTGATCTACGGCGTCTACGACGCCAAGCCGCAGGGCTTCGTGCCTGGCGGCATCAGCTTGCATAATTGCATGCTGCCGCACGGCCCCGACCGCGAAGCCTTCGAGCACGCCAGCAACAGCGAGCTGAAGCCGGTGAAGCTGACCGGCACGATGGCCTTCATGTTCGAGACCCGTTTCCCGCAGCGCGTGACGCAGCACGCCGCGACGTCATCGACGCTGCAGGATGGTTACTCGGACTGCTGGAAGGGACTCGAGAAGAAGTTCGACCCGACCAAGCCGTGAATTTGTGTCCCTCGTCATCGCCAGGCTTGACCCGGCGATCCATCGCACTTCGAAAGGATGGATGCCCGGGTCAAGCCCGGGCATGACGACTTTCTGATTGGAGGAATCAGTGCCCCATCCCAACGACCCAAAGCTCCGCTCCTTCATCGACGTCGCCCCGACCTCCGACTTCCCGATCCAGAACCTGCCTTATGGCGTGTTCTCGTCGAAGGATGGCCTTGCGCCGCGCGTCGGCGTGGCGATCGGCGACTACGTGTTCGACCTCTGGGAGCTCGAGCAGGACTCGCGGTTCGATGTCGGGCCGCTCGGCGTGTTCTCGCAGCCCTCGCTCAACGCCTTCATGGCGCTCGGGCCAAAGGTGTGGTCGGCGACGCGGGCACGGATCAGCGAGCTGTTGCGCTCCGATCATCCGGAGCTGCGCGACAACAGGGAATTGCGGGCGCGGGCGCTGGTGCCGATGGCTGACGTCAGGCTGCACATGCCGTTTGCGGTCTCGGGTTACACGGATTTCTATTCGTCGAAGGAGCACGCCACCAACGTCGGCGTCATGTTCCGCGGCAAGGACAATGCGCTGCAGCCGAATTGGCTGCATATGCCGATCGGCTATAACGGCCGCGCCTCGACTGTCGTCGTGTCGGGCACAAAGGTGCGGCGTCCGCGCGGCCAGCTGAAGCCGCCGACATCAGAGGTGCCGAGCTTCGGCCCGTGCAAGCGGCTCGACTTCGAGCTCGAGATGGGTGTGGTGGTCGGCCAGGCCTCGCCGATGGGCGAGATGCTGACCGAGAAGCAGGCCGAGGAGATGATCTTCGGCTTCGTGATCCTCAACGACTGGAGCGCGCGCGACATCCAGCAGTGGGAGTATGTGCCGCTCGGGCCGTTCCAGGCCAAGGCGTTCGCGACCTCGATCAGCCCGTGGGTGGTGACGCGCGAGGCGCTGGAGCCGTTCCGCATGCAGGGTCCGAAGCAAGAGCCGGAGCCGCTGGCGTACCTGAAGCAGACCCAGCCGAACAATTACGACATGCAGCTCGACGTCGCGCTGCGTGCCGGTGCGATGAACGAGGCGAAGACGATCTGCAGCACCAACTTCAAATACATGTACTGGTCGTCGGTGCAGCAGCTCGTGCACCACGCTTCAAGCGGCTGCGCGATGAATGTCGGCGATCTCCTAGGCAGCGGCACGATCTCCGGCCCCGAAGAACATCAGCGCGGCAGTCTCCTGGAAATCAGCTGGAACGGCACCGAGCCGGTCGAACTTGCCAGCGGCGTCACGCGGTCGTTCCTGGAAGACGGCGATTCGCTCGTCATGCGCGGCTGGTGCCGGGGCGACGGATATCGCGTCGGCTTCGGCGAGGTCGAAGGCACCATCGTCGCGGCGGAGTAGCTCGCGTTGTCATTCCGGAGCGATGCGTAGCATCGAGCCCGGAATCTCGAGATTCCCCGATGCGCAATTGCGCATCTGCGGTATGGTCCTTCGGCCCATCCCGGAATGACGGGTGGGCCAGCTACCGCTCCTCCGGCCTGACATCCCTGAGCCGCGCCGTATTCGCTGCGACGTCCTCGAGGCTGTATTTCAGATGCACCCGCTTGTCCGACGGCGGCTGGTTCACGGTGCAGACACCCGGCCGCCACGGCTTGGCGGGGCGGATCGGCCGCGGCGCAAAACCGCCGCCGCAGTTCGGGCAGACATTGCCGAGCCTGGTCTCCGCGCAGTCCGCACAGAACGTGCATTCATAGGAGCAGATCCGCGCGTCGGTTGCGCTGGGTGGCAGGTCCTTGTCGCAATATTCGCAGTTCGGTCGCAGCTGCAGCGCCATGGTTCGTCTCTCTCGCCGTTGTTGGAATGATCGCAAGCCAGGCCGCAAAAGCGAATGGCGGATTTCCCTCGATTTACGCCATCAGCTCTGCAACGCCTTCAGCGGCAGCTTCGTGCTCTCCTTCAGACGGTCGAGCACGATCGACGAGCGCACGTGGGCCACGCTCTGGTGCGGCATCAGCACGTTGTTGACGATGTCGGACAGGCTCTTGAGGTCGCGCAGCATCACCTTGAGCACATAGTCGGCATCCCCGGTCAGCGCGTAGGCCTCCTGGATATCGTCGACGCGGTCGACCAGCTCGCGAAACCGCTTGGCGTTGTCGGGCGAGTGGGTCGCAAGGGTGATGTGGATGAAGGCGATCAGGCCGAAGCCGAGCGCCTCGCCAGCGAGATCGGCGTGGTAGCCGGCGATGACCTTCTCCTCCTCCAGCCGCATCCGCCGCCGCGAGCATTGCGATGCCGACAGCCCGACGAGGTCGGCCAGCTGCTGATTGGTCAGCCGGCCGTCGTCCTGCAGCGCGGCAAGCATTTTCAGGTCGAAGGCATCGACGTCAGGCATGCGCGGAATGTCCATCTCATGCACGGATTGTGCGCGATGATAGCAAAAAGGAATCTATTTTGCACGCACGTTGCGCAGAAAGTGACGGAAACTGATCTGCAGACAAATCAGGGAGTTGCCGCCATGGGTCCGTTTCCGCACGATGCGCCGCCGGCCGAAATCAGCACCGAGAACCCGATGGGCACCGACGGCTTCGAATTCGTCGAATACGCCCATCCGAATCCCGGCGAGCTGCACGCCCTGTTCAAGCTTATGGGCTTTGTCGCGGTCGCCCGCCACCGCACCAAGGCCATCGCGGTCTATCGCCAGGGCGACATCAACTATCTCGTGAATGAGGAGCCGGGTAGTCACGGCTTCAACTTCGTCGCCGCGCACGGTCCCTGCGCGCCGTCGATGGCGTTCCGCGTCGTCGACGCGAAGCATGCCTATGAGCGTGCGATCGCGCTCGGTGCGGAGCCGGCGGATGTTTCGCCCGCGGCGAAGACGCTCGATGTGCCCGCGATCAAGGGCATCGGCGGCAGCCTGCTCTATTTCGTCGACCGCTACGGCGCCAAGGGTTCGGCCTATGATGCCGAGTTCGAATGGCTCGGCGCGGCCAACCCGCGTCCCGCGGGCTCGGGCCTGTATTACGTCGATCACCTCACCCATAACGTCCATCGCGGCCGGATGGATGTCTGGACCGGCTTCTATGCCAAGCTGTTCAACTTCCGCCAGATCCGCTTCTTCGACATCGAAGGCCGCGCCTCCGGCCTGTTCTCCCGGGCGCTGACCAGCCCGGACGGCAAGATCCGGATCCCGATCAACGAGGACGCCGGCGATTCCGGTCAGATCGAGGAATATCTCAACGTCTATCGCGGCGAGGGCATCCAGCACATCGCCTGCGGCGCGCGCGACATCCACGCGACGGTCGAGAGGTTGCGCGCCGATGGCCTGCCGTTCATGCCGTCGCCGCCCGACACCTATTTCGAGCGGATCGACGCCCGCCTGCCGAAGCATGGCGAGGACGTCGCGCGGCTCAAGACCAACGGCATCCTGATCGACGGCGAGGGCGTGGTCGACGGCGGTCAGACCAAGGTGCTGCTGCAGATCTTCTCGGCGAACGCGATCGGGCCGATCTTCTTCGAGTTCATCCAGCGCAAGGGCGACGACGGGTTCGGCGAAGGCAACTTCAAGGCGCTGTTCGAATCGATCGAGGAAGACCAGATCCGCCGCGGCGTGCTGAAGGTCGATCACGCGGCGTAGCTGCCGGCATTCCGGGATGGTCCGAAGGACCAGACGCAGGTGCGCAATTGCGCACCGGGGAATCTCGAGATTCCGGGTTCGCTCGTTTCACGAGCGCCCCGGAATGACGGTCATTTCTTCCACGCGCTGGTCACGTCGCCAATATTCGCGAGCTCCGGCTCGCGGATTGCCGACGGCGTACGCGAGAAGCGCGGCGCGGGGGCGGGCTGGGTGACGCCGTGGCGTTCGACGAACACCTGGCGCGCCGCCATATGCGGATGCTTGGGCGCTTCCTCCATGGTCAGGATCGGCGCGAAGCAGATGTCGGTGCCTTCCATGATCGCGCACCAGTCCGCGCGCGACTTGCTCTTGAACACCCGGGTCAGCTTCTCCTTCAGCGCCGGCCAGGCCTTGCGGTCCATCTGCGCGTCGAAATCGGCGTCGGTCAGGTCGGCATGCTTGCGCAGCAGCGCGTAGAACTGCGGCTCGATCGAGCCGATCGAGATGAAGTTGCCGCAGGAGCATTCGTAGACGCCGTAGAAATGCGCGCCGCCGTCCAGGAAATTCTGGTCGCGGCCGCCGCTCCAGCGGCCCTGCGCGGCCATGTCGTAGAACATCGACATCAGCGAGGCCGCGCCGTCGCACATCGCGGTATCGACCACCTGGCCCTTGCCGGACCTCTGCGCTTCCAGCAGCGCGGCGAGCACGCCGACCACGAGGTAGAGCGCGCCGCCGCCGAAATCGCCGACCAGGTTGAGCGGCGGCACCGGCTTCTCCTTGGTTCCGATCGCGGCGAGCGCGCCCGTGATCGAGATGTAGTTGATGTCATGGCCGGCGGCATTCGCCAGCGGGCCTTCCTGGCCCCAGCCGGTCATGCGGCCATAGACCAGTTTTGGATTGCGCGCGAGCACGACATCCGGGCCGAGGCCGAGGCGCTCCATCACGCCGGGACGAAAGCCCTCGATCAGCGCGTCGGCATGGCCGAGCAGGTCGAGCACTTCGGCAACCGCCGCCTTGTTCTTGAGATCGAGCTCGATGACCTTGCGGCCGCGGGTGGCAACCGCCTTCAAATTCTTGCCCGCGCCGATCCGGTCGAGGGTGACCACCTCGGCGCCCATGTCGGCGAGCAGCATGCAGGCGAACGGGCCGGGGCCGATGCCGGCGAATTCGACGATGCGGAAGCCGGCGAGCGGGCCCGAGGTGCGAGCGGCGGTCTGGGAGGCGGGTTTATCGAGCACGTTGTCATTCCGTTGGTTGCGGGGCGCGAGGCGGCTGAGATGTCACGGCTGGCTTGGTGCCGAACTTCATGCGTTCTCCCAAACGTCCGTGGGACGGTATTTTTAATTAGCTGATTAGCTAAATTGTCTCGCCTAATGCGGGATGTGGCAAGCGTCTTTTGTCCTGTGCCGCCGGTAAAAACGCAAACGGCGCGCATCGCTGCGCGCCGTCCTAGAGTTGTGTTTAGGCGCTAAAGCGCGATGAGAATCGTCATCACGCTTTAGCCCTTTGTTCGAGCATGATCTTTCCGGAAAACCGCTTCGCACTTTTCCGGATCATGCTTGATCAACCGGCCGCGGTCACC
The DNA here is from genome assembly GCF_009720285.1 of Bradyrhizobium sp. BR2003. Lineage (NCBI taxonomy): Bacteria > Pseudomonadati > Pseudomonadota > Alphaproteobacteria > Hyphomicrobiales > Nitrobacteraceae > Bradyrhizobium > Bradyrhizobium sp. BR2003. The sequence goes on from NZ_SMYJ01000038.1 coordinate 125,564, forward strand.
GCCCGCTGTCCCATCACCTTCACCAAATTGGCGCGGTAATCCGCCGAGCCGTGAATGTCGGCGAGCAGGCCGCTCGCCGGGATCGTGACGGCATCGAGCGCCGACGCCGCCCAGTTCGCCTTCAGCGCCTGCTCGATCGGCGCCACCCGCATGACGCCGCTCTGCGACGCACCGGTCGCGGCGACGCGGACGTCGCCCGACGTGGTCTTGGCGACGAACACGCCGGTCAGCGCGAAGCGCGAGGCCGGGTTCGGAAACTTCGCATAGCCCGCCCTGGCCGGAACGGGGAACGACACCGCGGTGATGATCTCGCCATCCTCGAGGGCCGTCGAGAACAGGCTCTTGAAGAAGTCCTCCGCCGCGATTGACCGCTTGTTGGTCTTGACCGTCGCGCCAAGCGCCAGCACCGCCGCCGGATAGTCCGCCGCCGGGTCGTTGTTGGCGAGTGAACCGCCGATCGTGCCGCGATAGCGCACGGCGGGATCGCCGATCTCCGACGCCAGATTGGCGAGCGCCGGGATCGCCTTCTGCACCGCGTCGCTTTGCGCCACGTCGTAATGCGGCGTAGCGGCCTTGATGGTGACAGTGTCGCCCGAAACCTCGATGCCGATCATCTCCTGCACCTTGGAGAGGTCGATCACGTCGGAAGGCGCGGCAAGACGCTGCTTCATCACCGGAAGCAGGGTTTGTCCGCCGGCGAGGAATTTTGATTCCGCGCCTTTGGCGAAGGTTGCGGCGGCGTCGGCGACCGAGGAAGCGCGATGATAATTGGTCTCGTACATGGCTCTTCCTCCCTCAACCGTGAATCGCGTGCCAGACGCGATCGGGCGTCGCCGGCATTTCCAGCTTGTTGTTGCCGATGGCGTCCGTGATCGCGTTGATCACGGCAGCAGAGGCGCCGATCGCGCCGGCTTCGCCGCAGCCCTTGACGCCGAGCGGGTTGCCCGGACACAGCGTCGTGGTGTGGGAGAGCTGGAACGAGGGCAGGTCGTCGGCGCGCGGCATGGTGTAATCCATGAAGGACGCGGTCACGAGCTGACCGGTGTCGTCATAGATCGCGCCTTCAAGCAGTGCCTGGCCGATGCCCTGCGCAAGACCGCCATGGACCTGGCCCTCAACGATCATCGGGTTGATCAGCCGCCCGAAATCGTCGGCTGCCACGAAGTTGACGAAGGAGGTCTTGCCGGTGCCGGGATCGACCTCGAGCTCGCAGATATAGGCGCCGGCCGGGAAGGTGAAGTTGGTCGGATCGTAGAACGCCGTCTCCTTCAAGCCGGGCTCCATGCCATCGGGCAGGTTATGCGCGGTGTAGGCGGCGAGCGCGACCATCGGCAGCGCGATCGACTTGTCGGTGCCGGTGACCTTGAACTCGCCGTTCTCTATTACGATGTCGCTCTCGGATGCCTCGAGCGCATGCGCGGCGATCTTCTTGGCCTTGGCCTCGACCTTCTCCATCGCCTTCACGATCGCCGTACCGCCGACCGCGAGCGAGCGCGAGCCGTAGGTGCCCATGCCGAACTGCACCTTGTCGGTGTCGCCATGGACGATCGAGACCTGGCTGATCGGCACGCCGAGCCGCTCTGCGATGATCTGGCAGAACGTCGTTTCGTGGCCCTGGCCGTGGCTGTGCGAACCGGTGAGCACCTCGATGGTGCCGACCGGGTTGACGCGGATCTCAGCCGACTCCCACAGGCCGACGCCGGCGCCGAGACTGCCAACCGCCTTCGACGGCGCGATGCCGCAGGCCTCGATGTAGCAGGAGATGCCGATGCCGCGCAGCTTGCCGTCGGCTTTCGCCTTGGCCTTGCGGGCCGGGAAGCCGGCATAGTCGATCGCCTTCATCGCGGCATCGATCGAGGCGTGGAAGTCGCCGATGTCGTAGGCCATGATCACAGGCGTCTGATACGGGAACTGGGTGATGAAGTTCTTCTTGCGCAGCTCGGTCGGATCGACCTTCAACTGCCGCGCCGCCGTCTCCATCATGCGCTCGATCAGGTAGCTCGCCTCGGGACGGCCGGCGCCGCGATAGGCGTCGACCGGCGTGGTGTTGGTGTAGACGCCGATCACCTCGGCATAGATCGCCGGGATCACGTACTGGCCCGACAGCAGCGTCGCGTAGAGATAGGTCGGCACCGCCGAGGAGAACAACGACATATAGGCGCCGAAATTGGCGTGGGTCTTCACCCGCAGGCCAAGGATCTTGTTGTCCTTGTCGAACGCCATCTCCGCCTTCGAGACATGGTCGCGGCCATGCGCATCGGTGAGGAAGGCTTCCGAGCGATCGCCGGTCCACTTCACCGGCCGACCCACCTTCTTCGAGGCCCACAGCGCCACCATCTCTTCGGGATAGATGTAGATCTTGGAGCCGAAGCCGCCGCCGACGTCGGGCGCGATCACGCGCAGCTTGTGCTCGGGGGCGATGTTATAGAACGCCGACAGCACGAGGCGGGCGACGTGCGGGTTCTGCGACGTCGTGTAGAGCGTGTAGTGCTCTTCGGCCTGGTCGTAATGCGCGACCGCCGCACGCGGCTCCATCGCGTTCGGCACCAGGCGGTTATTGGTGAGGTCGAGCGTCACCACATTGGCGGCCTTGCTGAAGGCATCCTTGACCGCGGCTTCGTCGCCGAGATGCCAGTCATACACGATGTTGCCAAGGGCTTCGGGATGAAGCTGCGGCGCGCCGGGCTTGATCGCGGCCTTGATGTCGGCCGCTGCGGGAAGCTCTTCGTAATCGACGACGACGGCTTCGGCGGCGTCTCTGGCCTGGTTCTTGGTCTCGGCGATCACGACCGCGACCGCCTGTCCGACAAAGCGCACGGTCTCCGGCGCCATCGCCGGCCACGCGCCCATTTTCATCGGTGAGCCGTCCTTCGAGGTGATGGCCCAGCCGCAAATCAAATTGCCGACCTTGTCGTCGACGATCTGCTGTCCCGTCAGCACCGCGATCACGCCGGGCATCTTCATGGCCTCGGCTGAATCGATGCCCTTGACCCTGGCATGGGCATGCGGGCTGCGGATGAAGTGGGCGTAGCTCATGCCGACCATTTTGACGTCGTCGACGTAACGTCCTTGTCCGGTGATGAACCGGCGATCTTCCTTGCGCACGACACGTGCGCCAATTCCTTCAACACCCATTGTCTAGTCCTCCCGACCGGAGATTCGATTTGCCGCCGTTTCCATCGAGACCGGCGGTGGTGAGCTTGATCGTGTGTGCTGCGCGAACTGCTATTCGGCGGCCTGCGCAACCTTCATGCGGCCGGCAGCGTCGAGCACCGCCTTGACGATGTTGTGGTAGCCGGTGCAGCGGCAGATGTTGCCTTCGAGCTCGTGACGAACCGTTTCCTCGTCGAGCTTGCCGCCATGGCGGTGCACGATGTCGACCGCGGACATGATCATGCCGGGGGTGCAATAGCCGCATTGCAGGCCGTGATTGTCGCGGAACGCCGCCTGCATCGGATGCAGTTCGTCGCCCTTGGCGAGGCCTTCGATCGTGGTGACGTTGGAGCCCGCGGCCTGGCCGGCCAGCATGGTGCAGGATTTGACTGCCCGTCCATCGACATGGACGACGCAGGCGCCGCACTGGCTGGTATCGCAGCCGACATGGGTGCCGGTGAGGTTAAGGTTTTCGCGCAACAGGTGCACGAGGAGGGTTCGGTCCTCAACGTCGACCGAGACCGCCTTGCCGTTTACCGTCAGTTTGACTGTAGACACGCGTTTCTCCCAATAGCTTCGTTATGGGCCCAGTAGACCACGCTTCATGTGGGTCGTAACCGCGATCAAAGTCGTAGTCGCGGCCCTGTCATGAAGGCGCCGGGCAGTGCCTCTGATCCTAGCAGGCAGCCGTTGAATGGGCAATTTGCAAGCTGCTGGCGGCGCACTTCGGCGCGACGAAAATGCCCGGCGGCACAAGCGGTTTTCGGCAATCCGCTGGAGCCTGCGGTGCGCAAAAATCGTCGCCGCGATCGCTACTACCTTCCGCCTATAACGACGCAAAGGCGTTGCTGTCATTTTCATCGCCGACGCAGCGGCAGAAGATCGCTGGTTCATGAAATTCGGTAGCGATCCGCGCGCGCGATGCATCCATCGCGGCAACAAAACCATATTGGAGGAAGCCAATGAAGCTGAGGAGCGGGATTTTCTTTGCCGGCGTGTCGCTGGTCGCCATGGTGCTGGCAGGCATTGGTGCGTCGAAAGCGAATGATTCCGTCGTGAAGGCGGCATCAGATCCGAATGGATGGGCGATCGCCGGTCACGACTACGGCAATACGCGCTTCAGCCCGTTGAAGCAGATCAACTCCGAGAACGCCGGCAAGCTGCAGCTGGTCTATTCGCTCTCGCTGGCTTCGCTGCGCTCCAACGAGTCGTCGCCGGTGGTGATCGGCAAGACGCTGTATGTGTCGACTTCGTGGGGGCCGAAATACGTCTATGCGATCGATGCCGCGACCGGCGCCCGGAAATGGACCTGGCAGCCCGATATTCCGGATGACGTGCTTCAATACGCCTGCTGCGACGTCAATAATCGCGGCGTGTCCTATGCCGACGGCAAGATCTTCGTCGGCCGGCTCGACGGCAAGCTGACCGCGCTCGACGCCGAAACCGGCAAGGAGCTCTGGACCTCGACGGTCGTCGACTACAAGCAGGGTTCCGTCATCACCTCGCCGCCGCTCGTCGTCCGCGACAAGGTCATCACCGGCTTCGGCGGCGGCGAATATGGCGTCCGCGGCGCGTTGCAGGCGTTCTCGCTCAAGGATGGCAAGCTGCTCTGGCAGAGCTACACGGTTCCGGCACCCGGCGAGCCCGGCAGCGACACCTGGAAGGGCGACACCGGGCTGCATGGCGGCGGCGCCGCCTGGCTGGTCGGCTCCTACGACGCCAAGTCCGACACGGTCTACTGGGGTACCAGCAATCCAGGGCCGTGGAATACCGCGGTGCGCTCCACCGGCGACGGCAATTTCGGCAAGCTGACCAACCTCTACACGGCCTCGACGCTGGCGATCGATCCCAACACCGGCAAGATCAAGTGGCACATCCAGGGCACGCCGGCCGACGCCTGGGACTATGACGGCGTCAACGAGCTGCTGCTCGCCGACCTCAAGATCAAGGGCACCGAGACGCCCGTGCTGATGAAGGCGGACCGCAACGGCTTCTTCTTCGTGGCCAACCGCGAGACCGGCAAGGTGATCTCCGCGGAGAAATACGTCTTCGCCAACTGGGCCAAGAAGTGGGACATCAACACGATGCGGGCGGAAGAGGATCCGGACAAGCGTCCGGGCCCGGGCCATCCCGCCAAGGACATCTGCCCGAACCTGATCGGCGGCAAGAACTGGCAGCCGATGTCGTTCAATCCGCAGACGGGCCTCGTCTACATCCCGAGCAACAATGTCTGCATGGACTGGTCGGTCTCTGACGTGAACTACAAGCGCGGCGTGTTCTATCTCGGCGCCGAATTCCCGACCAAGCCGGGCCCCGGCGGTTTCCTTGGCGAACTCGTGGCCTGGGATCCGATCGCCAACAAGAAGGTGTGGAGCATCAAGGAAGACCTGCCCTTCAACGGCGGCACGCTGACGACCGGCGGCAATCTGGTGTTCTCCGGCAATCTGCACGGCGACTTCCGCGCCATCGATGCGAAGAACGGCAAGGTGCTGTGGAGCAAGAACCTCGGCAGCGGCATCGGTGCAGGTCCCGTGACCTATTCGGTCGACGGCAAGCAGTATGTCGCGATCGTGGTCGGGCGCACCGCGGCGCTGCCGGCCTTCCTCGGTGACATCGGCAAGAAGATGGTCGCCGCGGCGCCCGAAGGCGGCTCGCTGTTCGTGTTCGCCCTGCAGTAAACGATCGTCCAGGAGGCAGCATTGTCCGTGTCTTGCATCGCCCGAAACGAACTGCGCACCCCCTCGCGCAACACGCGGTTGGAACATGCAATCCGGACCGTGCTGCTCTCCGCCCTGCTTCTGGTGCCGGCCCTGGCGGCCGGCGCCGACGAGACAAAACCGCCGCTGCGGCTCTGCGCCGACCCCACCAACCTGCCGTTCTCGAGCGACGACCCGGGCAAGCCCGGCCTCTATCTCGAGATCGGCCAGGCGGTGGCGCAAAAGCTCGGCCGGATGGTGAGCACCAATTGGTACAAGTCCTATTTCGGCAAGCGCACCGTGCGGGAGACGCTGCTCAGCAAGCAGTGCGACGCCATGGTCGGCCTGCCTTTGATCGACGATTTCATGGGCCCGGCGGTGATCTTCTCGAAGCCGATCGCCCATGAAGGCTATGCACTGGTCGGTGGCAAGGACCGCAAGCTTGCCGGCATCGACGACCTCAGGGGATTGCGGGTTGCGGTGCAGTATCAATCGACGCCGCAGAACCTGCTCGCGCTGCGTGACGACATCCGAAAGGTGACCGTGCTCAGCCCGGAGGAGGGCATGGCGGCGCTCGCGCAGGGCAAGGTCGACATCGCCTTCATCTGGGCGCCGGTGGCGGGCTGGCTCAACAAGACCAGCTACGGCGACAAATATCAGATCGTGCCGACCGAGGGCGACGGCCTGCTCTGGGCGACCGCGATCGGTTTCGCCAAGGCGTCCGGTGCGCTGCGCGATGAAGTCGACGGTGTGCTGCCGTCACTGCAGCCGGAGATTTCCGCCCTGTTTGCCAAATATGGCGTGCCGAACGGCGCACCGGTGAAATTCGGCGAGGCCGACCGGGCGACGACGTCGTCCGTCGGTGCCAGCGAGCCCGTCACGGTCGGGCAGGCGGCCGCGGCCGAGAAACCGGTTCAGACCGCCGCGACTGCAGGCGATGCCAAAGGGGATGCCACCGCCGGGCGGGAGGTTTTCAATGGAACCTGCGCGCATTGCCACGGCCCGGACGCGGTGCAGGCCGAGCGAAAGATCGATCTCAGGCTGCTCAAGAAGCGCTATGCTGACGACATGGAATCGACTTTCTGGAAGACGGTCCATGACGGGCGGCCGGCCAAGGGCATGCCGGCCTGGAAGGACGTCTTCAGCGACGACGAGCTCAGAAACGTATATGCCTATCTGCAGAGCGTGCAGGATACCGGCGGGTCGAACTAGCCGCGGCCGTCGACGAACATCAGTGCGAGGGTCCTCATGATGGGGTTCCTGATCATCGACGATCACCCCCTGTTCGGGGAGGCGCTTGGCAATGCCATTCGCATCTCGCATCCCGATGCCCGGATCTATGAGGCGACCTCGATCAAGGGCGCGCTTGGCATCCTCGCCAGCGAGCCGAATATCGACCTCGCGCTGCTCGACCTGCTGCTGCCCGACGTGGTCGGCTTCTCCGGCTTCCAGAAGATCAGGGATCGCTATCCGCGGCTGCCGATCGCGATCGTCTCGAGCGAAGAAGACAAGCACACCATCCGCGAGGCGCTCGAGATGGGCGCGGTCGGCTATCTGCCGAAGTCGACCTCGCTCGGCGAGCTTTCGCAGGCGATCGCGCGGGTGCTGAGCGGGTCGGTCTCGGCGCCGCGGGATTTCGTCGCGGTCGGCGCGCTGGAACAGTCCGAGACGGCGCGGACGCTGCGCGAACGCATTCAGAAGCTGACGCCGCAGCAAATTCGCGTACTTCATCTGATCATCCGCGGCCTGCAGAACCGCGAGATCGCCGCCGAGCTCAAGCTCGCGGAATCCACCGTGAAGGCACATGTGACCGAGATCCTGCGCAAGCTGAAGCTGTTCAGCCGCAACAAGGCGATCATCGAGCTCGGCAAGATTCCGCTTCCGGTCCCGGAGGCCTGTTCGGGCGCAAAGGCGGAGAAGGCGCCCTAGCCGTGCTGCACTGCGAGGCGGGCGCATTGGAAATCCTGCCTATAGGCTGCCACCCGGCTTTGAGATAACGTCGTGCGCACAATGGCTGTCATGAGCATCCGAGGGAGGACGGCGCAGCATTGACCACGACCGCGCCCTTGGCGGACGAGCCGCCGCCCGGCAAGGCGGGTGCGCCTCGACTGCTGATCGTCGAGGATCACCCGCTGTTCCGTGCCGCCCTGATCGGCGTGATCGGGGCCGAGTTTCCCGACGCCGAGGTACTGCAGGCGACGTCGATCGACGGTGCGCTGGACGTGATCGCCGCGCGCGACGGCCTCGATTTGATCCTGCTCGATCTGTCGATGCCCGGGACCACGGGCCTGCTCGGCGCCTACCGGGTGCGTGCCGCCGCGCCGCGCAGCGCGCTCGTGATCGTGTCGGCGCATGACGATCCCCGGATCGTCGGCGGCGCGATCTCGCTCGGCATTTCCGGCTACATCCCGAAGTCGACGCCGAAGCTCGAGCTGGCGCGGCTGTTGCGCGGCATCCTCGAAGGCGCGGTGTGCCTGCCGACGCGCTTCCGCGATACCGCCACCGCGCGGAAGGCCCAGGCCGAGACGCGCGAGCTGGTGCAGCAGCTCGGCCAGTTCACCGCGCAGCAGCTTCGCGTGCTCGACATGATCTGCCGCGGCCTGCAGAACAAGCACATCGCCTATGAGCTCGATATCTCGGTCACCACCGTGAAGGTGCATGTCTCGGAGATCCTGCGCAAGCTCGGCGTGCGCAGCCGAACCGAGGCCATCATCGCGCTGTCGAAGCTCGACTTCGGCAAGCATGACCACGCGCCGGTGACGGCCTCGCCGTCGTCGCATGGCGACTAGAGCCTTTTTCCGTTCCGATGGAATCGGAACGGCGGCTCCAGGTTCTTGTCTGACGCGTTTTCTTCACGCGAACCGGTATCCACTTCGCTCGAAAACGCTTTGATCATAACCGCGCGCCCGACTGCTCCGCCGCCAGCAGGAACGACAGCAGCGAGCGCATCTCGGCGGGCTTGATCGGCTTCTTCAACAGCTCATGGCCGAAGGCCGATACGTCGGAGGCGGCCTTGGCCGAGTAGTCGGCGGTCACGATGATCGCCGGCACCTTGGCGTTGATCGCACCGCGGATGACATCGACGGCCTGAATGCCGGTCTCGCCATTGTCGAGATGCAGATCGGCGATGATGGCGTCGGGAATGCCGTCCAGCGCGTGGATGCGCTCGAGCGCCTCGGTCTTGGAGATCGTCACCGCGACGTCGCAGCCCCATTTCTCCAGCAGATGGGCGAGCCCCTCGGCGCTCGAGAGGTCGTTCTCGATCAGCAGGATCTTGGCGCCCTCCATGCCGCCATAGCGATAGTCGACGCTGGCCTGTTCGCGCACCGGGATCGCAACCGGATCCTGGGTGCGGGGCACCGTGACCGAGAACACCGAGCCCTTGCCGGCGCGCGAGCTCAGCCTGATGTCATGGCCGAGCAGGTCGGCAAACCGGCGCACGATCGAAAGACCAAGCCCGATGCCGGCCTTGTCGCCGGCGCTGGTCTCGCCGCGCTGAAACTCGACGAAGATGGCCTCGCGCTGCGCTTCCGGAATGCCCGGCCCGGTGTCGTGCACCTCGATGCAGATGTCATCGCCCCTGGCCCGGCATCCCATCAGCACGCTGCCGCGCTGGGTGTAGCGCAGCGCATTGGCGACGAGGTTTTGCAGGATCCGCCGCAGCATCAGCGGATCGGAACGGACCACCGCGGACGACGGCATGATCCGGAAGCCGAGATTGCGCTTGGCGGCGGTCGCGACAAATTCCTGCTCCAGCGGCTCGAACAGCGAGGCGATCGCGACCGGTCCGAATTCCGGCCTGAGCACGCCCGCATCGAGCTTGGAGATGTCGAGCAGCGTCCGCAGCATGTCCTCGAGCGTCGCCAGCGAACGGTCGATCTGATCGGTCAGCGCGACGTTCTTGGATTCGGTTGCCATCTCGGTCAGCGCGGACAGCGTCAGCCGCGCCGCATTCAGCGGCTGCAACAGATCGTGCGTGACCGAGACCAGCACGGATGATTTCAGCGAGCTCGCCGCCTCGGCCTGCTGCTTGGCCTGCAGCAGGCGACCATTGGTTTTCTCCAGCGATTGCAGGGCCTGCTTGAGCTGCTGGGTGCGGTCGCGCACCTGCTGGTCCAGCGCAATGGCTGTTTCAAACAGAGAAAAGGCGTTGAGCTGCTGATCGGTCGAGCGTTCGACGCGCGACATCAGCGCCGCGTTGATCTTGCGCAGCTTCTCGGCCTCGCGTTCGAGCGCCGCAATTCGCGTGGTCCTGGTATCCGTCATTGCGGCGCGAGTGCCCGCTTGCCGATGGCGATGCCGGTCAGCGTCTGGTTGACATGCATGGAGCGATACTGCTCGCCATAGGTCTGAAAGCCAATCACTTTGTTGCGGCGGTAGAGCTCGGACATCTCCCGCGACAGCTGGCGCTGCTCGACGTCGAGCCGGCGTAGCACGCATTCGAAACCGATGAACATCGAGACCTCGCCGAGATCCTCGGTCAGCTCCTTGAGCAGGCGGCTCGTCACGTCGATCGGGTCGCGCTCGCGCGCCACCGTCAGCACCATGCCCTCGTCGATGGCGCAGAAGAATTGCAGCGATCCGTCCGGGTTGGTGCGCTGGATCGATCGCGCGTAATAGGCGCCGCCGACGCGAACCAGCACGGGGTGCGCGGCGAACGAGAACAATTCGAGCTTGCTGTCGCTGAGGCCGACGGCGCGGGAATATTCCAGCGCGGCCGGCTCGGCATTCAATTCCTTGACGATGCGGTGCTCGATGTCGGCCTCGGTCACTACCATCTTGGTCGAGGTCGGTTCGAAGTGGTCGCACTTGAACAGGCGGAACGGCAGCCGGGTCCGGATCAGAATCAGGACGGCGGCATCGGTAAAGGCCTCGCCGCCATGGAAGACCCAGGATTTCTCGAAGCGCAGGCCGTCGCCGGCGGAGCCGCCGACCACCGGGATATCGCCGAGCGATGCATAGATCGCCGACATGATGGTCTCCTCACGCTGGCACATGCCGTCGATGAAGAGCAGCCCGAAGGAATCGTGGGTGTGATCGCAATGCTCGGTGCGTTGCGCGAATTCGTTCTGCAATTCGGTGCACATCGAGCGGCCGTGGTCGACCCGGAATGTCGTAAGGTCGAACAGCGGACGGGCCGCGATGACGAAATCGGCCGCGTTGAAGCCCATCGCGACGACGCTGTCCTCGTCCCAACCGCTCGGCGACAATTCGCCGGCCGTGGTGCAGCCGAAGATCGGAACGTCGGGCATCCGGCTGGACAGTTCGGCAATGAATGTCTGCGGCTCATAGAACGGCGACACGAACACCACGAGCATCGCGAGATCGGCCGCCGCCAATTGGCGCGCGATCTCGTCGGCTGCCTCCCGCGGCCCGTCGGTCTTTGCCTGTACCACGACTATGCTGTCGGCGGCGCTACCGTTCTGCTTCGCCAAAGGCGCTCTCCCTGACCAGAATTTTTTGATTTTCTTGGCGCGGCCGGTTGAGCCCGCGCGGGTCGTGAGGGCATCCGGGCCATGCCGCGATGGCTCGCGTCCCGGCTCGCCCGTGTCCTTCAGGTCGCGAGGGGAAATGCCATTGGCCGGGCGACTGCGCCGGCAACTACGCTCGCCGCGAGCGCCGATGGCGCCGGTCGACGCGATGACATGGGACACCTCCCGATGTGTTCTCCTGGCCCGGGCAGGGCCAAGTTTGATCGGTTCTAAACTATCGGGCCGGACCCGCGCGTCAATCACCTTACCCACCCTGCTAGCCCGACCAAGGTAGTATCGCGCCGGACCGGGCGGCCGCTGCCCATTTACCGGGCCTTATCGATTCTGCCTTAGTTTTGCGCTCCGGGGTCTGGGGCGGGTTGCTGCCGGACCTCGCGTGGTTTTCAGAATGAAGACGGGGGTTGGAATGCCGGGGCTGAAGCGATCGTTGTCGATCAGGATCCCAACCCTCAGATTTCGCGCCAAGATCATGCTCGGCTTTGCCGTCACGCTGGCGCTGTCGGCAGCCACCATGGGCTTTGCCTATATGGGCTTCGAGCGGGTCTCCGCCGGCGTCGGCTCCTATCGCCAGAGCGTCGCGGAAGCCGATCTGGCCCGCAACATCGATCGCGAATTGATCTCCTACCGTTCGCTGGCGCGCTACTTCGTCGCGACCGGCAAGGAGGACGACGCCAAGGCCGCGCTCGCCGCCGAGGGCAGCCTGAAGGACGCTATCATGGCGTCGATGAAGGGCACCACCAATCCGGCCCGGCTCGAGCAGATCACCAAGCTGGAGCGCGAATTCCGCGCCTTCACCAAGATCTTCGCCGAGATCGTCCGCATCAAGGACGACAGCGCACAGACCGCGCAGAACAAGCTGACCCGCAGCGCGACCTCGATGCGCTACAAGCTCGACGATCTGCCGAGCAATGCCGATGATTCCGAGCTGCAGTCGATCCAGTTCGGCGCCAAGAAGGTGGCCGACCAGCTCCAGTCGATCACCGGGGCCGTCAATACCTTCGTCGTCAACGGTGACAAGACGGTTGCCTCCAGCGCGCTCGCCCGGCTGAAATTCGCCGACAATCTGGTGAAGGCGATTACCTCGAAAAACGAGCGGATCACCCAGAGCGTGAAGGACATCACGGCGCTGCTCGAAGAATACCGCGAGGCGCTCGCCAAGCTGATCGCGAATGCGAAGTCGATCGACGAACTGACCGTCGAGATGACGGAGTCCGCGGCCGCCATCAGCCAGGGCGCGGCGGCGATGAAGTCCGATCTGCTCGCCGACCAGAAGCGGCTTGAAAACGAATCGCACACCATGATCGGCGAGACCGAGCAGCTGATCCTGATGCTGGCCGCCGGCAGCTTCGTGCTCGGACTGGTCTGGGCGTTCCTGCTGGGCAAGGGCATCTCGCGACCGATCGCGGCGATGTGTGCGGCAATGCGCGAGCTTGCGGCGGGCAATTTCGACGTCGTGCTGCCGGGCCTCGGCCGCCGCGACGAACTCGGCGAGATGGCCGGCGCCGTGGAGGAGTTCAAGGTCCAGGCGATCGCCAAGGCCGAACGCGATGCCGCGACCCAGGAAGCGCAGAACAAGGCGAGTGCGACCGCGCGGCGCAACGAGCTGATTCGTTTCGCCGACGAATTCGAATCCGCCGTCGGCTCGATCGTCTCCAACGTGTCGGCCTCCGCCGTGCAGCTCGAATCGGCGGCCGGTACGCTGACCCGGACGGCCGAGACCACGCAGAACCTGTCGAGCCAAGTCGCCGGCGCCTCCGAGGAAGCCTCCAGCAACATGCAGTCGGTCGCTTCCGCGACCGAGGAACTGTCGGCTTCCGTCGACGAGATCGGCCGTCGTGCCAAGGAGTCGAGCCAGATTGCCGATTCCGCCGTGCGTCAGGCCGAGCAGACTGATGCCCGGATCGGCAAGCTCTCGCGCGCCGCGCAGGAGATCGGTGACGTCGTCAAGCTGATCACCGCGATCGCCGAGCAGACCAATCTGCTGGCGCTGAACGCCACCATCGAGGCCGCGCGCGCCGGCGACGCCGGCCGCGGCTTCGCGGTGGTTGCCGCCGAGGTGAAGTCGCTGGCGAGCCAGACCGCCAGGGCCACCGACGAGATCTCCACCCATATCTCGGGCATGCAGGCGGCGACGCAGGAATCGGTCGCCGCGATCAAGGAGATCGGCGGCACCATCGGGCAGATCTCCGGGATCGCGACCAACATCGCAAGCTCGGTCGAGCAGCAGAGCGCGGCAACGCAGGAGATCGCGCGCAGCGTGCAGAACGTCGCGCAGGGCACACAAGAAGCGGCGTCCAGCGTCACCCAGGTGAATCGCGGCGCCACCGAGACCGGGGCTGCCTCCGAAGAGGTACTGAACTCGGCCCGCTCGCTGTCGGTCGAGAGCTCGCGGCTGCGCGAAGAGCTCGACCGTTTCATGGCGAATATCCGCGCGGCCTAAGCGCGCGCTGGTCCGTCAATTGCTCAATTGCTAATCTATCAATTATCGTCGTCCCGGCGAAGGCCGGCCATAACCACCGCTGGTCATTGGTGTAAGCACAACTCGCTGCGTGCCCTTTTCGTGGGCCGCGGCGTATGGATCCTGGCTTTCTAGGCCGTGCAAAAACCACGCTTCGCCAGGACGAAAGAATTGATGACGACAGAATTGAGCGCCTGCGCCGGGACGACGGCGTTGGTCGCCAGGACGACAGCGTCAATCCCGCCCGAACTGGTGCTTCAACTCGACCTTGGCGCGCTCCAGCCGTGAGCGCTCGGTCTTCGGCAGCGTCTTGCCGGCGCGGTTGATGTAGAAAGTCAGCATCGACAGCGCGGAACGGTAGGCGCCGCTCTTGCGGCGCGCGCTGTGCTCGGCGGATCTCTTCAGCGATGATGCGATCTTCTTCGCGCTGGTCTGCTTGAACACGCCGTGCTTGAGGTCGAGCGCGTCGCTTTCCCTTGTCACCCGCTGCGACCAGCGCTTCGCCGTCGTCTTGCTTGCGCCACGCCTGCGACGCGTCGTGCTCGTGGACCGTGCCGGTGATTTCCTTGCCGTCTTGCGCGTTGCTTTCTTGTGTGCGGCCATCGATGCCTCCGTGTCTTTTGAGCCGAGAACAGCTCGCCGCGATCGTGGTTCCTATGCCGCATTGCGGGAACCCTTGCCGGCCTGCGGCGTTGACGTCGCGTGGCGGGCACTCCGTTTGCCGCAATTCCGGGTGAGCGAGCCTTGGAACAGATCGTTCCGGGGTTTTTCTCATTGGTCGATTCTGATGACACTGCAGCCGACACAATTGAGCTCCGCGACGACGCAACAGGCCGTGGCTCCGGTTACGCCGGACGATGACCGCATCATCGAGACCTCGATCCCGGTCCGGCTCGACAATCTCAGCTGGAGCCGCTTTCACACCCGCGTCGTGCTGGCGCTCGGCATCACCTGGATCCTCGACGGGCTGGAAGTGACGCTCGCGGGTGCATTGTCGGGCGCGCTGAAGGACAGTCCGGCGATGAGCTTCTCCAACGCCGATGTCGGTCTTGCCAGCAGCGCCTATCTCGCCGGCGCCGTGCTCGGCGCGCTGGGCTTCGGCTGGCTTACCGACCGGATCGGGCGCAAGAAGCTGTTCTTCATCACGCTCGCGCTCTATCTGTCGGCGACCGCCGCGACCGCGCTGTCGTGGAATGTCGCGAGCTACGCGCTGTTTCGCTTTCTCACCGGTGCCGGCATCGGCGGCGAATACACCGCGATCAACTCGACCATCCAGGAACTGGTGCCGGCGCGCTATCGCGGCTGGACCGATCTCGTCATCAACGGCAGCTTCTGGATCGGTGCGGCGATCGGCGCGCTGAGCGCCATCATCCTGCTCGACCCCGCGTTCCTTGCACCCGATCACGGCTGGCGGATCGCCTATTTCACCGGCGCGGTGCTCGGCCTCGTCGTGCTGCTGATGCGGATGTGGATTCCGGAGAGCCCGCGCTGGCTGATGATTCACGGGCGTCCCGAGGAGGCCCACAAGATCGTGGCCGACATCGAGACCTCCGTGCTTGGCCACGAGCAGGCGAGCGCAGACTTTGAGAAGATCAGGCTTCGGATGCGCGATCACACGCCGCTGCGCGAGGTCGCGGTGACGCTGTTCTCCACCTACCGGCAGCGCTCGCTGGTCGGGCTCACGCTGATGGCCGCGCAGGCGTTCTTCTACAACGCGATCTTCTTCACCTTCGCATTGATCCTGACCGATTTCTTCGGCGTCGCCGCCAGCAATGTCGGCTGGTACATCCTCCCCTTCGCCGCCGGCAACTTCCTCGGGCCGCTGCTGCTCGGCCGCCTGTTCGATACGCTCGGCCGCCGCACCATGATCGCGCTGACCTATGGCGTCTCGGGGGTGCTGCTGGCGCTGTCCGGCTATCTGTTCTCGATCGGCGTGCTCAGCGCGCAGACCCAGACCATCGCCTGGATGGTGATCTTCTTCTTCGCCTCGCCCGCCGCGAGCGCCGCCTATCTCACCGTCAGCGAGACGTTTCCGCTGGAGGTCCGCGCGCTCGCGATCGCCGCCTTCTATGCGATCGGCACCGGCATCGGCGGCGTGATCGGGCCGGCGTTGTTCGGCGTGCTGATCGACACCGGATCGCGCAACAGCGTCTTCGCCGGCTACCTCTTGGGGTCGGCACTCATGATGGTCGCCGCAGTGGTCGCATGGCGCTATGCCGTCGCGGCCGAGCGGAAATCGCTCGAATCTGTCGCGCGGCCACTGGCATTTGTGGAGTAGACTATGACGAAGCATGAATTGGCCGAAATGCCCCTGGATGATGACATCGCCCCTGACGCCAAGACGGACAGCGTGCCGAGGCCGGCGTCGCTGATTCCGCCGCTCCGCCAGGCCGCGGTGCTGCTTGACATCGACGGCACCCTGCTCGATTTCGCACCGACGCCGCGCGAGGTCTGGGTGCCGCCGGAACTGTCGACTACGCTGAGAGAGCTGCATGAGCGCACCCACGGCGCGCTGGCGCTGGTCAGCGGCCGCTCCCTCAACGACATCGACCTGATCTTCGCGCCGGAAGTGTTTCCTGCGATCGGCGGCCACGGCGCCGAGATGCGGCTGCAGCCGGACAGCGAGGCGGTCGCCGCACATGCGCCGCCGCTCGACAAGGAATTGAAGCGCCGTCTTGCGGCGATCGCAAAGCTCAGCCCCGGCATTCTGCTCGAGGACAAGGGCTATTCGCTGGCGCTGCACTATCGGCTGGCGCCGCAGGCGGAGAAGGCGATCTATGAAGCGGTGTCGCTGATCCGCGCCGAGCTGCCGAATGCGCCGATCGAGGTGCTGCCGGGCAAGAGCGTCTGCGAGATCAAGCATTCCGGCTTCACCAAGGCGACCGGCGTGCTCGAGTTGATGACGCATGAGCCGTTCAGGGGACGGCGTCCGTTCTTCATTGGCGACGACGTCACCGACGAGACCGTGTTCGCGATCATGCCTGATTTCGACGGTCTCGCGTTCTCCGTCGGCCGTCGCGCAACCGGCGTCGCCGGACATTTCGACGGACCGAGCGATGTGCGCGAATTCCTCGCGCAGCTGCTCGACGTTGATAGGGACGTCAGCCTGTCCTAACCGAAGCGCATTCATCGCAGCCGAATCGAATACGGTGCTTTTGCGTCGTGGCGTCAACCTCGCGCGCAATTTTCTTTTCGCGAGTTCCCGCGAGTTCCGTGCGTGTTCGCCAGAATTTGGTTTCAATTGGGAGATTCCTTGATCAGGAACCATCTTGATGAATGGTTGTTAATACGCGAGTTGACCAACAGGAGGGGACCTGGTGAACCTCGTCGTCGTATCGAACCGCGTCTCGCGCGGAAAACCCAATGAACCCATGACGGGGGGGCTGGCAGCGGCATTATTGCCGGTGGTGGAAAAGACAGGGGCAATATGGGTTGGTTCCAGTGGACGCGTCCGCGACGGGAACCTGAAGGAACCTTTCGCAGAGGTCGAAGCGCTCGGGGCGGGCGCATTGGCGATGCTCGATCTGCCGGCCGCGCACTATGGCGGCTATTACGAAGGCTTTGCCAATTCGGCGCTCTGGCCCGCGATGCATTCGCGCGCCGATCTGATTCGTGCGTCCCGCGAGGACTACGCGAGCTATCGCGAAGTCAACGCGTTCATGGCGCGCGCGTTGCTGCGCTT